>PMSW01000082.1 GCA_003168215.1 Actinomycetota bacterium
CCGGCGATGGTCAGCAGCGTGGACTTGCCCGACCCGCTGGGCCCCATCACCGCCACCAGCTCCCCGGCCTGCACCGACAGGTCCACCCCGCCCAGCGCGTGCACCGTGGCCGGCTCCTGACCGTAGGTCTTGGACACGCCGCGCAGCTGCAGCACGGCCATCGCCGCGCTCCCGCCTTCCCCCCCTTCCGTCCCGCTCACCGCCGTGCCCCCAGCCGGCGAAGCTGCGGAACCGGAGCGGGGACGGGGGCAGGCCGGGGAGGCTCGGCGGCGGCCCGCCTGAGCCGCGTGTCGGCGGCGTCCAGCCACCGGGTCACCGCGTCCAGCCGGAACAACTCGGCATCCACCACCAGCGCCAGGCCCAGATCATCCCGGGCCTCGCCCTCTTTCAGCCTCGTCCACTGCTGCATCAGTTCCAGCAGGTACAGGCGGTGCGCCTGGATCACCTCATGCGCGTCGGTACCGGGCACCCGCGCGGCCACCAGCACCTTCATCACCAGCTCGTCGCGGGGCGGGGAGGTCAGGTCCGGCGGCGTGCGCAGCCAGGCGGCCAGCGCCTCCTCACCGCGGGGCGTGATCCGGAACCGCTTCTGCGGTCCGTCCTGGCCGGTACCGTCGGATTCAGCCAGCCCGTCACGTTCCAGCCGGCCCAGGGTCTTGTACACCTGACCCACGTTCAGCGGCCACACCTCACCGGTCCCGGCCTCGAATTCCTCCCGCAGCTGCAGCCCGTACTTGGGTCCTTCGGCCAGCAGCGCCAGAAGGACGTGCGGGATACTCATGACATCACCATGTCAAGCATCATGTCGAGCACAATACTCGGCATACTCATCTCGGACAAGGCACACTTCGCATAGCCGGATGCCCGGACCGGGCCGCCGACTGCCACGGCGCGCGCTCCGGAGCGCTCATCAGCAAGTCATTCCGGCTCGACGTCGGGTTCAACGCCGAGCCCGGGCGCCTATCGGCACAAACGGGGGCGCAAACGCCGGACCGGACCCTTGGAAATAGGCCGTCTAGTCACCGGGCACGGCTGGATGCTCACGGCGAGATCTGGCGGCTGCGCGCGCGGCCGTGGCGGGATGCTCGACCAGGGCGATCACCCGGCTTGCCATGAAACGGGCCGTCCTGATCGCGGTGCCGCCCCTGGTCAGCTCGCTTACCTCCACGACGCCGCGACGGCTGACCACCTCGACGCGCCGCCCGGCGCGGGTGGCTTCGACCTCATAGGTCTTCGTCCCGCCGCCCGCGTCCACGACTATTTCGACCCGGTCGCCCTTCATCCCGGGCCGTCCGCTGGCCGCCGGAGGACGGCGTGACCGCGTGCCATGCCGGTTTTGTACCCAGCCTTGCCCGCGGTAACGCCGCCAGCCGACGATCAGCCTGAGCGCGCTGCCAGGCGATAACACCCCGGTGCCCCGGCCTTTCCCGGCGCTATCCGGTCGGCATGCATGACCGCCCCGCGCAATGGGTAGCTCACTCCCGGAAGAGATCATGGCCTCCCATCCGGCGAGGCCACGGGGAGATTCGGGGGATTCAGGGTGAAGAGTAAAGGTTTGAAACCGGCCCGGTGGAGCGGCATGCTCGTGATCATCGCGGCCCTGGCCGCGCTGGCGATGTCGGCGGTGCGCATGAGGCGCAGCGGTCGGCGCTCCCGCTAGCCCGGCTGACGATCACCCGCCGGCGAAGGCGCGGGACGCCTCGCGCCGGCTCTAGCGGTGACGCGGGCGCGGGAAGAGCGCCGACGTGTCCGTCGGTAAGACGGCGGGGCCAGCGTCCCAGGCCCGGAACGAGCCGTTCCTCCCGCGTCGCGCGCCGCCGTGCCGCCGGGCTTAGCGCGGCCCGGGCTCAGCGCGGCCCGGGGTCAGCCGAGAACGGCTCTCCGGGCCAGAACGGCCACTCCTCGAAGCTGGCGCAGCGCCCGTCAGCAGCAAAGCGCACTAGCCAAAGGTCCCGGTACTCCTGAGTGGCCGGGTCACCGTAGCTGACATTCACGCGCACGACAGCTGTATCACCTTCCACCGCGATGATTTCGCTGGCCATCCGGAACGCCTCGTCCGGGCCGGCTCGCTCACTTTCCCACATCCGCGCGATCGCGGGCAGCCCGACGACTGGTTCCTCGTATGGCCCCTGCAGGTAAGTCGAGCCGGGCGTGAAGATCCCGGCCAGCGCATCAGTCCCTGGCGCCCGCCAGGCAGCCTCGTACGCCGTGATCCAGTGCGCCACCTGATCCCTGTCCACAGTCTGCTCCAGTTCGGTCCGGGCCGGCCGGCCCGGCGAGCGCACCCGGCCGGCCCGGCGAGCGCACTCCGGCGGGCTCACCCCGGGCGTCAGGTGCCTGGCGGGCGGGACCGGACGAAGCCGGCGATCAGGGCGCCGAGCCGTTCGCCGGCGTCCTCTTGCAGGAAGTGCCCGGCACCCTCGATGACCGGGTGCTCGATGCCCGCGGCGCCCGGCACGGCGCGCTTGAGTATCGGCGCCATCGCGCCGGTGATCGGATCGCGGTCACTGAACGCCACCAGAAATGGCTTGTCCCAGGCGGACAGCTGCCGCCAGGCTGCCCGGTTCGCCTCCGATGCCGGGTCACCGGGGGACGTCGGCACCAGGCCCGGCATCGCCCGCGGCCCGGCCATGAAGCTCTCGTCCGGAAACGGCGCGTCATAGGCCGCGAGCACCGCGGCGGGCAGCGCCAGCTGGCAGCCGGACTGCACCAGCCGAGACACCTGCAGCCGCGGCGCGGTGCGCACGACCTCGCGGAACCGCAGCCAGACCTCGGGCATTGGCTGGTCGCCGGTGGGCAGCCCGGTGTTGGCCGCCACCACCCGGGCGAACCGGTCCGGGTGCTCGGCCACCAGCCGCAACCCGATCAGGCCACCCCAGTCCTGCCCCACGAGAGTCAGCCTGCGCAGGTCAAGCCGGTCGAAAGCGAGCGCCCGGATCCACTCGACATGCCGCGCATAGCTGTGATCACCGGTTTCGGCGGGCTTGTCCGACCGGCCGAACCCGGCAAGATCCGCCGCGATCGCGCGCAGCCCGGCATCGGCGAGCACCGCCATTACCCGCCGGTACAGGAACGACCAGCTCGGCTCCCCGTGCAGCAGCAGTACCGGCTCGCCGTCCGCCGGCCCGGCTTCCACGTAGGCGAGCCGCAGGCCGCCGACATCGGCATAGCGCGGTGGATAGGCAAAATCGGGCAGGCCGGCGAAACGATCCTCGGGAGTCCGCAAGACTCGCATCCGATCATGCTGCCACGGCGCCGGCCGTCCCGCCGCATTCTGGGCACTGGCAGGCAGGCCGAGTCGTTTCGCCCGGCAGGGATACGATGCGACATTGCACGGCTGAGACTGATCCGCCCGTCTATCTCCGGAGGCGAGATGACCGAGCCCGAGCAGGCGGTGCCTGGCGTGGACGCGACCAGGCCCAGCCCGGCCCGGCTGTACGACTACTACCTCGGCGGGACGCACAACCTCCCGGTCGACCGGGAGTTCGGCGACAGGCTGAAGGCCGCCGTGCCCGATCTTGAGGACGGGATCTGGGCTAACCGTGCCTTCCATCAGCGTGCCGCGAACTGGATGGCCGCCGAGGCCGGCATCCGGCAGTTCATCGATATCGGGTCAGGTCTGCCGACGCAGGACAATACGCATCAGGCCGTGCAAGAGATCGCGCCGAGCGCCCGCGTCGTCTACGTGGACAACGACCCGATGGTGGCCGCGTATGCCGCGCAGCTGCTGGCGGCGGACGGCACGACCGCGGTCATCACCATGGACCTGCGTGACCCGGACGCCGTCCTCGGGCACCCGGACCTGCGCGCCATGATTGACTTCGCCGAGCCGGTCGGCCTGCTGATGACCGCGGTCATGCATTTCGTGGCCGACGGCTCGGATCCGTGGGGTCTCGTGCGTCGCTACGTCGACGCCACCGCTGCGGGCAGCTACCTGGCGCTGTCGCACTTCACCGCGGACAGGCTGCCGCCGACCCAGGTACAGGCAGGCCAGGCTGTGTACGACCGGGCCACGGAGAATATCCATCCCCGGTCGCGGGCGGAAATCGCCCGGTTCTTCGACGGGCTGGAGCTGGTGCCAGCGCAGCAAGGCGCTGAGCCGGACGTGACCTACGCGGGCATGTGGCGGGCCGAGAATCCCGAGACCGCGGACAGCGACGGCGCACGCGGCCTGTACTGCGGCGTCGCCCGGCGCCCCTGAGCGCGGGCCAGGGGTTCCGCCCCGCTCAAATTGACCGGCTCTGAGCAGGCCCCGCCGCGCGCCCGGCTGCCCGGAACCGATCAGCCGGCGCCGGGCCGCAGCGATTGCGCTGCTTCGGCGAACTGGTCACCCAGCGCGTCGTCATCGGGCAGGCCGAGGATCGGGGTGAGCGCCGCCGCCCATCCATGGCAGAACAGCTGCCAGCCGTCGTGGACCTGGAGCTGGCGGCCGCGTGCCTGCAGCCGAGCCTGGCTGAGGAACTTCAGGTCCCCCCGGTAGTTAAGCTCCCAGATGACCGAACGCGGCGGGAATCGTGCCCGGCTGGTGATCGGCGAGCCTGGCCGGTCCTTGCCCATCCCGGTCGCGTTGACGATCAGCGAGCCGGGCGGTGCCGTGCTGACAAGGTCATCCCAGTGCCCGGTGCCGACGTAGCCGGCGACGGGACGTGCGGCCAGCCGCGCGAGATGCCCGACGGCGGCAGGGTCCTGGTCGGCGCAGGCGAATCGTAGGCGCGGCCGCGTGGTGAGCAGGTGACGGGCGAGCGCCACCGCGGTCCCGCCGGCGCCGAGGCAGATGACCTGCCCTTCGGCGTCCGGCCAGATGCGGTCGGCGACGCGCCCGGCCGAGACGGGGTCACGCGCCCAGCCGTGCAAGCCGCCGCCGGTGCGCCTGACGGCGTTGACCTCTTCGCAGGCCAGGGCAACCGGGTCGAGGCGGGCGAAGAGCTCCCGGCCCGCCCGGAACATCCGGGCCTTGTGCGTCGTGACAACGGCGCCGGCCACGCTCTCGTCCCGCAGCAGGTCGCCGAGCAGCCTGACATAGGTGCCGTCGTCAGCGCCCAGGCTGATATCGACGCCACGCAGGCCGCACGGCGAGGCCAGCAGCGGCTGCCAGGCCGGCATCGCCCGGTGGACGAGCGACGAGCCGGTCGTGACGCCGACGAAAACGACATCGGCCACCACCAGAACCTACCGCCGGTGAATCGCACCCGGCGGGGATGGGCGGCCAGCCGCAAGAGTGCTACGTTTCAGCGCTATGCCAGGCAAGGTCGCGATAGTCACCGGCGGGGGTACGGGGATCGGCAGGGCGTCCGCCCTGGCCTTGGGCCGCAGCGGCTACTCCGTGGTGATCGCCGGGCGCCGGGCGGGTCCGCTTGAGCGCACCGTGCGCGACGGCTCGGCGGCCGGGTCCCGGCTGCTGAGCGTCGTCGCGGACGCCGGGGATCCAGGCGATGTCCGGCGGCTGTTCGATCAGGCGCAGCGGTACTTCGGCCGGGTGGACCTGTTGTTCAACAACGCGGGCCGGGCCTCCCCGCCGGTGCCGCTGGAAGACGTGCCATTCGCCGAGTGGCAGGCGGCGGTTGGCGCGAACCTGACCGCGGCGTTCCTCTGCACCCAGGCCGCCTTCAGGGTAATGAAGGCGCAGGTTCCCCGCGGCGGGCGGATCATCAACAACGGATCAGTGTCCGCGTCTTCGCCGCGGCCGCACTCGGCGCCATACACCGCCACGAAGCATGCGATCTCCGGCCTGACGAAGGCAACCTCGCTGGACGGCCGCGAGTACGACATTGCCTGCGGCCAGATCGACATCGGCAACGCCGCAACGGACCTTTCTGGCCCGCTTGCGGCCGGAGCCCTGCAGCCAGACGGCAGCACCCGCCAGGAGCCGATGATCGATGCCGGGCTGGTCGCCAGCGCAGTCGTGCACATGGCCAGTCTGCCGCTGGAGGCCAATGTCCAGTTCATGACCTTGATGGCCACGAAGATGCCGTTCATCGGCCGCGGCTAGGCCCGGGCCACGCTGCCTCCGGGGCGTGACTTACCTCACTAAACTGGCCATCAAGCTACCTGGCGGTCCCGGACCGCGCCCGCCATCGCTAACGTCGGTAGGTATGGCACCTGTCACCGTGACCGCCGCCACCCGTGACGACATCGATGCCCTCGTCGCATCAGTTGCCGGGCTCTTCCGCGAGGACGCCGGCCAGCACGATCCGCTGGTGAACGTCGACTGGCCGGCCCTTGAGGGCGCCGCGTACTACGCCGGCCTGCTGGCCGACCGGGCCTGCCTGCTCGCTCTGGCCCGTGATGGTGACCGCGTCATCGGGCACCTGATCGGGAAGCTGAGCGGGCCTAGCTCGATCCATGCCGAGTGGATAGCCGTGCTGGAGAGCATGCGGGTCGCCCCTGACTCGCGCCGGGCCGGCACCGGCAGCCTGCTCGTCCGGTACTTCTTCAGCTGGGCGCGCGAATGCGGCGCGCAGCAGGCCAGCGTTACCGCCTACGCCGCCAACGACGCTGCGCAACGGTTCTACGCACGGCACGGCTTCATCCCCAAGAGCGTCATCTCGCGCGTTACTCTTTTAGCCGCCTTACTGAGCGCGTCACCCGCCCGGGTGTCGCATAACGGCTGCTCAAGGACATCCGGCCAGCGTCGGCGGGGATGCCGGCGTTCCCTTGCCTGCTTCCTGATCAGCAGAGCCGTCCGGCCTCTCGCCGGGCCAGAGCGCCGACGGACAGGCGGGCTCGCCGGCGCTCCTGGCGGGCGTCAGCCTGGCTGCGGGTACGGTGCGCTGCGCGCCGATGCCCGCGGTGACCACCAGCGCGACGCCGGCGATCTGCCCGCCGGCGGGCAGCTGGCCAAGGAGCAGCAGGCCGATCACAGCCGCTATGCCCGGCTCCAGGGCCATCAAGGTGCCAAAGGGGGCGACGGCCATCCGCCGCAGCGCCAGCAACTCGAGCACGAAGGGCAGCAGCGGAACGAGCGCGGCCAGCCCCAGCCCCTGCAGCGCGATTCCCGGGGTCAGGCCGTGCAGGGCGGGCCATGCGCCAATCGGAGCGGCAATGATTGTTGCCGTGCCGAGCGACATCGCCAGCCCCTGCAGCCCGTCTAGCTGGGCGCCGACGTGCTGGGTGAGCAGGATGTAGCAGGCCCAGCCGAAGGCTGCCGCTACGGCGAAACCTACGCCGCTCAGGCTCAGCCGCCCTTGCCACGGCTCGGTCAACCCGATCACCCCGGCCAGCGCGAGTGCCGGCCAGGCCAGGGCCGAGCGCCGGTGGCTGCGGATGGCCGCGACGCCGAGTGGCCCGAGGAACTCGATAGCCGCCGTTGTCCCTAGCGGTATCCGGGCGACTGCCTCGATGAATGACAGGCTCATCACGGCCGTCGCCGAGCCCAGCAGCAGGGTGCCGCGCAGTGCTGGCCAGCCGGTGCTGCGGAGCCGGGGCCTGGTGATCAGCAGGAGAATGATCGCCGCGATGGCCAGCCGCAGCCAGGCGGAGCCAGCCGGGGTGAGTGCCCTGAACAAGTGCGTGCTCAGCGCGGCGCCGGTCTGCACCGACAGCATGGCCGACACGGCCAGGGCAGGCGCGGGAATCCTCATGTATCCATTCGATCGCGGACCATCGTCCGCGTCTAGCGCAGGTCATTGAACGTATTGTTCACCAAGCACGGATAATGAGCTGATGGACCTGCGCAGGCTCAGGGTGCTGGTGGAACTGTCCCGGCTGGGCACCATGTCCGCCGTCGCCCAGGCCACCGGCTACGGAACCTCCGCGGTCAGCCAGCAGCTGGCCGCGCTGGAGCGTGAGGCTGGAGTGCCGCTCCTGGAGGCGGCGGGCCGCCGTGTCCGGCTGACGCCGGCCGGCCGGCGGCTGGTCGGGCACGCGGAGGGAATCCTGGCCGCCGTGACCGCCGCTGAGCTGGACTTGGCTGCCGCAGCGGAGCCAAGCGGGCTGGTGCGCGTCGCCGGGTACACCACGGCGCTGCGGCAGCACCTGCTGCCGGTGGCCGATGAACTGGCCCGCATGCATCCCCTGGTGGAACTGGAGCTGCAGGAACGTGAGCCGACCGAGGTGGACGAACTGCTGGACGCCGACCAGATCGACCTGGGCTTCGTCTACGACTACACGCTGGTCCCCCGCGGCGGGCGGCATGTCCGCTCGCTGCTGGGCCTTAGCCCGATGATGATGGCAGTGCCGCCGGATTCTGCTGTCCCGGCACGGATCCGCACTCCGGATGATCTGGAGAGCGTCCGTGACGCGTTCTGGATCGGCAATTCCCGCGACTCAGGCGACGACGAGCTTGCCGCGAGGCTTTGCGCGCTGGCCGGCTGGACACCGCGAATCCGGCACCGCGCGGACAGCCTGGAACTGGTCATCGATCTCGTGCTCGCGGGGCAGGGCGTCTGCCTGCTGCCAGCTGATGCCCCGGGGGCCGATCGGCTGCGCATGGTGCCGCTCGCGCTAGCCCGGACCGACCGCAGGATGTGGAGCGTGGTCCGGGCCGGCGCGCAGGCGTGGCCCGCGACCATGGCAGTCATTGACGCTGCCCGCCGGCACGCCGGAGCACCGGCTACCACCGGATGAGGATGCTCCCTTTAGCGCCTCCCTGGGTGTCACAGACGACGTGATCTGGTTCGCCTAGGAGCGCGCGAAGTAGCGTGCCAGCCTTGCGAGGTTAGGCGTGCCGAGGCCGCTGGCAGGGTTGAAGACAGCGCCTGGCGTGCCGGTGTAGAACAGGTTGGTGTTGCTGGCGCTCGCGGTGTCCAGCGGGCGGAACGGCGAGTGCGGGCCGGCCGCCCACCGGTAGATGGACGGGTTCCAGAAGCCGACCCGGTGGCCGACTGCCTGGTCGATGACGGCGGTTGCGCCGTTCAGCTGCGGCGCCACGAAGCTCGTGCCGCCCCAGCCAACCTCAAGCGGGTTACCGGTGAACCCGGTGAAGTACTCCTCGTATCCGGTGAACGGGTCGGCGTCGGTAGAGACGTCCGGCAGCGCCCGGCCGGAGCCGGTGCCGGTGCTGACTGACGGCTTGGGATTGAAGGCCCACTTGGTCGGCAGCGGCACGCCGCCGAACGGCTTCGGGTCGATCGGCGTCAGGTACTCAGCGTCGCTGAAATGCCGGATGCGAGGGGTCAGCCGCTGGTAGCGCGGCATCGGGATATCCGCGCTGAAGCCGCCGCCGCCACCAGCAGCCTGAGCGAGCGCGAAGGCAGGCTCCGAGGGGGCACCGAACGCGGCGAAGTGCGGCCAGAGCCAGTCCCAGCCCCAGGCGCGCTGGGCCGGGATGTGCGCCGAGACGGTCTTGGACAGCGGGATCGTCCCTGCCAGCGTGGTACCGCCAGCCGACGTGGTCCAGGCGCTGTCGCCGGGGTTGTCCACGGCCAGCTCCGTGGTGCCAAGCTCGTCGGAGTCGTCGAACGCGCCCGCGTCGCCCTGAGCCACGAAGCTGCTCTGGCCCTGCGCGCCCATCTCGAGGAACGCCTCGTTGAATGACTGCTCGTAGGCCGGGGTCTCCGTGCCCGACGCCACGGCCGTGTCGATCACGGTCTCGGCCTCGCCCCAGCTTGTCGAGACGGTGCCGGCAACGTTCTGGCTGGCAGCGTCGTAGAAGGCGTCAAGGAAGCCGGGGTCGGTGTTGGGCGCCTGGTAGACGACGACCTTCGCGCCGGGCGCGATCGCGCCGGACTGCTCGACGTCCAGGGTGGTCTCGCCAGATCCGGCTGCGTTACTGACCTTGCCTGCGCCGCCGTCTACGTTGACCAGCTTGATCTTGCGCGACCGTGTCTTGATGTGCAGCACGTGCTTCCAGAAGAACGTGGCATCCGAGGGCTTGATGCTGGCCAGCGTGACGATCCCGATTGTCTGGCCGGCGCCGGTAAAGCCCGCCTTGTACAGCGGGTCGAGGTTGTACTGCCTGGCGAAGTCCTCCGGGGTGCGGTTGCCAGTCTGCACGGTGGCCGGCTGCACGCCCTGGGCGAGCGCCGGCTCGTGCACGGCGTTGCTACTGGCCACCGGGTAGTCGGTCAGGCCCAGGATCGCCAGCACGAACCGGGCGATGCCGCGCGGCAGCAGCGGCTTGTCCGTGGTGCCATGGATGGTCATGGCAGGTCGCCCGGGCTGGCCGAGATGAGCCTTGACCGCGGGGATGCGGAAGTTGTCCTGCTGGACGGTGAGGGCCTTGTCGAACTTGCCGGCGGTGCCGTGGGCCGTGACATCCAGCGCGTCCCGGTAGGCCTTCGTGCGGATCCTGAACCGGGCTAGGTAAAGTCTCAGCGCGGCGATGTCAGCCGGGGTCTGCCCGAAGTCACGGGCGAACCGGCCGACGGAGAGGCGGCCGAGCGGCAGGCCGCTCCCCACATCGCCTTGGAGCAGGCCGAGGTGACGGGTCTTCAGGATGAAGGACACGGTCTCCGGGGTGCCCGGGGGAGTCTTGCCGAACACGGGGTCGCCAGAGAGCACTGCGGCGCTGATTCCTTGCGAAACCGCAACCTTCGCGCTCGGGCTCGGGTGCGTGGCAGAACTCGCGGGACCGGCCGCCATGAACAGCAGCAGAGTTCCAGCCGTCCCGGCGGCAAGCACTGCGCCCGCCCGGCTCGGTCGGGCCCACTCAAAGGGCGTCAATGGGGGTCCCTTCTCGGTGCCATGTCTTCGGACATTGAGCCCAAGAGACCAGAAAGTGATCGCGATGCCACGCTGAGCCGTGCATGCAGCGCCGAATCGGCCGAAGGGTGCAGCCCGGCCACCGGTACAAAGGGGATCAGGTCAGCACGTTAGCCTCAAACCACTTGCGCTAGCAGGCTTTTCGCAGCGAATGAATAACGTTCGGCGGATTAGTCACCGCATCGCTGTGCGCTGGCGGGATGTGCTAGCCGAACCTGCCAGCCAGCCGCCGGTAGGTGCCGGGCAGTGCGCCGTGCAGCCAGGCTGGCAGCCGCATCCAGCGCGGGACGAAGACCATGCCCTGCTCCCGCTCGATGGCGCGGACCAGCGCGTGTGCCACCCGCTGCGCCGGCAGGGGAGCTGGCCTCCTCCGGTCGTACGGGCGCCCCCGGTGCTCGAAGAACGGGGTGTCGATGACGCCGGGCACGATCACCGATACACCCACGCCCCGGCCGGCCAGCTCGCTGGCCAGGCTCTCGGCGAAACAGCCGAGCCCTGCCTTGGCGGCGGAGTAAACGGCCTCCCCGCGTACGCCGGTCGCGCCGGCGATGGAGGAGACGAACACGACGTGACCATGCCCGCGCGCGGCCATGCCGGGCACGAGCAGCCTGGTCAGCTGGATCGGCGCGGTGAGGTCCACCGCGATGAGGTTGGCGGCCTGCTCCGCGGTCATCTGCTCGATCGGCCCCGCCCAGCCGATCCCTGCGTTGTTAATCAGCACGTCGATTCCGTCAGGACCGGCTGCCTGAGTGGCCGCCTCGGCCAGCACGGCCGGCCCGTCAGCGGTGGCGAGGTCGGCTGCGAGCGCCAGTCCGCCGGTTTCCCGCGCGACCGCCTGCAGGCGACCGGGATCCCGGCCCGCGAGCAGCGGTCGCACCCCGGCGGTGGCGAGGGCACGGGCGGTCGCCGCGCCGATGCCTGACGATCCTCCGGTCACCAGCGCGACCGTGCCGGATAGCTGCATGGCGCCTCACTCTTGCGCACCCAGGCCGACGCCGCAAGGACCGCACGCTAGTCGCAGGGACCGCGCTATGGCGGGCAGGTTCAGCCATGGCGGACACGTTCAGCCATGGCGGTTAGGTTTCAGCTATGGCGGGAGGTTCAGCTATGGCGGGCAGGTTCCCGCTCAGGCTGGCCTGAGGCTCCTGCAGCCACGCCGGGGAGCTCGGCCGGCGCCCAGGCCCGGACGATGTCGCGCATCGAGAGCAGGCCAGCTACCTCCCCGCCGTCGATGACCACCAAGTGCCGGAAATTTCCTCGCACCATGGCGTGCGCGGCCTGTTCGAGCGTCCAGTCGGGCGTGGCAACCACCAGGTCATCGGTCCGGTGCTTCCCGACGATCTCGGTATCGGGATTCTGGCCGGCACCGATCGAGTCGAGGACGTCGCGCTCAGTCAGGATGCCGATGCCGGAGTGCTCGGGGTCGATCACGACAGCAGCGCCCACCCGGCGGGCCGACATCAGGTGGGATGCGTCGCGCAGCGTGTGCGCTGGACCGATGGTCAGGACCACCGCGGTCATCCCGTCCCGTACTTTCATGATCGATCGCTCCCTTGAGGCCCCGGCATCGATTTTTCCGGCCGCCGGCCGCCTGCCTCGCGCGGGCATCGTCCCGCAGTACGCCGTAGCTTGTGAACTTGTGAACTCTGCTGCAAACCAGCATCCGCGATAATGCCGCCGAGGGCAACCCTCAGACTGGCGCCAGTTGGCCAGCCGCATCTGCCAGGCCGGTCAGGCACCCGGACACCCGCCGGTCAGGCACCGGCTGCCAGCCGGTCAAGCACCTGCTCATGCAGCCGCCCGTTGGTGCAGACGGCGCTGCCGCCGTCCGGAACTGCCCTGCCCGCGAGGTCGGTGAAGATGCCGCCGGCCTCCTCGACGACGACTTGCAGTGCCGCGAGGTCCCAGAGCGTTACCTCGGGTTCGGCTGAGATATCCACCGCGCCCTCCGCTACCAGGACGTGCGACCAGAAGTCCCCGTAGGCGCGCGTCCGCCAGACCGAGCGAGCCAGGCCGAGGAATCCGTCCAGCCGGCCGCTTTCCTCCCAGCCGGACACGCCCGAGTAGGAGAGCGAGGCGTCCTCGAGCCTCGCTACCTCGGAGACCCGGCACCGGGACGCCTTGACGAGCCCGCGGCCGGTCCAGGCGCCGCCACCGCGCGCAGCCCACCACCGGCGGCCGAGCGCGGGGGCCGAAACGACGCCCACTACGACCTCATCGCCGTCCATCAGCCCGATCAGCGTCGCCCAGACCGGCACGCCGCGGACGTAATTCTTGGTGCCGTCGATCGGGTCGATCACCCAGCACCGCGCACCGGAACCGGTCCGGCCGAACTCCTCGCCCAGCATCGCGTCCCGCGGCCGTGCCCTGCGCAGCACGTTCCGCAGCGACTCCTCGGTGGCCTTGTCGGCGTCCGTCACCGGCGTGAGATCGGGCTTCGTCTCGACCCGCAGGTCGACGGCGCGGAACCGCCGCGCGGTGATGTCGTCTGCCGCGTCGGCCAGCACGTGCGCGAAACGCAGGTCGTCGTCGTAGCCCGCCATGCCGCGAAACGGTACCGCCTTTTCTCGCTGCCGGGGCGCTGGTCGGCGGACGTGCACCCGGCCTGGGCCGTCGCACGGTGACCGGGATGGGCTACATCATCCTGGGCCGCAGCGGCGTCTCGGCCCGCAGGCTCTGGAGCTGGGCATGGCGAACTGAGTGACAACGAGTCTTGCCGCCAGTGACCATGGCTAGGTGCTGCACCCGCCTGCCGTGCGGCGGCCGGCTCGCTTCGCGTAGTCGTCTATGATTGCCTCGCGCAGCTCGCCGGAGTTGTCACGCGAGATGATCGCGAACGGGTCTGTCTTGGGCGCGGCTAACCAGACGCCGTCCCGGCAGTCGATGTCATACGCATCGGACCAGTGCCAGCGAAGATCGTTAAGTGTGGTCTGCGCGCCTCTAGTAAGCATCGTGCTACCTCTCCGCAACCGTGGGTTCATATGCCTGATCGACATGGTAGACGGTAAATACAGTAGCGACAAGATAGACGCACGAAACGGTACAGACGGGACGCACGCAGTGACGGCTCTCTGTGATCATGGACAGGTGGCCACTGACCGCTCACCCGTGCCGCCAGGACAGCGCGTGCTGGCTGACCTGCGCAAGCGGATCGAGCGCGGGGAATGGCAGGCCGATGACCGGCTACCGTCCGTCGCAGCGCTGGCCAATCACTACGGAGTCGCGCGGCGCACCGTCACGCGGGCACTGGAGACGCTGGCCGATGACGGTCTCGTGATCATCGTGCGGAGCTGGGGCACGTTCCGGACCTGACAGTAATGTCACCGGTAGGCGGCGATGCCGAGCTTCACCGCGAGTGCCAGGCCGGCCACGCCGATGATGATGCGCAGCACCGGCCCCGGGATCCTGCGCGCGATGGCCGGGCCTGTATAGCCGCCGATCAGGAAGCCGGCGGCAAGCGGCACCACGAACGTCCAGCGCACCGGGCCGAACGCGGCGAAGGCGATTGCGGCGACGGTGTTTGCCAGCCCGGAGACGACGTTCTTCACCGCATTGATCCTGGCCAGTGACTCGTTCAGCATGGCAGAGAGTGCCGCGAGCATCAGGATTCCCCCGGCCGCGCCGAAGTACCCCATGTAGATCGCGACAACGAACGTTGCCGCCTGCAGCGGCCGGCTGCCCTCGCCGCGGGCTTGCCCGCCCGGCCGCCTGATCAGCGGCTGCAGGAGCAGCACCAGGGACGAGCCGGCGATCAGGGCGGGCACGACGGACTCGAACGCACCGGGCGGCGTCAGCAGCAGCAGCGAGGCCCCGGCCGCCCCGCCCAGCGCGGTAACGAGGCCAATGCGGCGCACCCGGCTGCCCTGGCCAGCCAGCTCCGGCCGGGATCCGGCAGCGGCGCCCGCACTGGCGAACGTCAGCGCCACCGTGTTGGTCACGTTCGCGGACAGCGGCGGCAGCCCGAACGCGAGCAGCACCGGATAGGAGACCAGCGACGCGAGGCCGGCCACGGTGCCGGTTACGCCCGCGAGCATGCCCGCGCCGATCAGCGCCAGGACGTCAGCCGCCGTCACAAGCTGACCCGATCGCACCGGGCTGCGCGGGGGTCAGCCCCGTCCGGCATCATCCCTGCCCGGGTCATCATGCCCGGCTGGGTCGTCATCCCCGGCTGGGTCGCCGCCATCCCTGCTGCGCAGCAGCCGGCGCAGCGAGTCCAGCCTGCCGCGCAACGCGCCGTCATCGTCCTGCTCGGCCACCCAGGCGTCCAGGGCGCAGTCGGCCTGCAGGTGGTTACAGCCGCGCGGGCATCGCTCGATGCCCGCGGCCAGGTCGGGAAAGGCGCGCACGACATTGTCCGGGGAGATATGCCCCAGGCCGAAGCCGCGCAGCCCAGGGGTATCGATGATCCAGCCGCCGCCGGGCAGCCGGAATGCCACTGCCGACGACGAGGTATGGCGGCCGCGCCCGGTCACCGGGCTGACTGTCCCCACCGCCCGCTCGGCCGCCGGGATCAGCGCATTGACCAGGGTTGACTTGCCGACGCCTGAATGCCCGACGAGCACGCTCACCCGGCCGGTGAGCTCGGCGCGCAGCTCGCCGGGCACTACCGCCAGGTCCGTCCCGCGGCCGGTGACCACGTGCCGCAGCCCGAGCGGCGCGTAGCCGGCCAAGATGACATCGGGCGACGCCAGGTCGGCCTTGGTCAGGCAGAGCAGCGGATCGAGGCCCGCGTCATAGGCGGCCACCAGGAAGCGGTCGATCAGCCTGGTCCTGGGCGGCGGGTCAGCCAGCGCGCAGACGATCACCAGCTGCTCGGCGTTCGCGACGATCACGCGCTGGACCGGGTCGGTGTCGTCCGGTGACCGCCGGAGGGCCGACGTGCGCGGCAGCACCTGCACGATGCGCGCGAGGGCGTCCGGCGCACCGGAAATGTCGCCGGTGAGGCGGACCATGTCCCCGACGACCACGCGGCGGTGCCCTAGCTCCCGAGCGCCCATGGCGGTGACCGCCAGGTCGCCGACGAAACAGCGGTACCTGCCCCGGTCGACCGCGGCGACGAATCCCTCCGCCGCGTCCTCATGGGCGGGCCTGCGGCGCGTCCTCGGCCGCGATCCCTTGCCCGGCCGGACGCGCACATCGTCCTCGTCCAGGCCGGCGTAGCCGATGCGCCGGCTCAGGGCGTGCCCGCCAGCATCGCGGCCCAGGAGCCGGTGAATCCGGGGAACGTCTTGCTGACAGTAGCTGCGTTCTGCACCCGGAGCCCCGGCACGGCGAGCCCGAGCACGGCCGCGGCCATCACCAGCCGGTGGTCGTCGTAGCTGGCGAAGACGGTGCCATCGGCGCGCAGCGGCCTCGGGCGGATCGCCAAGCCGTCCGGGAGCTCGGTGACGTCGCCGCCGAGGGCGCCGATCTCCCGTGCCAGCGCCGCCAGCCGGTCGCACTCCTGCGCACGCTGATGGCCGATGCCGGTGAACACCGACGGCCCGCTGGCCAGCGCGGCGAGCGCAGTCAGCACCGGGGTGAGCTCACTGACATCGCCGAGGTCCGCCGTGACGCCGCTGATCTCGCCCGAGCCGGTCACCTGCATGCCGCCGGGTGTCAGCGTGCACACGGCTCCCATCCTGGTCAGCACATCCAGGATCAGCGCGGCCGGCTGCGAGGTTCGCCGCGGCCAGCCGGCCACCGTCACGGTGCCGGCCGTGACCAGCGCGGCGGCAAGGAACGCCCCGGCGTTGGACAGGTCGGGTTCCACCGTCACGGTCCCTGGCGAGAGCACGCCCGGGTGCACTCGCCATATATCCGGAACGGACGCTCCGTGGCCGGTCTCGCTGCGAAGCCGGCTTCCCGTCTCCACGTCGGCCCCCGCTGCGCGGAGCATCTGCACCGTCATCGCCAGGTGCGGCGCTGACGGCATCCGGGCGCCCTCATGGCGCAGCTCGGCGCCCTTGTCGTAGCGCGGCGCGGCGAGCAGCAGCCCGGAGACGAGCTGGGAAGAGGCCGAAGCGTCCAGGGTGACGGTGCCGCCGCGGACGGCGCCGCGGCCGCGCACCACGAACGGCAGGGCGCCGCGGCCCCCGTCGTCGATCGTCGCGCCGAGTTCACGCAGGCTGGCCAGCAGCGGCCGGACGGGCCGCGCGGACGCCCGGGGGTCACCGCGGAAGTCCACGTCGGCAGTGCTGAGCGCGGCGACCGGCGGGACGAACCGCAGCACGGTACCGGCATTGCCGACGTCTACCGTCGCGCTGCTCGCGTGCGCCGGCGCGCTGCCGTTTAGCGTCGCGCTGCCCGTGTCCGCCGCCGCGCTGGCCGGGTGCACTGTCGCGCGGTCAGGGCGCTGCCCCGGTGTCACGAGCCAGTCTGGCAGCGCTGCCTGCGGGTCAGCGGCCTGGTCGCCCGGCTCCGTCCTGATCACCGCGCCGAGCGCGCGCAGCGCATCCGCCATCAACGCGGTGTCCCGCGCGCTCAACGGGTTCCTGATCGTGGTCGGCCCGTCCGCAAGCGCGGCGAGCACGAGCGCGCGGTTCGTCATCGATTTCGAGCCAGGCAGCCGAACCAGTGCCTGGACGGGACCGGTCCCGGCGGGTGCTCGCCAGTCAGGGGCAAGCCCGCCGCCTTGCCCAGCGCCATCGTCCATGCTGCGAGCGTACTGGCTGCGCGGCCGCCTGGCCCGTACCGGACCGGTGCCTGCCCGGGCCGGGAGGATCGGCGGCGCTGGCCCCGAGCAGGTGCCGCGCAGGTGCCGCGCAGGTGCCGCGCAGGTCCCGCGCAGGTCCCGCGCTGGATCGGCGGAAGTGCGCAGTGGGCTGTTTCCGGGCACGGCGGATTTCTCGGACACGACGTGACTGGTGGCCTCCGCAAGGTTTGGCAAACCCGGATCTTGGCTATGAACCGCCACAATCTGGGCTTCCCCCCGGGTCTGCGACGTGCTGTCAAGGTGGGGCCATGTGTGGTCGGTACGCTTCTGCGCGCAAGCGCATCGAGCTCCTTGAGGAGTTCGGCGTGGAGCGCGACTGCGTTCCCGAGCCGCTGGAGCCCGACTATAACGTCGCGCCGACGAAACAGGTCTACGCGGTCATCACCCGCCGATCCCGTGGAACCAGCGAGCAGCAGGACGGCAGCNNAGGACGGCAGCGAGCAGCAGGAAGGCAGCGAGCATGCCCCGGGGGAGGCGAGGGAACTCCGCGTCGTCCGCTGGGGGCTGGTCCCCTTCTGGGCCAAGGACCCTTCGATCGGCAGCCGCATGATCAATGCCCGGTCAGAGACCGTGAACGTCAAGCCGGCCTTCCGCCGCGCGTTCGCCCGCCGCAGGTGCCTGCTGCCCGCCGACGGCTACTACGAGTGGTACCGGCCCGGCACCGATGCGAAGGCCGCCAAGCAGCCCTACTACATCTTCCGCGCAGATGGTGCGCCACTCGCCTTCGCCGGCCTCTACGAACTCTGGCGTAACCGGGCATTTCCCGACGATCACCCGGACGCATGGCTGTGGACCTCCACCATTATCACGACCAGCGCGCCGGACGAGCTCGGCAGGATTCACGACCGGATGCCGATGGTGATCGGGCCTGCGCGCTGGGCGGACTGGCTCGATCCCGGCAATAGCGACACCGGCGACCTGCTCGGATCGCTGGCCCCGGCTAGCTCCGGCGGACTGATCTCTCGCCCAGTATCGACCGCGGTCAACTCGGTGCGCAACAACGGACCCCGGCTGATTGAGCCGGCTGAGCCCGAATCCGCCGCCCCCGAACCGGCCGCCCCTGAACCCGCCGGCCCGGCATACGCGGGGTTGCCAGGGGAGCCGCCTGCCCGCTCGCCGAGATTACGGAGCGGTGCGTCCCGGGGAGTCCCGGGTAGCGGTCCCGACACGCTGTTCTGAGCCCGCTGAACCGGGCCCGGCAGCGGGCCCGATCGGGCGTGCTGCCAGTCCCGCGCGGAGAAGAGGTGAGGATCGGATGGATACCGACGTCGCGCGCAAGCGCCTGGAAGAGATCCGCGATGAGCTTGACAGGTCCATTTCGGTGATCGAGCGATCCAGCCCGCCAGTCGAGCTGGGGGCTGAGTATCCGCAGGATCCGGCGGATGCGGGCGCTAATCTCACCGAGACCCAGCGGACGGCGGCGATGCTGGCCACGGTGCGGCAGCAGCGCTCCGCCGTGGTCGGCGGGCTGCATCGCATCGAGCAGGGGACCTATGGAGTGTGCGCCGATTGCGGTGCTGGCGTGCCGGAAGGGCGGCTTGAGGCCAGGCCAGACGCGGCGCGCTGCGTTGCCTGCCAGGCCAAGCGGGATAGGCTACGGCGCTGATGCCGGTCGCGGAATGAAGCGCATCCGTGCCGTGTTGCACACCGCATGTCCCTAGCCGGATGCCGACCGCGAAATGCCTCGATGACGGTAGCTGCCCACGGGCAGGCCGGCCCTGGCAAGATATCCTCCGGCCTATACGGCTGGCATCCCGGCCAGCCGCAGGCGAGAATCGCCGAGGAGGTGGGTCCGGTTCCCGAGACGCTCGAGGAGCGCGGCGAGCGCTTCGAACGTGATGTCTTGCCTTACCTGGATCAGCTGTACTCCGCGGGGATGCGGATGACCCGGAACGCGGCGGATGCCGAGGACCTCGTGCAGGAAACCTTCGCCAAGGCGTACGCCTCGTTCCACCAGTTTCAGCCCGGCACCAACCTTAAGGCGTGGCTGTTCCGGATCCTGACCAATACCTTCATCAACTCCTACCGCAAGAAGCAGCGCGAGCCGCAGCGGGCAGGCACCGAGGAGATCGAGGACTGGCAGCTCGCCAGGGCGGCGTCGCACACTTCGTCCGGCCTGAAGTCAGCCGAGGCCGAAGCACTGGAGCGGCTTCCCGACTCCGATGTCAAGCGAGCGCTGCAGGCCCTTCCCGAGGAGTTCATGATCGCGGTGTACCTGGCTGATGTCGAAGGATTCGCCTACAAGGAGATCGCCGACATCATGGGCACCCCGATCGGCACCGTCATGTCACGCCTGCACCGCGGCCGCCGGCAGCTCCGCGAGATGCTCCAGGACTACGCCGCTGACCGCGGATTGGTAAAGGCGGCGGCGGCGAGCAACGGTGAGGCGTCATCATCGGGTGAGGAACCCGGGGAGGACGCGAGATGAGCTGTGGTAAGCCGCACGAGGTGCCCTGCAGCGAAGTGCTCGCTCGCGTTTACAGCTATCTGGACGGGGAGATCGAGGTCTCGGGGTGCGCGGAGATCCGCGAGCATCTCGACGAATGCGGCCCGTGCCTCCGTGAGTACGGGCTCGAAGAGGCAGTAAAGCGCCTGGTGCACAAGCACTGCGGATCCGAGCCGGTGCCGACCGAGCTGAGAACTAAGGTGCTGAGCCGGATTCAGGCAGTCCGGGTTGAGCTCGAAGTCACGGATTTCCGCGCGGAATAGCCCGCGATTAGCCGGCCCGCGCGCTAGCCATGGCCCGCGCGCTATCCGCCAGCTGGCATGCCCACCCAATCCACGGCGCGCACGCCGGGATTCGGTGGCGACATTTGATTACACACCGCGCATAGCGGACGACTAATTGTTGACAAAATACAAGAGGTCTACGCGAATTCGGGTTTCACGCGTTACTCTAAGTCGCTGTCTTACGACGCGCCGCTGCTACCCGTGCGGGAGCACGGAGCGTCAGCGGGGAGCACGGAGCGTTAGCCAGGAGCACGGAGCGTCAGACAGGTCCGAGAGTCCGGGGGCACTGGCCGCCAGGAGTGATTGCGAGGAGCCATGGGCAAGGTGTCCCGGCCTGTGTGGCTCTACATTGCCGCAGTCGTGATCCTGGCGGTGGCGCTGATCGCCCCGATGCACTTTGCGGCCGTGGGCATCCGCTGGTGGATCGAGCTGGGCGTGCTCCAGCTGCTGTTCCTGATCTGCGACTCCACGTCGACGCCGCTGACCTCACGCCAGTCCGCGTGGTCCCCGAGTTCATCTGCCACGCTCGCGGCGGTCGTGCTGCTCGGGCCGGTGGGCGCCGCTATGGTGGGCGCGATCTCGGTGTTCAGCCTGCGCCGCCCACTGATCGTGGCCGAGCGGTTGTTCAACGGAGCGATGTACGCCGTGTCCGGCTATGCGGCAGGGCGCACGTTCATCGCGCTCCACGGCGATGTGGGCAGGCCGCTGCCGCACATGTTTCCCATGATCATCTGGCCGTTTGCCGCCGCCGCCGCCGTCCACGTGATCACCAACCACGGGCTGCTCTGGGGAGCGCTCCGGCTGACCAGGAAGGACAGCGGACTGCGGGACCGGGGCCGGCTGGAGTCCAGCCTGACGCTGCTGCTGGCATCTGACCTCGGCTACGCGGTGCTCGGCTTGCTCATCGCCGCCCTCTGGACGGTCGTGGGTGCCTTTGCGGCGGTCCTCGTGCTCGTTCCGCTTTTCGTGGCACGGTGGGCGATGGGGCAGTTCGCCGAGCAGCAGCGGGCCTACGCGGCCACGATGGAAGCACTCTGCCAGGCGGTGGAGACCAAGGATTTCTACACCCGCGGTCACAGCGAGCGCGTGTCCAGGGGATCCGGCATGATCGCCCGCGAGATCGGCATGCGGCCCGACCGGGCGGACGCCATCAGCTACGCCGGCATGCTGCATGACGTGGGAAAGCTCGGCGTCCCCACGAAGGTGCTGCAGAAGAACGGGGCGCTGACGGAGGAGGAGTACGCGGCGATCCAGCTGCACCCGATGCGCGGCCTGGAGATCGTCAGGGAGATCGGCTTCCTGGACGAGGCGCTCACCGGCATCATGCATCACCACGAGCGGATCGACGGCAAGGGCTACCCGATGGGCCTCGCCGCCGACGAGATTCCCGAATTCGCCCGCATCATCGCAGTCGCCGATGCCTTCGATTCGATGACATCGAACCGTTCTTACCGGCAGGCGCGCGGTATTGACCAGGCGGTCAGGGAACTCCGTAAGGGAGCAGGCAGCCAGTTCGATCCCGCGCTGGTGGAGGCGTTCATCACCGCCCTGCAGCGGGAGGGCTGGACGTTGCCCGAGCCCGCCGCCGCTCCGCTTGACCATCAGACCGTGACGGCCCAGGACCACGATGACCCGACCGCGCCGCTGCGGGTGGTCGAGAGCCTGTGACGGGCAGGCGGCGGTGACAGCCCACCACCAGCCGGCGGAGCGCTGGTCGTCCTGGCAGGCCATGGACTCCGGCCGGCTGCTGCTGCTCGCCGCCGCCGGGATGCTGACGGTTGCCGCGATCGCGCACACCGCCGCGGTCCATATCCGGCCCGCCGCGGTCCATGTCGCCGTGGCGTTCGGCATTCTCATCGCCCTCGGCGAGCTGCTGAGGCTCGCCCTGCCCGGCGGCCGCGAGGCTGCGCCGATTGCCACCGCCGGGGCGATGGCCTATGCGCTGCTGCTCTACGTCAAGTACCTGCCGGGTCACCTGCCGCCGCCCCCGGTCCCGGCGCTGCAGGTCATCGCGGTGGCCGCGATCGGCATGACCATCGGCGCGCTGCCCCACATGGCGGCAGGCCGGTCGGTCGGCGTGACCGGGATGGCCTCCCGGCTTGTCGCGGTGTCCTGCGTTGCCTTCATCTTCCGGCCGCTGGCCGGCCTTCACCTCATCGCCACCCAGTGGTGGCTGGCGGCTGGCGTGATGACGGTCCTGCTGATATTCGGGTGCCTCGTTGATGCGGTGATCGGAGCCCTGATCAGGGCCGACGACCTCGGAGCAAGGTTCGCAGTCGCGCTCTGGGACGAGATGCGGGTGCAGTGGCCGCTCGGCGCGGCGGTTGGCGCATCCGCGATGATCATCACTTTCGCGACCGAGGTGATGGGAATTACCGGGCTGGCTGTCTTCGTCGTCCCGCTGCTCGTTACCCAGCTCGCGTTCCGGCGCTACGCCGGGATCCGCTCGACGTACCTGCAGACCGTCCGTGCCCTTGCCAGGGTCACCGAGGTGGGCGGCTACGTGGAGAGCGGCCATTCGCACCGGGTCAGCGTGCTCGCCGTGGCCGTCGGCCGGGAGCTAGGCATGAGCGAGCCCGATCTCCTGGATCTGGAGTACGCCGCCCTCATGCATGACATCGGGCAGCTGTCACTGCGCGATCCGATACCCGGCGGCGCCACCGTACTAGTGTCACGGGGCGATCAGCAGCGCATCGCTGAGCTGGGCGCCGAGGTGATCGCGAAGGCCGGCGTGCTTGACCGGGTGGCGGAACTGGTCCGCTGCCAGAGCCTGCCGGCCCGCGGGAACGATCCAGTGCCGCCGGTCGGCAGCCGGATCATCCGCGCTGCCAACGCCTTCGACGACCTGGTCGGCGGATCGACCGACCGGGATCGCAGCGCGGATGCGCTGGAGCGGCTCCGGCTGGATACTTCCTCGGAGTACGACGCGGGTGTCATCGAGGCGCTGAGCGAGGTCGCGGGCAGACGGCGGCCAAGCCGCGTGTAGGTGGCGGCCAGCCGCCTGCTGCTGGTGGCGGCCAGGCCGCGCCGGTACCGGCCAAGCCGCCTGCTGGTGGCGGCCAGGCCGCCTGTAGGCTGCCCGGATGCTCGAATCCGTTCTCGTCGCGAACCGCGGCGAGATCGCGCGCCGGGTGATCAGGACGGTCCGCAGGATGGGGATCCGCGCGATAGCGGTCTATTCCGAAGCCGACGCGGACCTGCCGTTCGTGCGCGAGGCCGACGAGGCGGTGCTGCTCGGCCCGCCGCCGCCCGCCCGCAGTTACCTCGATGCCGAGGCGGTGATCGGCGCCGCCAGGCGGACCGGCGCCAGCGCCATTCACCCGGGCTACGGCTTCCTGGCGGAGAACGCGTCCTTCGCGGCCAGGGTCATGGCCGAGGGACTGATCTGGATCGGGCCGCCGCCGCCGGCGATCGAGCAGATGGGCGACAAGATCAGCGCCAGGAACCTCATGGAGCAGGCAGGCGTGCCCGTCGCCGCGGGCAGCAGGGAGCCGGTCACCGATGCGGCGGCGGCGCAGGCCGAGGCCGGCCGGCTCGGTTATCCCGTGATGATCAAGGCCGCGGCGGGGGGCGGCGGCATCGGGATGAGTGCCGCGGCTAACGCCGCCGAGCTCCGCGCCGGCTTCGAGACGGCCCGCTCCCGCGCGGAGCGGTTCTTCGGCAACCCCGCGATCTTGCTTGAGCGCTACATCGAGCATGCCCGCCACGTCGAGGTGCAGATACTCGGGCTGGCCGACGGGCGCGTGGTCGCTCTCGGCGAGCGGGACTGCTCCGTGCAGCGGCGGCATCAGAAGGTCGCCGAGGAAACCCCCTCGCCCGGGATCACCCCCGGGCTGCGGCACAGGATGCAGGCGGCGGCGGTGCGTGCTGGCGAGGCGGTCGGTTACCGCGGTGCCGGGACGGTCGAGTGCCTCGTGGACACCGCGGCGCACGACTTCGTGTTCCTGGAGATGAACACGAGGCTCCAGGTCGAGCACCCGGTCACCGAGCTGGTCACCGGGATCGATCTGGTGGAGCAGCAGCTCCTGATCGCCGCCGGGCAGCCGGTGAGCTTCGATCCGCTCGCCGTCACGGTCAGCGGGCATGCGATCGAGCTGCGGGTCTACGCGGAGGACCCGCGCCGGTTCCTGCCGAGTCCGGGGGTGATCGCCGAGTGGACCGAGCCCGCCGGCCCCGGCATCCGGGTGGACGCGGGCTACGCAGCCGGGAACGAGGTGACCACGTTCTACGACCCGCTGCTGGCAAAGCTGTGCGTGCACCGCGGGAGCCGGGAAGAGGCGCTGGCGCTGGCAGCCGAGGCGGTCTCGGCCTTCGTGATCACCGGGCCCAAGACGAATCTCCCTTTCCTCGCTGAGCTGCTGGAAAGCAGCGAGTTCACGAGCGGCGCCTACGATACGTCGGTGATTGCCCGGCTCCGGCCCGCGCCGGGCTGACAGCGACAATGATGGTGCCGGAAGCCCTGGCGGCGGCTCGCCGGCGATGACGCAAGGAGGTGCACGTGGCCGAGATCCGTGCGGAGATGGTCGCGAACGTGTGGAAAGTCGTGGCATCCGAGGGGGATCAGGTGCATGACGGGGACACCCTCGTGATCCTCGAATCGATGAAGATGGAGATTCCCGTCCTCGCTGAGGGCGATGGCATCCTGACGAAGCTGGCCGTGGCCGAGGGTGACGTCATCCAGGAAGGCGACCTGATCGCCGTCATCGGTTGAGTAAGGGAGCGAGCAAGGGGCGAGCATGCTCATTGCCGTCGGCCTGCGCGCTTCAGTTCAGGTCGTTGTCAGCGAGTCCGACACGGCAGCAGCCCTCCGCAGCGGGGACGTGCCGGTGCTCGGCACCCCGCGGCTGCTTGCCCCCGGCCCGAGGCCGCGGTCGCGGCGGTGGCTCCGCGCCAGGAGGATTCCCGCGCCCGGGCACCCGGCGCCCCGGCCGCCCGAAGACCCGCCACCCGGCGCCCGGCCATCCGAAGACCCGTCCGCTGTGGTGGGAGCGGGCACCATCGAGCGCGTGGTGGTCGCCAGGGAGCGGTTCCTGGCTTGCGCATACAGCCGCCCTTCCGGCGCCTCGGCCGCCCCGCCAGCGGCACGCATCGCCCGGACCCGGTCATTCGTTAACACGAAGGATTTGGCGTATCAGATGGCGCGGATCCTTCGGGATCACGAGATCGGGTCCCGGCGAGAGCGCGATGGTGGGGTACGTAGGGCATGAGGGGCGAGAGTGCGTGCAGGGGCTTCAAACCCGGGTAGCCGCTGACAGCCGAAAGAGGTGACTCCGCCCGGCCGGTCAGATGCCGCTGGTGGAACGCGGGTAGGCGACCTGCGGGTCGGTGCTGATGTTGACGAGGTAGGGAACGCCTGAGTCGAAGGCGCGGCGCAGGGCGGGGCCGATTCCGGCCGGGCTGGTGACAAGTTCCCCTGCCCCGCCCAGCGCGGTTACTACCTGGTCGTACCTGCACTGCGGCTGCAGGTCGGCCGCCACGTCGTAGCCGTAGAGCGCCTGCATGGGATGCTTCTCCAGGCCCCAGATGCCGTTGTTGCCGCAGATCATGACGACCGGCAACTGGTGCCGCACCAGGGTGTCGGCATCCATCAGCGAGAATCCGGCCGCACCGTCCCCGAGCAGCAGCACTACCTGCGCGGACGGACGGACAATCCGGGCGGCAATCGCGTATCCAAGGCCGGTCCCCAGACATCCGTAGGGGCCAGGGTCCAGCCAGCCGCCCGGCCGCTGCGGTTCGATGTACTTGCCCGCGTAAGAGACGAAGTCCCCGCCGTCGCCGATTACCACGGCGTCACTGTCGAGGACCTTCGCCAGCTCGCCATAGATCCGCATCGGGTGGATGGGGTCTGCGTCGCTCGACAGGAGCGGCGCATCCGCGGCCACCGCCTTGTCGCGAGCGGCCTGCAGCTGCGGCAGCCAGGAGCTGGTCCAGCCGCGGGCAGCCGGGCCGGCGGCCGCGGTCAGGCCGGCGAAGAACCCAGCCAGGCTGCCGGAGGCAGAAGCAGCGAGCGGGCAATGAGCGGCGATCTGGACAGCGGAGTCGGCCACGTGCACGACCTGGGCACGCGGCGCCCCGTCCCGCCCGCCGAACTCACCATAGCCAAGCCGGAAGTCGAGCGGCGTGCCCACGACAATGACCAGGTCAGCCTGGCCGAATGCCACGGAACGAGCCCGAGTGACGAGTAGCTCATGGCCGGCCGGCAGCACGCCGCGGCCCTGGCCGTTGGCGATCACTGGCAGCCGGAGTTCCTCAGCCGCCTGGCGGGCTGCCTGGTCCGCGCCGTCCAGCCAGACGTCAGAGCCAAGGACAAGAACCGGCCGGCGGGCAGCCATCAGGAGCCCGGCGATAACGCTGATCGAGTCGGCATCGGGCGTGTCCCGCTGGTCCCCGCTGCCGCCTGCCTGGCCGGTGCGGCCGGCCTGGCCGGTGCGGCCGGCCTGGCCGGTCCCGCCTGCCTGGCCGAAGAGCGCCTCCAGCGCGATGTCGAGGAAGACCGGCCCGCGATGCCGGGCGGCAGCGAGCCTGAACGCCTCGTCGACTGATGAGCCGACCCGGTCGGCCTCGTGCTCGGTCCAGGCGCGCTTGGTGACAGGCGCGACCAGTTGCGGATGGTCTATCTCCTGCAAGCTCCCTGAGCCCCATCGATAGTCCGGCGCGCGGCCGCCGAGCACTACCACTGGCGACCCGTTGAAATGTGCCGTCGTTATCGCGCTCACGCCGTTGGTAATCCCGGGGCCGGCGGTGAGGACGGCGAGCCCGGGCACGCGGGCGAGCCGGGCGGTAGCCTCTGCCGCGAACACCGCCGTCTGCTCGTGCCGGACGTCGACGATGCGCATCGGCGGTTCTGCCTTGACCGCGCCGTCATAGAGCGGGAAGACGTGACCGCCAGACAGCGTGAACATGGTCGCCGCGCCGTGCCTGAGCGCAGCGGCGACGGCTTGCGCGCCGCCGTGCGCCGGTGCCTGGCCTGCCGGTTTCGCCTCGCTCATGCGCGCGACGCTATCAGCCGCGCACCGGGCAGATGCCGGCGCTCACGACCCCGGCGCTCACGGCCCCGGCCTCGCAGCCTGGTGACGATCTTGGACCGGTCACCCCGGTACCAGGACTGCGCCCACTCGACCGGCGAACCGGACGGATTGGGCACAGGGCCTGGTGCGATGATGGCGAGATGCCCACCCTGACCGACTTGGCCCGCCGGCATGCGGAGTTCACCGAGGCCGGCCTTGACTGGCTGCACGCCCTGGTTTCCGACTGGCAGCTGCTGGCCGACCTGTCGTTCGCGGACCTGGTCCTGTGGGCGCCGCTCCGGCACCAGGCAGGCTGGGTGGCGCTGGCGCAGATGCGCCCGACAACGGCGCCGACTGCCTTTCCCGATGACGTTGTCGGATCCGTCCTGCCCGCCGGGGGGCGGCCTTTCCTGGATGTTGCCCGCCGGGAGCGGCGCATCTGCCGTGAAGGCGACCCGGAGTGGACGGATGGCGTGCCGGTGCGCCATGAGACCATTCCGGTCCTGAATGACGACAAGGTGATCGCCGTGATCGAGCGGTCTACCAACCTCAGCTCGGCGCGCACCCCGAGCAGGATGGAACTTACCTACCTCAGAGCGGCGGATGACCTCGCCCAGATGGTGGCCGCGGGGATGTTCCCGTGCGTGGGCGAGGCGCCCGCGCTGGTCAGGTCGCCCCGGGTCGGCGATGGCCTGCTACGGCTCGGCCGCTCGGGGAAGGTCACCTACGCCAGCCCGAACGCGTTGTCCGCCTACCGGCGGCTCGGCCTGACCGCTGATCTGGTGGGAGCCGAGCTCGGCCGGGTGACGGCCCGGCTGTGCTCGCGCTATGAATCCCGGGACGGATCCCTGATGCTGACCGCCAGCGGCCGTGCGGCCCGGGAGTCCGAGGTCGATGGCAACGGCTCGGTCGTGCAGCTGCGGAGCATCCCGCTCGTCGTGGACGGATCCAGGGCCGGCGCACTGATCCTGGTCAGGGACGTGACGGAATTGCGGCACCGCGAGCGGGAGCTGATTACCAAGGACGCCACGATCAGGGAGATTCATCATCGCGTCAAGAACAACCTGCAGACGGTGGCTGCGCTGCTGCGGTTGCAGGCCAGGAGGCTGCAGGCGCCGGATGCACGCGCCGCGCTTGAGGAGGCGGTGCGCCGGGTCGGCTCGATCGCCCTCGTCCACGAGACGCTCTCCCAGACGTCAGAGGAGGCGGTGGACTTCGACGACATCGCCGGTCGCGTCGCCATGATGGCGGTGGAGGTGTCGGCAGCCGAGGCGCAGGTTACGCCGGCGCTGTCCGGCGGGTTCGGGCTGCTGCCCGGATCCGTTGCGACTCCGCTTGCGCTGGTACTGACCGAACTTCTGCAGAACGCACTTCAGCATGGTCTGTGCCGCCCGTCAGGCGAGACGCCAGCCGGGTCGCTCACCGTGCACGCCGAGCGGCGCCCGGAACAGCTCATCGTCACGGTGACTGACAATGGCGCCGGGCTTCCGCAGGGGTTCGATCTTGATTCCTCCACCAGCCTTGGCCTGCAGATCGTCCGCACGCTCGTGGTGACCGAGCTAGCCGGCCGACTGGAGATCTCGCCGCGGGCCGCTGGCGGCACCACAGTTATGGTCGATCTTCCGCTGGAGTGGCCTCCCGGCGCTGAGCATCCCGCGGAGTAGCTCGCCGGCATCCCGCAGATTAGTTCGCCCTTGGATAGCCAGAAACCGGCGGCCGGGTGCTGCAGGCCGCGGCGTGTCACTGGTGCCGCAGGCCACCATGCTCAGGCGTGCGCGCGTGCCCTGACCAGAGTGGTCCTCCGCTTCAAGTCCCGGCGTTCATCCTCGCTCAGCCCGCCCCACACGCCAGCATCCTGCCCGCTTTCGAGTGCCCATTGCAGGCAAGGCTCAAGCACGGGGCAGCGCTGGCAGACGAGCTTGGCCTCCTCGATCTGGACCAGTGCTGGCCCGGTGTTTCCGATCGGGAAGAACAGCTCAGGATCCTCGTCCTGGCAGACGGCGTGGTGACGCCAGTCCATGAGGTCCACTCCTCTGTGAGGGCGGAGCCGTGGCCGGTGGCCCGTCACCTCAGTTGTGCTTGTGAATGATTTCACGAGCTAGGCCATACATCGGGGAAGTTGATGCCCCGAATATGAGGTATTAACCAGTCAGCGGAACTTGCGTCCCGATTCGCTCCCAGGCAAGGCCGTCAAGTCACGACCGCGAGGCCCTGACCTGATGAGGCTGAGGCACGTGGCTGGCGCGCCGCCCCCGGGAGCGATATAAGCCTCTCAAGGTCGCCGATCAACCGCAAGGGTCTTTGGCAAAGGTTCGGACGGATTCCGGTGTCAGATGAATCACAATGACGCCCGCGATCGACGACTCGGGCGAGTGCGCCGGCGCCTGCTCCTGATGCCGGATCGGCCCGGGCTAGCCGCGGATATGCCTTTATCAGGGAATGTCATCTGCTATGTGCTGTCGGCGCGATCAGATGATTACCCGGAGTGCGTGCGGAACGGACCGGAATGTAACGCACTCGCGCTCGCCCACGTACTCGCCATCGACCTGGAGCGCGACCGGCCGGTCGGCCCGGATCGTCAGCCCGGCCTCGTCGTGCATGCTGACCAGGTGCCGCCCGCGGGGTGAGCGGTCAGCGGAGGACAGCATCTGGCGGAGCGCCCGCAAGGTGCCGATCGTGCGGAGGCTGCGGAAGGCGAGGACATCGAGGCCTGAGTCGAATCCCGCCTCCGGGTTGGTCTGGACGGCCCGGCGTCCCACGTAGGTCCACGGCGCGGTATTGGAGACGATCCCCAGGAAGAGCGGGCCTACTGGCGGCTTGCCGTCGCGCTCGAGCGATAGTGCCGGATGGCGCCGGTCAGTGACCCGGTAATACTGGCGCAGGGCCATCCTTATGTACAGCGCGGGGGTGGCCGTGCGGCCTTGCGCGCGCAGGCCCTCAACGAGGCGCACGACCTCGGCATCGAGCCCGAGGCCTGCGTTGAAGGTGAAGTACCTGTCGCCGGCCAGGCCGAGGCCGATGCTGCGATCCCGGCCTGCTGCCAGGCCGCTCAGGATCCGCCCTGCGGCCTCCACCGGGTCAGCGGGAAGCCCGAGGGCGCGGGTGAAAACGTTCGCGCTGCCGCCTGGCAGCGGAGCGAGCGCAGGCAAGCTGGCAGCCGTCCTGCGGTCGGTGTCAGCCAGGCCGGCCCCGACTATTCCGTTAACCGCCTCATTGACCGTGCCGTCGCCGCCAAGCGTGAACACCAGGCCATCACCGGCCCGGACCGCGGCACCCGCCAGACTGGCCGCGTGACCCCGGTACCGTGTTTCCACGACCGCCAACTCCACGGCGGACGCCAGCGCCCGGGTGATGACGTCCCTGCCGAGCCGGGTCGTTGACGTGGCATGTGGGTTGACGATCAGGAGCGCGCGCACGCGCTCAGGGTAGCGATCTTCGTGAGGAGTACGGAAATGCTGCAAAGCCCGCTGACGGTGCGAGCGGCCGCAGCCGTGCAAGCGGCCGAGGCGGCCGTCGTGTGCGTCGCATCGGTGCTGTCCGCGATCGATGCCGCCGCAGGGCGGTCCTACCGGACAGACAGCGGCGTCGCGCTGACCGTGATCGGATTCGGCACGGCCGTTGCGCTCGGCTACGTGGCTGCCGGCCTGGCCCGGGCCAGGCAATGGAGCCGTACTCCTGCGCTGCTGACCCAGCTCTTCACCGGCATCGTCGGCATCTACCTTGTCGAAGGGCACCGGTACGCCTGGGGGGTGCCGGCCCTCGCGCTGACGGCCGCCGGGTTCATTGCGCTGCTGGTCCCGCCCAGCCTGCGTGCCCTGACCGGCGGACGCCCGGCGCCCCCCCAGGGCCCGCCGGGCTCAGCCGGCTAGTCCTCGCTGGTCAGCCCTTCGCGCAGCTGCGTCAGCGTCCTGGCAAGCAGCCGGGAAACATGCATCTGGGAGATGCCGAGTTCCGTCGCGATCTGCGACTGCGTCATGTTGCCGAAGAAGCGGAGCAGCAAGATCTTCTTCTCCCTGGGCGGCAGCTGCTCAAGCAGCGGCTTCAGTGATTCCCGATACTCAACGCCCTCCAGGGCCTCGTCGAGCATGCCCAGCGATTCGGCGACCGCGGGCGCATCCTCGTCACCGGAGTCGGGGGCGTCCAGCGACACCGTCGAGTAGGCGTTCGCGGACTCCAGGCCCTCGAGGACTTCCTCCTCGGTCATCTGCAGGTGAGTGGCGAGCTCCGCGACGGTCGGCGCGCGTCCCTGCCGCTGGGCGAGATCCCCGATGGCCTTCGTCAGCGCCAGCTTGAGTTCCTGCAGCCGCCGCGGGACACGGACGGCCCAGCCCTTATCGCGGAAGTGCCGCTTAATCTCGCCGACGATGGTCGGTGTCGCGTAGGTGGAGAACTCCACCCCGCGGTCCAGGTCGAACCGGTCAATCGACTTGATCAGCCCGATCGTGGCCACTTGCGTCAGATCGTCGAGCCATTCGCCCCTGTTGCGGAATCTCCTGGCCAGGTACTCGACAAGCGGCAGGTGCATCTCGACCAGCTCGCCGCGGATCCGCAGCCGCTCGTCGTCCCCGTCCGGGAGCACCGCCAGCTGCGCGAACAGGCCCCTTGCGTAGCTCCGCTCGCGGACCGCATGGACCTTTGATGTGCCCGGCGCGTCGTGCCCGTCGGCCGGCGTGCTGTCCCCGGCGGCCCGTTCCCCGACGTCGCTGGTGTCAGCGTCGCCGGTGTCGATGGCATCGATGTCTGCCGCATGCCCGAAGTCAGGCAGCTCCGCTGACGAAGCCGCGGCGGTATCGCCGTCCGCATGTTCCCCGGCCGGCCCGGCCACCGGGACCTCGAACTCCTCGGTCAACCGAACCTCGATCTCCCCCGTCACACCGACCCCGATGGCTCGCGGCTCTTCTGCAGCACGATGGTGAGCCGGTTGCCTGGGCCGACGCGCGCCTCGACGCTTCCCGCCAGGGCGGAGAGCACAGTCCAGGCGAAGGTGTCGCTGGCGGGCGGCTTGGCGGTCTGGCTAAGTACCGACACCGAGATAGTCATCAGATCGCGGCCGAGGGTAAAGGTGCATTCGAGGCCGGTACCCGGCACGGCCTGGCCGAGCAGCATGGCGCAGGCCTCATCCACGGCGATGCGCAGATCCTCGATTTCGTCCAGGGTGAAGTCCAGCCGCGCCGCCAGGCCGGCCGTCGCGGTACGCAGCACGGACAGGTAGGCGCCCTCGGCCGGCATGCAGACAGTTACCTGGTCGCGAGCAGTTACCTGGTCGCGCGTCTCGCGATCGTCGGTCGGCTGCCCGTGAGCGGGCCTGGCAGCGCCGGCCCGGCTCGCGCCGTGAACGGACTCTCCGTCACGGGCCGCGGCGCTGTCACGGGCCGCGGCGCTGGCGGCCTGCCTGGTCGCCGCTGCGGTCGTCTCTTCGGTCACGTCTGCCCTTCCACGAGGCCGGCCAGCATCCCGTTGGCCCAGCCGCCGGTTCCTGCCTGCAACTTACCGTCAGCGAGCCACTGCGCTGACGCGCCGCGCGGCGACCAGGGCCGCACGCAGTCAAGGGCCGCGCGGTCACCGACCGCGCGGCCCTTGACTGGCCAGCAGGATAGCGGGCTGAGGTGACCTAGCCCTGCTTGGTCTCCCAGAAGATCTTCCCGATGTCATCAATCTTGGCGAGCAGCTTGTCGGCCGTGGCTACCTCGGTACTGCTCTTGGTGCCGCCGCCGCCGCCGGCCAGCTTGGTGGCCTCGTTGAACAGCTGGTTCAGCTGCGGGTACTTCTCGAAGTGCGGGGGCTTGAAGTAGTCCGTCCACAGCACCCACAGGTGGTGCTTGACGAGTTCGGACCGCTCCTCCTTTATCTGCAGCGCGCGGGTACGGAACGCCGGGTCGTCGTTCTGCTGGTATTTTTCGCAGATCGCGCGGACGGACTCGGCCTCAATCCGGGCCTGTGCCGGGTCGTAGACGCCGCAGGGAAGGTCGCAGTGCGCGTGCGCCGTGGCCCGCGGCTCGAGGAGACGTGCGAGCAGCCTCATTGATCTCCTTCTCTCATGTCGGATCATGGATACCGGATTCCGACAGTACCCGGTGCTCGTGACAGCAATCAGGGAGGGCTCGATGCGCTGGCCACTATGGCGGATCGCCGTGGCGGAGCGGTCCATGGAACCGGCGCTGAGGCCGGGGGACTGGCTGCTGGTGCTGCGGACGCCGCGCGGAGCGCGGGAGCGGGAGCGGGCCGCGGACGCCGCCTCGCGCACGGCCCGGCGCGGGCGGATCGCGCCTGGCCAGATCGTCATCGCCCGTCATCCAGGTCGCACGGACATGCTGCTGGTGAAGCGAGCCGCGCGGCGGCAGTCCGGTGGCTGGTGGCTGGCGTCCGACAACCCGGCGGCCGGGGCCATCGACAGCCGCAGTTTCGGCCCGGTCACGGCGGAGCTCATCGAGGGCCGGGTCCTGCTCCGGTACTGGCCACTGCGCCGCGGCTGACGCCTGCGGCGCAACACCGCGGGCCCCGTTCCCGGAAGGTGGGAACGGGGCCCGCGGCTCGGCTCGGGCTGGCGGCCGTCAGGCCGGCTCGCCGATTCCGAGATCGAGATCCTCCTGGTGCGCGTCGGCCACGGCCTCTATCACGTTGGCGTTGACCCGCTCCGGGCCGAGGCGCGTGTTGATGGCGAAGTAGAAGACGATCAGGCTGAACACGGCGATCGAGCCGATGTCCCACCAGAACGGCAGGTGATGGTGGATGTGGATGCCGAAGACCGTTGGGTAGCCGCCGACGTAGCTGCCACCGAAGATGGAGAAGATGGTCAGGCCCACGATCCAGGGCACGCAGAACACTCCGGCCCGGAAGTCGATCGGGGCCTGGGCCGGGTCGACCATGCGGGCGATGGCGTACAGGATCAGGAAGAACACCACTGCCAGGTCGAGCTTGACCAGGTTCGTCGTGCCGCTCCAGTAGACGATCAGGCCCGAGACGGCGAAGCTGATCGGGGCGATGACCTGGAGGCCGGGAACCCGGTAGGGGCGCTCGCGGTCAGGGTCGCTCCTGCGCAGCGAGATAGCGGCGACCGGCGCGAAGCTGTACATGAACGAGGACGCCGCCGTGATGGCTCCGACTAGCTTGGCCCAGCCACCGAACGGCAGGAACAGGAAGCAGCCGAACACGCCGCCGAAGAGGATGCTGAACCAGGGCACGCCGCGGCGGTCGATCGTGGCGAAGACCGGCGGCAGGAACCGCACGCGGGCCAGCGAGTACGACAGCCGGGAGGTGCCTGCCAGGTACACCAGGCCGGTGCCTCCTGGCGAGATCACCGCGTCGATGATCAGGATCCAGCCCAGCCAGCCAAGGCCGGCCGCCGTGGCCAGCGAGTAGTAGGGGCCGAAGTTGCCAGTGCTGGCGCCGAACGGGGTGAGCCAGTTGTGCGCCACGTTGGCCGGGTTGACGGCCCCGATGAAGGTGACCTGGAGGGCCATGTAAAGCGCCGCTCCCAGCAGCATCGAGCCGACCACGGCTATCGGGACGTCCCGCCTGGGGTTGCGGGCCTCGCCGGCGAGCTGGGCGGCCTGCTCGAAGCCTTCCAGGGCGAAGATGACTCCCAGCGGCAGGGCCACGAGCACGCCCTTGATGCCGAACGGCATGAACCCCCCGCCGGCGGTGAAGTTCGAGCTGTGGAAGGAGTGGGCGATGATAAAGATGATGGTTAGCACCGGCACGCCGATCTTCCAGATCATCGCGATGGTGTTGCCCTCGGCCATCCACTTCACGCCCGCCAGGTTGATGGCCATGAACAGGAACATCGCCAACACGGCGACCACGAGGCCTTTGCCAGTGAGCAGCCCCTTGGTGTTGACCAGGCCCAACCAAGTCCATTTGCCGTCCACGTAGGTCAGCGAGGCCTCCACCTCGATCGGGGCGATGGCGACGGCCTGCAGGTAGGAGAAAGTCCCGGCGAAGAAACCGCCGAGGGTCCCGGTGTGGATCCAGGTGAAGCGCGCGGTGCCGCCCGAGATCGGGTAGGTCGATCCCAGCTCGGCGTACGTCAGCGCGATGCCGATCAGCAGGATGGCCCCGATCGCCCAGGAAATTATCGAGGCGGGCCCGGCGGCTATGGACGCGTTGAGCGCGCCGAGCAGCCAGCCGGAACCGATGACGGATCCGGCCGAGACCATGAAGAGCGGCAGCAGGCCCACTTCCCGCTTCAGCCGTGGGGGAACCTGCGAGAGGTCACTCATCGTCGTGGCCTTCCTGTGAGTGGTAGACGGCACCAGGAGCCATGCCCGACCCTTCTTCCCGGTCCGCGTGTGTGGGCACGGTACTGCCCGTTAGTACGGCTCATGGTAATGATCGACTCTGGCCGTGAGAAGCAGCCAGTTGGCGTCATTTCGGTAACGCATGTCACTGCCGGGCCATCGGCGTGCCTAGTCGAAGCGCGCCATCGATGGCATCACTGCCTGATGGGGGACAGCGGAATCACGATTGTCGGGGGGCCATTGCGGCCGGCCAGTCCCCATCGGCGGCCGGCTAGCCCGCGGCTTTCGGGGAGGCCCATCACTTCCGTTCACCCAAAGGAAACAATCGGGCGGCCAGTGTCCGCATCCGTTAACCCGGCGGAAACAATTCGTAACCGGTATGTAGCCACCGAATCATGCGCATCACTGCCGGGTCACCGGCTGCCCTGGTCGCTGTGCGTTACCCAGTCAGATCAGGTCATGATAGCGGAATCCGATCAGGTCGTGGTGAANNGGTGAAATCCGATCAGGTCGTGATGGCGGATCGGCCAATGATGCTGCCGATGCCCCCGTGGCCGGTCGCTGGCCCTAGCCCGCGGCGGTCGAGGCAGGGCCAGTTGCCCCGGTGCGCCGCCGGGCGCGGAAGGCGGTGACATTCGCCCTGCTAGCGCAGTGCTCCGAGCAATAGCGCCGGGATCGGTTAGTGCTGGCATCAATGAAGACGCCGTGGCAGGAAGCCAGCGTGCAAACGCCCAGCCTGTCCGCGCCGAGTTGGGTGACGATCGTCGCCAGGCCAATAACGGCGCCGGCCGCGTACCTGTCAGCTACCGAGCCGCCCTCGCTCAAATGCAGGTGCCAGGGCTGATTATCATGACCTGAGATCACCGGATGAACGGGGTAGCGAATAAGCAGCGCATTCAGCCGCTCGGCTACCGTCGGCTCATCACCCTCCGCCGACACCATGAAGATGCTAGTCAGCTCCTCCCGGAGCTGCCGGAGAGCTTCCACGTCGCTACGCGTAATCTGCCCATGCAGATGACTACGGTCCGCCACCAGCGCGCGGAACGTCTCAGCGTTGCTCAGCCTGTCAGCGTGCTCTTCGCCACTGTCAGCAGAGTTGACGAGGCGCACCGCTAGCTCAGCGTAAGCGGTGAGATCCACTCAGATCCTTCACCTGCGGGGTTCTTTTGGGCCATTGCCCCACCGAAGTATGGCACACGATTCTCCGCACAGTCTCGCCTTCCGCAGCGCTCGTCTCACTCAGCGTCTCCGGGCCCACTCGCTGTCTCCCGCCTCACTCCGCTAGGGTCCACGCATGTTCGCTGTCACCGCCGCACGTACCGATGCCGACGACCCGCTGGCCGGGCTGGCCCTCGGTGAGCACGCCGATCCCTCGCCGCCGCAAGGCTGGACGACCGTCTCGGTGCAGGCCACGTCGCTGAACCACCATGACGTCTGGACCCTGCGCGGCGTCGGTATTTCCGCAGACCGGCTCCCCATGGTCCTTGGCTGCGATGCGGCCGGACTTGATGAGGACGGCAACGAGGTGGTCATCCACGCGGTCATCGGGGACCCGGAGACCGGGGGCGGTGACGAGACCCTTGACCCGTCCCGCTCGCTGCTATCGGAGCGGTATGACGGGACGTTCGCCGAGCGAGTCGCCGTACCCCGGCGGAACCTGCTGCCCAAGCCCTCCTGCTTGTCCTTCGCCGAGGCCGCGTGCCTGCCGACCGCGTACCTGACCGCCTACCGCATGCTGTTCGGCAAGGCCGGGCTCGAGCCGGGGGCGACCGTTCTCGTCCAGGGTGCCGGCGGCGGCGTCGCAACGGCACTGATCCTGCTCGGCCGGGCCGCTGGCTACCGGGTGTGGGCGACGAGCCGCAGCGAGGCCAAACGGGAACGGGCCATCGAACTCGGCGCGGATCAGGTATTCCCCGCGGGCGCGCGGCTGCCCGAGCGGGTGGATGCCGTGCTGGAAACGGTCGGCGAGGCTACCTGGGCGCACTCGCTGCGCGCGCTGAAACCGGGCGGGACCATCGTCATCTCGGGAGCGACCAGCGGATCCATGCCACCGGCCGACCTGTCTCGCGTCTTCTTCCTGCAGCTGTCCGTCATCGGATCCACCATGGGGACGCGGGATCAGCTCGGGCGGCTGCTGAGATTCTGCGAGCAGACCGGCGTCCGTCCCAGGATCGACCGCACCTTGCCGCTGGCGAGTGCCGCCGACGGCTTCGCCGCGATGATCTCCGGTGATCTCTTCGGCAAGGTCGTCTTCACTCTGCAATGAACGCGGAACGCTCGTAGCGGGATCCGGCTATCAGGCGTCGCCCTTGTCGGTGCGGTCGGTGCGGTCGGTGCTCTGCCCGCCGGCGTCCCCGGACCGGGGGCCCGTGCCGCCGAAGATCTCATCCTTGATCCTGGTCAGCGTATCCTCCAGGATGCTGCGCAGGTCGGTGAGAGCATCCGTCCCGACGGCTTCTGTGCGCCATGCAGTGGACAGCAGGTCCCTGGCGAAACCAAGTGCCATCCGCTCGAGGTCCCTGGCCATGCCTGCGTCTGGCCTGGCCGCCGAGAGCGGCACCCCGGGGCGCCGCGGCCGTCCAGGAAGGTCGGGCCAGCCGCGCCAGCCAGGCCGGCCGGTCCAGCCGGTCCAGCCTGGCCATTCCTGCCAGGCTGCCCGGTCGCCCCGGTCCGCGCCGCTTCCCGCNNCTTCCCGCCCGGTCCGCGCCGCCAGTCCGCTGTCCGCTGGCCGCACCGTGCAGCTCGTCGCGCGCCTGCCTGGCGCTGTCCCGCACCTGCTCACGGGCCCGCCTGGCCTGCTCTCTCGCGGTTTCGCGGGCACGCTCCTTGCCGTCCCGTACCTCCCGGGACGCCGCGGTCAGCTCCTCGCGCAGGTTCCGCACGGTGTCACGGACGTCCTCGGTGACCTCGCGGGCGATGTCCCTGACCGATTCGGTGATCTCCTCCTCGAGATCCGCCAGATCCTCGAGCCTGCCCTGGATCTCCGCGCGGCCCTTGTCGGTGATCCGGTACACCTTCTTCCCGGCCACATCGTCGTGCGTGACCAGGCCTTCTTCCTCGAGCCTGGCCAGCCTGGGGTAGATAGTGCCTGGCGAAGGAGCGTATACCCCCATGAATCGGTCCTGCAGCAGCCGGATGACCTCGTAACCATGCCGGGGCGCCTCATCGAGCAGCTTGAGCAGGTACAGCCGGAGCCTGCCGTGCCGGAAGACCGGGCTCATCAGGCGTCACCCGCCGGGCCGCCCGGCGTTTCCTCGGAGCAGGATGGCTGACCTCGCTGGAGCAGGCTGATAGGTGCCGACAAAGTGGTGACGGTCAGCTTGCCCGCGCCAGCTCCGAGTGTTCCCGCCACGGTATTCGAGCCAGTGCTGCGGGCGCATTGCAGGCCTTCGAACCCGGTCCGCACCCGGCCTGAGGTGGACCGGAGGTCGACCTCGGCGCTGGTGTCGGCAGGCAGCCGGACTGCCACCTCGCCGGAGACCGTGGTGACCCGCAGGCCTCCGTCGGCGCGGAGGTCGACGTCAGCGGTGACCTTGCCGCCGACCGTCTTCGCGTCAAGCTCGCGCACCGAGCCTCCGGCCAGCGTCAGGTCTCCGGAAACCGAGTTGAACGCGATCCCGCCATCCAGCCCGCGCGCTTCCAGGTCGCCGGATACGGTCTTCGCGTCCACCTTGCCGGTCACGCCGTCCAGGGTGATGTCTCCGGAGACGCTCTTGACGGAAATATTCGCGGAGATCCCGGACACGATAGCGCTCGCGTTCACGACGCCGAGCTGGGTCGGGCAGCCGCGGGGCACGGTGACAGTGATTTCCGCTGAATGCCGTTGCGGGCGGAGCCAGCCGAGCAGGCCATCCCAGGAGAGATCCTCGTAGGTGATCGTCAGGATCCCGGCCTCATGGCTGACCAGCAGCGGCTGGCCCTTCAGGCTCGCGATGTCCACGGCGGGCGCGCTCTCGGATGCGAGGACTGCCACGGTGCCGGAGATAACCCGTACCCGCAGCGCCGCCACGCCGTCGAACTCGAGAGTCTTGGCGGCGTCGACGATCCAGCGCGGCATCGTGGTTCCCTTCCCTCCAGGCACGGCTGGCAGTGCCCGCCGGCGGGCTCCGGTCCGTGGTTGCCAACGATACAGAAGATATATCGTGTCACCCCAAAGTCAAGATGTATCGCGAGCGATGCCGAGCTCAGCTTGCAGCGGTCCTTGCTCCGGCGGCCGGCAGGTGCTACTCCTCGTCCTGGTCCAGGCGGGCTAGCCAGCTGGCCAGCCGGTCGACAGGCGCCTCGGATTCCGGGCTGAGATCGACGTACTCGCGCAGCCGCTCGGCCAGCCAGCCAAGGGTAACCTCATCGTCTCCGCGCCGGTCGGCGAGCTCTTCAATGCCGCGGTCAGTGAAGTACATCGGCTATCGGCGCGGGCGCAGCGCAGCGCTGACGAGGTCGGCGTGCTCGGCAGCGTGCGCCTTGGCGGAGCCGCCCGCCGGAGCCGAGCTGGCCGGGAGCGACTCCAGGCGGATAGGCCGGCCGAGCAGATCACCCAGGCGCAGGGCCATATACGGCCAGCCGCCCATGTTGGCGGGCTCCTCCTGCACCCAGCGGACCTCTTCGGCGCCCGGATACCGGGACAGCTCGGCAAGGAGCTCGTCCGCGGGCAGCGGGTACAGCCGCTCCACCCGGACGATCGCGGTGCCTGCCAGCCCGTCAGCCTGCCGCTTCGCTGCCAGGTCGTAGTAGATCTTGCCCGCGCAGAGCAGCACCGTCCGTACCGCCGCGTCGTCGGTGCCTGGCTGTTCGCCGAGCACGGGACGGAACGAGCCGGAGGTGAACGCAGCGACTGGCGAGGTAGCCGTCTTCAGCCGCAGCATCGACTTGGGGGTGAACACGATCAGTGGCTTGACCTGCGATGATAGAGCCTGCCAGCGGAGCAGGTGGAAGTAGCTGGCGGGGGTGGTCGGCATCGCCACGGTCATGTTGTCCTGCGCGCAGAGTTCGAGGAACCGCTCGATCCGCGCCGAGGAGTGGTCAGGACCCTGGCCCTCGTAGCCGTGCGGCAGCAGCAGCACTACGCCGGAGCGCTGCCCCCACTTCTGCTCGCCCGAGCTGATGAACTCGTCCACGATCGTCTGCGCGCCGTTGATGAAGTCACCGAACTGAGCTTCCCAGCACACCAGCGCGTCGGGCCTGGCGACGGAGTAGCCGTACTCGAATCCCACCGCGGCGAACTCCGACAGCAGCGAGTCGTACGCGTGGAACCTGACCGTCTCGCTGTTGAACTGCCGGAGGGGAGTGTGTTCCGCCCCGGTGTGCCTGTCGACGACGACGGCATGGCGCTGGCCGAAGGTCCCGCGGCGGGTGTCCTGACCGACCAGCCGCACCGTGTGACCGTCGATGAGGACGGAGCCGAACGCGAGCAGCTCGCCGGTCGCCCAGTCGATCGCATCCTGGGAGACCATCGTCGCCCGGCGCTGCAGCAAGGGCAGCAGCCGCGGGTGCACGGTGAAGCCGTCGGGCATGTTCAGCTGGGTGTCGATGATGCGCTTGACGGTCTCGTCGGTGATCGCCGTGCGAACCTGCTCGTGACTGGCGGGCTGCCGGGCATCCGGCTGCGGCCTGACCACTGCGCCTGGCTCGGCCGGCGCGCTGGCCGCGTCCCTGGTCTCGGTGAACGCCCGCTCGAGTTCGAGCTGGTAGTCGTGCAGCGCCTGCTCGGCTTCCTCCATCGTGATATCGCCGCGCCCGATCAGCGACTCGGTGTAGATCTTTCGCGTCGACCTCTTCGCGTCGATCAGGTCGTACATCAGCGGCTGGGTGAAGGACGGGTTGTCCGCCTCGTTGTGCCCGCGCCGCCGGTAGCAGATCATGTCGATGACGACGTCCTTCTTGAACGCCTGCCGGTAGGCGAACGCTAGCCTGCCGACCCGGACCACCGCCTCCGGGTCGTCGCCGTTGACGTGGAAGATCGGCGCCTGGATCATCCGCGCGACGTCCGTTGAGTACACGCTCGACCTGGAGTACTCGGGCGCGGTGGTGAAGCCGACCTGGTTGTTCACCACGATGTGCACCGTGCCGCCGGTCCGGTAACCGCGCAGCTGCGACAGCTCGAGCGTCTCGGCCACCACGCCCTGGCCGGCGAAGGCCGCGTCGCCGTGAATGAGCACGGCCAGCACCGTGAAGCCCGGCTCGCCCATGTCGATGACGTCCTGCTTGGCGCGGACGACGCCCTCGGCCACCGGGTCGACCGCCTCCAGGTGGCTTGGGTTGGCGACGAGCGACGTCCTGATGCCGGCACCGCCGCCCGGCGCGTACACGCCCTCCGCGCCCAGGTGGTACTTCACGTCACCGGACCCCTGCGTGGTGCTCGGGTCCAGGTTCCCCTCGAACTCCTGGAATATCTGCGCGTACGACTTGCCGACGATGTTCGCCAGGACGTTCAGCCTGCCCCGGTGCGCCATGCCGATGACGGCCTCGTCCATCTGCGCGCGGGCAGCCTCGGTGAGCACCGCATCGAGCAGCGGGATGAGCGACTCGGCGCCCTCCAGGGAGAACCTTTGCTGGCCGACGAACTTGGTCTGCAGGAACGTCTCGAACGCCTCGGCGACGTTGAGCCTGGACAGGATGCGGATCTGGTCGTCGTGCTCGGCCCGGCCGTGCGGCCGCTCGACGCGCGCCTGCAGCCAGGCACGTTCCTCGGGGTTCTGCATGTGCATGTACTCGACGCCGACAGTGCGGCAGTACGAGTCGCGCAGCACGCCGAGGATCTCCCGCAGCCGCATTCGCGGCGACCCGCCGAAGCCTCCGGTGGCGAAGTCTCGCTCAAGATCCCAGAGTGTTAGGCCGTGCTCGTTAATGTCCAGGTCAGGGTGCTTGCGCTGCTTGTACTCCAGCGGGTTGGTGTCCGCCATGAGATGGCCGCGCACCCGGTAGGCGTGGATGAGTTCGTGCACGCGCGCGGCCTTGCTGAGGTCATCCTCGTGCCCGGCCGGGATGTCCCTGACCCACCGGACCGGCTCGTACGGTATCCGCAGCGCATGGAAAATCTCGTCGTAGAAGCCGTCCTCGCCGAGCAGCAGGCGGTGGATCAGGCGCAGAAAGTCGCCGGACTGCGCGCCCTGGATGATCCGGTGGTCGTACGTGGAGGTCAGCGTGACCGTCTTGCTGATGGCCAGCCTGGCCGTGGTTTCCTCGGACGCACCCTGGTAGGCAGCCGGGTACTCCATCGCCCCGACGCCGACGATGCAGCCCTGCCCGGCCATCAGCCTCGGTACAGAGTGCTCGGTGCCGATCGTGCCCGGGTTGGTCAGGCTGATCGTGGTGCCAGCGAAGTCCTCGACGGTCAGCTTGCCGGTCCGTCCCTTGCGGATCACATCTTCGTAGGCCATCCAGAACTGGCGGAAGTCCATGCTCTCCGCCGACTTGATGCTCGGCACGAGCAGCTGCCGCGATCCGTCGTCCTTGCGGACATCGATCGCCAGGCCGATGTTGACATGCTCCGGCTCGGCCAGCACCGGCTTGCCGTCCGCCTCGGCATAGGAGTAGTTCATCTCCGGCGCGGCGGCGAGTGCCCTGATCACGGCGTAGCCGATCAGGTGGGTAAAGGAGACCTTGCCGCCGCGGCCCCGGCTGAGATGATTGTTGATCACGATGCGGTTGTCGACCAGCAGCTTGGCCGGGATGGCGCGCACGCTGGTCGCGGTGGGAACGGCGAGGCTCGCGGTCATGTTCTGCGCCGTCCTGGCGGCTGCGCCGCGGAGGCGGACCGCGCTGGCGCCGGCCGGCGGGGGAGGCACCGTTGCCCTGGCCGGGGCTGCGGCTTCTGGCGCCGTTGGCCGCGCTGATGCGACAGGCGCCGGCGCCACCGGTGCCGGGGCTACCGGTGCCGGCGCTACCAGTGCTGGCGCCACCGGGGCCGGCTGGTAGTCGGCGAAGAAGTTCCACCACGCCTGGTCGACCGAGCCAGGATCGGCCTGGTAGCGCTGGTAAAGCTCATCCACGAGCCATTGATTCGACCCGAAATCGGTGCCCGCCGAGCGATCGCCGCCCGCTGCGTGATCAGCGGCCGCAGGCACTGCCGCAGCGGCGCTCTTCCCGGACGGCCGTGCTGGCGCCGCCGGGTAGGAGCGGCCGTTTGCTGGCTCGGTGAGATCCGCGGGTACCCGCGGGGACTCAGCAGACACGGCGGACATCGCCCTCTTCCGAAGCTGGTCTTAGCTGTTGGTTCCGGGCACCAGGCTACCTGCCATGGCGGCCAGTGGCGTGGTAAGTGCGGTCCCGGCCGGCTGACCGGATCAGCCGGAAAGGCGCTCCCTGCCGTGGGGTTCGAGCCAGCTGACGAACGGGCCCTTGGGCACGATCCTGGACGGGTTGATCCAGTCCTGTGACTGGTAGTAGTGCCGCTTGATCTGGCCGAAGTCCGTGGTGTCGCCGAATCCGGGTCGCTGGAAGAGGTCCCTGGCGTAACCCCAGAGATGGGGGTAGTCGACCAGCCGGCGCAGGTTGCACTTGAAGTGGACGTAGTAGACGGCGTCGAACCTGGCCAGCGTCGGGTACAGCCGCACGTCAGCCTCGCAGACCTGGCTGCCGAGCAGGAACCGGCGCCGGGCCAGCCGCTCCTCCAGGGATTCCAGGGTGGCGAACAGCACGTCGAATGCCTCTTCGTAGGCCGCCTGCGTCATGGCCATGCCCGCCTTGTACACGCCGTTGTTGACGGCATGGAAGATCAGCGTGCTGACCGCGTCGATCTCGCGGCGCTGGCCGGGAGGATAAAGCCGCGGCGCCCCTGGCCGGTGGAAGTCGCTGAACTCGGTCTCCAGGGTGACGGTGATCTGCGGGATGTCGTTACTGACGATCCGCTGGGTCCTGGCGTCCCACACGCACGGGACCGTGCACCATCCCGTGTAAAGAGGATCGGTGGCCTGGTAGAGCTCGGACAGGAACCGCGCGCCGGTCGAGTCCCGGCCCCCCTGGCTGGCCGGGAACCGCCAGCCGCGTTCATCCCTGATCGGATCGACCAGGGAAAGGCCGATCACCTGCTCGAGGCCGAGCAGCCTGCGCACGATCAGCGCGCGCTGCGACCACGGGCAGGCCAGCGAGGCATACAGCCGGTACCGTCCCGGCTCTGCCGGGTATCCGCTCGATCCGTCCCTGGTGATCCGCCCGGTGAATGCGTTCTGCTGCCGTACGTAGCCGCCCGCGGGGCTGATCGCGGAGAATGGAGGGGGCGTGGCTGGCATCACCGCCCCCTTTCCTGGACCGAGCCGGACGACGCGTGATCTCCTACTAGACCATGGCAAGCCCAGGAAACATGGGACTGGGGCAGCGCGACTACTCACAGAGGGGGCAGCCGGTTGGGCTCGATAGCTGCCGGGCTGACCCACCTCAGCGGCTGGGCCGCCTACCTGGTGGTCGCGGCGCTTGTCTTCGGCGAGACCGCGGTCTTCCTCGGCTTCGTGCTGCCCGGCGAGGCGGCGGTGGTCCTCGGCGGGGTGCTGGCCAGCCGCGGGCACGTCTCGATCGTGCTGCTCGCGGCAGTGGTGGTGGCAGCCGCGATCCTCGGCCCGCTGGTGGGCTATGAGATAGGCAGGCGGCTGGGCGACCGGCTGTTCGCTGCTCGCGCGCTCCAGCGGATTCCCGGCGGGATGGCCCGCGCCAGGTCAACGCTGCAGGCCAGGGGCGGCCTCGGTGTCCTGATCGGCCGCTTCGTCGCCATCCTGCGCACGGTGGTCCCGGCCGCCGCGGGCGCGGCGAAGGTGCCGTATCGAACGTTCTTCTTCTTCAACGCGGTCGGCGGCATCCTCTGGGGCGTCGGGTACTGCATGCTCGGCTACCTGGCCGGGTCCGCCTACGTCGTCGTCGAGAAGCGGGTCGGCACCGGGCTCGCCATCGTGATCGCGGCGCTCGTCCTCACCGCGGCGGGCACGTGGGCGGTGCGCAGGCACCGCAAGGCTGACCATCCGCAGGTTCCTTGAGCAGGTCAGCGATGACGAGATGGCCACCCTGCAGGATGCCGTGGTGAACGCCCCGTCCCGCGGGGCCGCATCTTAGCCGCCGCGCCGGGTTATCCGTCCTGACGGAAATTCCAGAACTTCCCGAACACGTCTTCCCGCCGGTGTTCCAGGCTGGGCAGCACGTCCCTGACCTGGGCAGTCACCGCGGTGTCGACGTCACCGACCGCGATGCCGCGGCCCGGTCCGAGGTCGATCCTGACCGTGCCCATCGGGTCCACGAGCATGCTGCGGCCGATCCCGGTCGGCGCGCCGGCGGCCGGCTCGGCAGGGTCGGGCACCTGGCCGGCCGCCGCCACCCACACGGTGTTCTCGATGGCCCGGGCGCGGACCAGGGTGACCCAGTGCTCCTCCTTGAAGAGCCCGGCGGCCCACGCGGCCGGCACCACGATCAGCTGCGCGCCGCCAGCGGCGAGCGCCCGCGCGTGCTCGGGGAACCGGATGTCGTAGCAGGTCAGAATGCCGATCTGGAGCCCGGCGAGATCGCAGAGCACGGGTTCGTCCCCGGCCGCGACCAGCTCGGACTCGCGCTGGCCGAGCGCATCGTAGAGGTGGATCTTGCGATAGGCCGCGACCAGCCCGCCGTCGGCGTCGTACGCGACCACGGTGTTGTACACGCGCCCGCCGGGGGCCGGCTCGAAGACTCCCGCCGCCACGGCGACGCCCGCATCCCGCGCGATGCCGGAAAGGCCACGGCAGAACGGGCCATCGAGGGGCTCCGCCGCCACTCGCAGGTTGCTGCCGAACCGGGCCAGCGTGGCCTCAGGGAACACGGCGAGCCCGGCGCCCTGACTGGCTGCGTCGGCAACGGCCGCCCGCACCCGGCCCAGGTTGACGGCCGGCGCGGAGCTGATCGGCAACTGGCACAGCGCAACCCGCATAGCCGCACTGTAGAACACGGCCGCCGCAGGAGGACACGGCCGCCGCGGTACAACACAGCCGCGGCAGGCCGCCCGCATCCATGATCGTGGAGGATCTGCACGCTCCGGCGGGCCGGATCCTCCACGGTAATGAAATCAGGGTGGCGGGCCAGCGGTTATTCCTCCAGCCGGAGGGCGGCCTTCGGGCAGGAGCGCACCGCGAGCCGTACCGCCGCGATCAGGCTGGCCGGCACCTCGTCCGGCAGGATGCGCAGGTTATCGTCGTCGCCGACCTCGAAGACCCCGGGGACCAGGCCGGCGCAGACGGCGTTGGCCTCGCAGGCGTCCCGGTCGACGCGCACCCTCATCGACTGGTCTCCCTCGGAAGTCGGGTGTGCCGGTCAGCGGCTGGCCGGCCGCCGGCCCGGGGCGACGGGCTGTTTGCAGCGCACGGCCCGCCCATCCGGAGTAGAGCATGACCCGCCTCGCCCGGACAAGGGGCGGCCGGCGGAGACTGTCCGTCATGCAGCACGCGTTGCCCGCGGGCATCCGGCAGGCGGCCGAGGCGGCCAGGGGATTCATGCCGCCAGCCGAGGGCCTGGCGCTGTTCGAGACCGCCGCCGCCTACGCGCGGATCGGCCCCGTCGCCGAGATCGGGACCTACTGCGGGAAGTCCACGATCTACCTGGCGGCGGCAGCGCGGGAGGCCGGCCAGCTGGTCGTGACGGTGGACCATCACCACGGCTCGGAGGAGAACCAGCCGGGCTGGGAGTATCACGACCCCGCCCTGGTCGACCCGGTCACCGGGCGGCTCGACACGCTGCCGCACTTCAGGTCGACCCTCGCGGCCGCGGGGCTGGAGGAGCACGTCATCGCGGTGGTCGGCAGATCCGCAGACGTGGCCGGGCTGTGGCGGGCGCCGCTCGGCATGCTGTTCATCGACGGCGGCCACACTGATGCGGCCGCGCAGGCCGACTACGAGGGCTGGGCGCCGTGGCTGGCCGTGGGCGGCGCGCTGGCCATCCACGATGTCTTCCCCGACCCGGCGGACGGCGGCCAGCCGCCGTACCGGGTCTACCTCCGTGCGATGCGGTCCGGCGGGTTCACCGAGGTGCGGCACGAGGGCTCGCTACGGGTGCTCGAGCGGACCGGGCCCGGTATCGGCTGAGGCGCGCCCGGCGTTCCCTGCGCTGGCTGGTCCCGGTCCGGGCGCCTGACCCGGCTGCCCGCAGCCGCACGCGGTGCCGTCGACGGGGCCGGCTGCCGACCAGCCCTTGACCGCCGCGTCCCGGAATATCCCGGCTCCGCCGGTCGTGCCCGACAGGGCATCGGCGGCCAGGATGATCGTGGCGGCTGTCCAGCTGCTCTGCTCGGCGGGGTAATGCGCCTGGTTGACGAACTGCCAGCCGGTCCAGTACGCGCCCCGCGGATCCCGCAGGTGCTGGACGGCATCGAACAGCTCCGCGGCGCGGGCGCGGTCACCCACCGCGTCCAGCGCGAGCACGAGCTCGCAGGTCTCCGCGCCGGTGACCCACGGCTGGTCGCTGACGCAGCGGGCGCCAAGGCCAGGGACCACGAACGTATCCCAGCCCGCGGCCAGGCGCTGCTGCCCGGCGATGCCGCGCACCGGCCCGCCGAGCACCGGGTAATACCAGTCCATCGAGAACCTGCTCTTGTCGGCGAACGCCTCCGGATGGCAGGCGACCACGTGCCCGAGCTGGTCGGCGGCGAGTTCCCAGTCGGGCTGCGGCTCGCCCATGTACTCCGCGAGGGCGATCGCGCATCGCAGGCTCTGGTGCACGCTGGAGCAGCCCGCCAGCAGGGCATAACGAGCAGCGGTGCCGGCTGCCGTCCGCTCCCAGCCAAGCTCGCCGCGCGCGGTCTGCAGACCCAGCACGTACTCGGTCGCCCGGCGCACCGTGGGCCACATCGCGGCGGCGAACGCCTCGTCGCCGGTGACGCCGAACTCATGCCATACCCCGACGGCGGGGTAGGCGACCTGGTTGCTCTCCGCCGCGGTATCGACGATCAAGCCGCCTGCTGTCGCCTTCGGCCATGATCCGTCCGGGCGCTGCCCGGCGCGCAGCCAGTCGTAGGCCCGCCGCGCCGCATCCCGGAGCCCGCACGCGCTCAGTGCCATCGCGCACTCGACGTGATTCCACGGGTCGGCATGGCCGTCGGGCCAGCCGATCGCCCCGTCCCGCTGCTGGCTTGCGGCGATGCTGCGGCCGGTGGCAAGGATCTGCTCGGCCGTGAGGACCCCGGGAACCGACGGCAGCACCGAGGCCGGCGGCACCCGCGCAGGCGTCGCGGCGCCTGCCAGGCCGTCACGCCCCGGCATGTGCCCCCTCCGGCTGCGCCCCGCTTCCGCTCGGCCCGCCGTTGCTGGCCTCGCCGTTGCTGGCCGGCCGGCTGTTGTCCGGCCGGCCGTTGCTGGCTGCGCCGGTCGCGGCTCTGCTAGCCGGCCCGCGGCTTTCGTCGCCGGCTCCATCGGCCAGCTTGGCCGCGTAGATAACCAGGCTCTTGCCGATCAGCGGATTGAGCACGCGGTCAGCGAGCCTGGTCGCGGCGGGCTTCTTCATGATGTCCCAGACCAGCATGCTGTGGTAGGCGCTGGCCAGCGGGTGGTCGTCATTGCTGACGCCGACAGCGCACTTGAGCCACCAGTACGGCGAGTGCAGCGCGTGGGCATGATGGTGGCCGCCCACTGCAAGGCCGGACCTGGCCAGCTTCGCCTCGAGTTCGGGCCGGGTGAAGATCCGCACGTGGCCGCCGGGCACATTGTGGTAGTCGTCGGACAGCCGCCAGCAGATCCGCTCAGGCAGCCAGCTCGGCACGGTCACGGCGGCGAGCCCGCCGGGCCGCAGCACCCGGGCCAGCTCATCCATGGCAGCCTGGTCAGCCGGTATGTGCTCCAGCACCTCGGCCGCTATCACCGCGTCGAAGCAGTCATCGGGGAACGGCATCGCGGTCGCGTCCCCGGCCACCGCGCGGGCCGAGCCGCCGGCGGGGACCTCGCCGGCCGCCAGCATCGCGGCGAACATGCCGGACACCTGCCGCAATTCGCTCTCGTCGGTGTCCAGCGCCACCACGTGCGCGCCGCGCCTGAGTGCCTCGAACGCGTGCCGGCCCGCTCCGCAGCCAAGATCGAGCACCCGGTCACCTGGGCGGACGGGAAAACGGGCGAAATCGACAGTCAGCAGGGCGCCGCTCCTTCCATCGCGCGGTGATACTGGGTCACGATCGCGCGGGCGACCGCCGGCCAGGCAAAACGTTCCTGCACCCGGTGCCATGCGGCGTCGCCGAGGCGCGCGCGCTCGCCCGGCGAGTCATGCAGGCGGCGCAGCGCGGCGGCCAGCTCCTCGGCGTCGCCGGGGGTCACCAGGACGGCTGCGTCACCGGTCACCTCGGGCAGGGCGCCGGTGCGGCTCGCCACCAGCGGGGTGCCCGACGCCATGTGCTCGACGGCGGGGAGCGAGAAACCCTCGTACAGCGACGGCACCACGGCGATCTCGGCGCTCGCGGCCAGCTCGGCAAGCTCAAGGTCGCTGATGCCCGTGACGAAGCGCACCCGGTCGCCGAGCGCGAGCTCGGAGACGAGCGTCTCGGTCGGGCCGCCAGCGGCCGGCTTGCCGACGACGATGAGATGGACGTCCCGTTCCGTAGCGAGCTTTCCCACCGCGCTCAGCAAGGCGGGGATTCCCTTGACTGGCGAGTCCGCGCTGGCGACGGCGAGGATCCGGCCGGCCACCCGCGGCCCTGGCCGCGGGTGGAACAGCCGGGTGTCGACGCCGAGCGGGATGACGTGCACATTCTCCGGCAGCACCCGGAAATCGCGGCAGATGTCGTCGCGGGAGGACTCCGAGCCGGTGAGCACGGGGCCGACCCGGCGGGCGACCCTGCCCTGCATCCGCACAAATCCGTACCACCGGCGCTTGGACAGCCGGGCGAAGCCGGTGGCAGCTGCCAGCTCGATCCGCCGGTCCACGCTGATCGGATGATGAATGCTCGTCACCAGCGGCAGGCCGAGCCGCGGGATGCCGAGCATCCCGTAAGCGAGCACCTGGTTGTCGTGCACGACATCGAAGTCGCCGGGCCGCTGCCGCAGCGCGCGCAGCGCCCGGAGGCTGAAGGTGAGCGGCTCGGGGAATGCCGCCGTCCACATCGCAGCGACCTCGAGGACGTCGATCCAGTCGCGGTACTCGCGCAGGTGCGGCGTGCGGAACGGGTCAGGTTCCCGGTACAGGTCGAGGCTCGGCAGGGTGCGCAGCAGCGGACCTGGCTCAAGCTCCGGGTAGGGCTGGCCGGAGAAGACCTCGACGTGGTGACCGAGCGCGGTGAGTTCGCGGGAGACGTGGCGCACGTAGATGCCCTGGCCGCCGCAGTGCGGCTTGCTCCGGTAGGACAGCATGGCGATGCGGAGACTGCGGTCCGTGGTGCTCACGCAGGTCATGCCTCCTCATCCGCCGCTGGCCGCCGCTGATGCCGAGACGAGCCCGCGTGACCCCGTAAGCAGCGAACATTACCAGGGAGTACCTTGCCAGCCGCCGGGTCCCGGCGGCTGCCCGGGCCGTCGTCATGTCGGTAAGCTGCGGCGACGTAGCCTGATTTGCCCGCAGCGAGCGGCGTGGCCCGAAAAGAGCGGAGACTCTGCTGACAAAGCGCGCACTGATCACCGGGATTACCGGGCAGGACGGGTCCTATCTGGCCGAGCACCTGCATGCCCGGGGATACGAGGTCTGGGGCCTGATCCGGGGCCAGGCGAACCCGCGGGTGCGCGGGATCAGGCAGCTGGTCGGCGACGTCCGGCTGGTCCGCGGTGACCTGCTCGACCAGGGCAGTCTCATCTCCGCGGTCGAGCGCGTGCAGCCCGACGAGGTCTACAACCTGGCGGCGATGTCCTACGTGCCGATGTCCTGGCAGCAGGCGGAACTCACCGGCGAGGTTACCGGGCTCGGCGTGCTGCGGGTGCTCGAGGCGATCCGGGTGTGCAGCGGGATCAGCGCCTCGCGGAGCCCGGCACACGGCCAGATCCGGTTTTACCAGGCGTCGTCGTCGGAGATGTTCGGCAAGGTGCGGGAGTCGCCGCAGACCGAGCGGACCCCTTTCCACCCGCGGAGCCCCTACGGGGTGGGAAAGACGTACGGGCACTTCCTCACCCAGAATTACCGCGAGTCCTACGGGATGTTCGCGGTGTCCGGGATCTTGTTCAACCACGAGTCGCCGCGCCGCGGTGCTGAGTTCGTCAGCCGCAAGGTGTCGCTGGGCGTCGCCAAGATCAAGCTTGGCTACGAGCGCCAGCTGCGTCTCGGGAATATGCAGGCGAGGAGGGACTGGGGCTTCGCCGGCGACTACGTGCGCGCCATGCAGCTGATGCTCGCCCGCGACGACCCGGCCGACTTCGTGATCGGGACGGGCGTCACGCACGAGGTAGCCGAGCTGGTGGAGCTGGCCTTCAAGATCGCGGGGCTGGACTGGCGCGACCATGTGGTCTGCGATGCCGCGTTCATCCGGCCTGCCGAGGTCGATCATCTGTGCGCGGACCCGTCCAAGGCGAAGGACCAGCTCGGCTGGGAGCCGACGATCGGTTTCGAGGAGCTGGTGACCATGATGGTCGAGGCCGATCTTGAGCTGCTCTCGGCCAGCGGCGGTCAGGCGGATGAATCGTTCGGCCCCGAATCCTGGTAACCCTCCCCCGTCCCGTCTGTACCCTGCCCCGTTGGTCCGCTCCGGCAAGGACCATCGGGGCATCGATCAGGCGGAATGGGATCCGGTGGCCCGCGACACGCTGGCTATGGGGCAGCCGGGACTCAGTGGGATACCGAGTGCACTAGCGTCCCGATCGCGTACGTCAGCCCGGCCGCGACGGCGGCCAGCGCGAACTGGCGCACGGCTCCGCGCAGGAACGGCCGGTTGGTGATCCTTGACACCACGCCGCCGCCGAGGAAAGCGGCGATGGCAGCGAGGATCAGCGCCGCGGCGAGTGAGTCGAAGCCGGCCAGGTAGGGCAGCAGCGGGATCAGGGCACCGGCCGCGAACGTCACCAGCGAGGCCGCCGCGGCGGTCACCGGCGACGGCAGGTCCTGGTGATCAACCCCGAGTTCCTCGCGAACGTGCATGAGCAGCGCCTGCTCCGGATGTGCGGAGACCTGCCACGCCACCCGGTCGGCCAGGTCGGCATCCACGCCCCGCTGCCTGAATACCTCGGCGAGCTCGCGCCGCTCGGCGTCCGGATGGTTCTCTAGCTCGAGCCGCTCCTTGCTGACTTCGGCGGCGACAAGCTCGTTCTGCGACGACACGGACACGTACTCGCCGGTGGCCATCGAGAACGCGCCGGCGGCGAGTCCCGCCAGGCCGGTGAGGACCAGCGTGCGCGGTGATCCGCCGCCGCCGCCGACTCCGGCGATCAGGGAAGCGTTGGTGACGAGCCCGTCCATCGCGCCGAACACCGCAGGCCGCAGCCAGCCACCCGACACGTCCCTGTGCTCGTGGCCGGGCTCGTCGGGCGGCTCTTCCGGCGCCATGCCGGGCCCGTAACTCCCGGCCTGGCCGTCCGGACTGCCGTCGGCCTGGCTTTCCGGACTGCCGCCGGCCTG
>PMSW01000153.1 GCA_003168215.1 Actinomycetota bacterium
CCACCGGCACCGTCACCAGCACGCCCCGCTCCGGCGCCAGTAACTGCGCCGGCCGGCCGGGCGCCGGGCGCACCCGCCGGCCACCCGCGGGCGGGCACCACGGTCTCCGGCGCCCGGCGCGCGTCTTCCATGCTCGCCAGGGTCGCGGTCGGCAGCGCCATGATGCCCGGGTTCGCGTCGGCAAGCACCACCTGCCGCCCTTCCNNGCTGCTGCAGCTCATGCTGCTCCACCAGGAACTCGCGGGATCGCTGGGCCGTCCTGGCCAGCGACTCGTTCCCGCCGACTGCCCGGGACGTGCTCAGGCCCCACGCAGTGCTGTCGTTAATGCCCTCGGTGAGCGAACGTGAATCCGAGACGGCGCGCGAGTAGCTTGAATCACGGCTCGCCGACCCGGTGAAGTGCCCGAACGGCGCGAGCGCGTCCTGATGGCTGCTGCCACGGCCGCGGCTGCGCCCTTCGGTCACGCTCGACGACACCGAGTCGGCCACCGAGTCCGACGTGCCAACCGTGCTGGTGTAGGAATCACCGCCCGTGTCGGTGACCGAGGTGCCCACGGTGTCCGTCAGCTGGGTGAGCACGAACCGGTGCTCGGTGCCGATCTGCTCACTGGCCGTCCTGGCGTCCTCGGCGTTCCCCAGCCGCATGAACGCGACGGCCGCATTCCCCCGGCCGAGCCGTTCCTTCACGTGCGCGGGAATCGAGCGGTACGCGACGACCAGCCCGGTCCCGGAAGCCTCGCACGCATCACAGAGCCCGTCAAGCACGTCGCCGGTGAGCTTCTCGGCGCCGAGCACGCAAAGGGTGTGCTGCCACCACTGCCCGGCCTCCGCGGCGGGCGACTGCCGGAGCAGCTGCGTCATGGCGGCCGTCAGGTAGGTGCTCAGCACCTTGTTGCCGAACGCCCCTGCCCGCCGGTCCAGCCACGCTACCCGGAGCCTGCTGGGCGGCAGGCGCACCGGCGCCGGCGACAGGCTGTCCAGCTTGCGGAGCCTGGACTCCAGTGCCCACGCGCGGTCGATCACCACCCGGTCCGATGCGCCGCGGCCGTACAGCGCGGTGATCTGCGCAAGCTGTTCCGCGCTGAGCAGCCCGGCGCCCAGGTCGCCGCGCGGATCACCGACCTGGGCCAGCGCTCTCAGCGCCGCCGTGACCTGGGCGATTGCGGCCCCGTCGCCGAGCACCTGCAGGACCCGCTCCAGGATCGCGTTGTCGTTCGACGGGTCAGCCGTGACGCCGGGCTGTCCGCCGACGCTCACCGTGGTGGCCAGCAGGTCCGCGAGGGCCTCCCGGCTCAGGCCGCATCCCAGGTCGAGCCTGGGCAGGTCCGTGGGCAGCACCCAGACCAGCGGCTCGATGCCGGACCGGGCGGCCACCGCGAGCAGGTCGCGTGCCACGCCGCCCTCGGTGAGGTCGAGCACCGTGACCTCGCCGCCCGCCTCCAGCCGCGGAGCGGCGACCATCGTGAGCATCGCCGACCAGCCGGAAAGGGTGCCGCCGGCCACGTCGACCCGGTCGATCCCGGCAGGCAGGGACACCGCGTACCAGTTCAGCTGCCGGTCAAAGGCCTCGCGGCGCGACTGCCATTCCCTGAACAGCCGCGCGTGCGTCTCCTGCCACGTGGCCAGCGCGTGCTGCTGGGCGGCACGGATCACCTCGACCCGCTGCCGCTCCGCCGCGACCCGGGACGACAGGTCCCGCTCGCCGGCCCGGACCGCCCGCCCGCTGCGGACAGCGAGGACCAGGCAGGCGATGATCCCCAGTCCGGTGAGCGCCGCGTTCAGCGCACCGAGCCACCAGAGCGCCAGCAGCAGTGCCACCAGCGCCGCCGACGCGGCGCAGGCCAGTTTCAGCGGCCGGTCCAGCAGGTTCTCCTCGCGGCGCTGGGCCGCCAGCCAGCCCGGGTTGAGCTGCTCCGCCTCGGGCGGGACCGGCCGCCGCGGCTGCGGGCCAGGATCGGGATGCAGCAGCCCGTACTGCCAGCCGACGTACACCCGGTCACCGCGGACGCGCGCGCCGTCCGGAGCGGGCACGGCGCCGTGTGGCCGGTCCCGCTCCCCCGGGCGGGCGCGGGCGGCCATGCCCGCCCCGCCGCGGCCGCTGCCATCCGGCGGTGCCGTGCTGCCGGCTTCCCGGGGACTCATACCGGCTTCCCGGGGACTCATGCCGGCCTCCCGGGGGGTCATGCCGGCCTCCCGGGGGGTCATGCTGGCCTCCCGGGGATGCGGGCGGGCACGGCCTGGCACCGCGGCAGGATCCGCTGCTCGGCACCTCTCACGACCAGCGTGAACGCGCCTTCGCCAAGGCCGAGGAGGGAGTCCGCCGTCACCGCCGGGCCGCCTTTCCTGCTGAACGGATGATTCGCCGCCGGTCCCGGCACCGAGGCAGCCGATCCGGGGCCGGCTGATGATCCGGCAGCCGTGGGGGCGGGCATCCGCCGCGCCCAGTCCGGCACCGCGGACGCAGCCGCCGGGGCACCAGCGTCATGCGCCGCGGCCGGGACGAGCGGGACGGCGGCACCAGGCGGCGCAGCCGCGGAACCTGGGCCGCCAGCGCCCGCGCCCGCACCCGCGAGGCCTGCGCCTGCGCCCGTGATGACCGCGCCCCCGCCGGTAAAAACCGCGCCCCCGCCGGTAAGGACCGCGAGCTGCCCGGCAGCCTCCGGATCGGCCAGCTGGTGGATCGCGAGCACGTTGACGCTCCCGGCAAGCCTGACCGCCGCAGCCTCTGATGCGGTGGTGAGCAGGACGGTCATGCCGGCCCGGCCGCCGCGGGCTACCAGCTCGGCGAGTGCCGCGCGGTCAAGCGTTTCGCATCCGTTGAACCAGGCAAGGCCGTCCCCGCTCACCGGGATATCGCGCAGCTCAGCGAAGAGAGCCATCGCGTCGCCGGCCAGCAACCCGGCGATCATGATGGCGGACGGCCCGTGCGCGCCGCTATCCAGCGTGAAGAGGGCGACCGCCCGCTCGCGCACGACCTGGCCCAGGCTGATGCGCTCGCTGGCCGGGCACAGCCAGCGGCCGATCGCCGAGTCGCGTAGCGCTGTCAGCTGCACGGCAACGGCCGACAGCGCGGCGGGGTCGGCCTCGATCAGGCTCGCCGAGGCGGCGACCCGCTCCGCGAGCGCGCTCCGCTGCGGATGGTAGGCGGGAACGTGGTTAAGCCGGGCCCGCAGCGCGGCGGGACTCAGCAGGCGCCGGACGTCGTCGAGCACTGGCTCGCGCGGGTCGCCGGGGGCGATGGCCAGCACCGCGAAGACGTCGCCCAGGTAGGCGGCGCAGGCCCGGCGGCGGTAATCAGTGATCCCCGTCCAGTCGAGCATCCCCGTCACGAGTGCGGCAGCGCGGACCGGATCGCCGCCCCGCAGCGGCTCGTAGGATGCGGGGCCGGCCGTGCCGAACTGATAGAGGGAAGCACCCGCCGCGGCGCATACCGCGGCCAGCGATCCGGCCAGCCATGGGCTCCCGGTCAGATCGACGGCGATGACTGGCTTGCGCCGCCTGATCGCCGCGTGCACGAGCTGGAAGCTGGTCGCGGCCGGTCCTGGCCCGGTGTCGGCCGCGCCTACGGCGAGCACGCCTCCCTCGGCCGCGCGCCAGGAAATAGCCGCCCGGCCGCCGGCCGCCTGGTCAACCCCCAGGGCTCCGCCATCGCGGGTGACGACGCCGCCGGACCGGACGGCCGCCGTCGCGTACCGCCGCCGGGCCGCCACTATCAGCCCGGGGCGGGGCGGCCTGGCGGACTGCTCGTCCGTGTGCAGCCAGCTCAGCCAGCGCGCCGCCGCCGCTTCCGCCGCGGCCAGGATAAGCGCAAGCGGCAGCTGCCGGGGCAGCCACTGGCCCAGCCCGGTGAAGGCCGCGCTCAGGTGCAGCAGCCGGCCGGGATTCCCGGCGATGCCGCCAAAGTAGGCCGCGACCTGCCGGGGCCCGGCGGTGAAGCCTGCCAGCGCCGCGGCCGGGCCGATCGCGAGCGCCCAGATCAGCCCCGCGCCTGCCGGGACGGCCAGCCAGAGCGGCCGCCATCTGCCGATCTTGCCGACCGCAGCTAACGCGACGGAAAGCACGATCGTGAGCTGGGCGAATAGTAAGTGCGCGATAAGTACGACGACGCCAAAGGCCGCGACGGTCTCACCGCGGCCGGGAGTGTCCATCGGAATCAGGTAGCGAGCCCGCCGCGGCGCGCGCTCCGCTGCGGTGGCGTTGGGGCCAGGCATTTCGGGTCAAGGTTCCCAGTCCTGCAGGGCGTGTGTCCAGGTGCCGGAAAAACTGTCTTCGGTTCCGCGGCCGGACAGACCGGCGGCCGGACTGCCGGAGAGACCGGCGGCCGGACTGCGCGGGAGACCGGCGGCCGGACTGCCGGGGGGCGACTCGACGACGATCCTGAACAGGTCAGGGCGCAGCACGGTAATCGTCAGGGCAGCAGGCCGGCCCACGGCAAGATCGTCGAACCGCACCGTGACCATCGCGGCCGACTGGCCGGATGAGAGCCGGAGGCTCCTGGCGACCGAGGGCGGCGGCGGCTGCATCTCGACGAACAGCGCGCGCGGCGCGCAGGCCCCGCCGGGCTCCTCGGCCGCTGCCGCCCCGTCCTCCGCCCCGTCCTCCGCGCCGGGCGCCGCCAGCAGCGGCAGCGCCGTCAGGGCGGCGGGCGGCAGGACGCCGCGTTCCGCGGGCTGACCGGCGATGTGCCTGGCCAGGTAGGTGGTGGCGAGCGCGGCGGGCTCACCGTCGGCGGTCCACAGCAGCCGCACGACGCAGGCAGAATCGCCGGGCGGCACGCCCAGTATCCAGCCGATGTCCTCGGGCACCCGGCGCCAGGACACCTGCCGGCTCCGGCAGGCGATCTTGGCGCCCATCGGGTCGAGGTGCGAGGCGAGGCGAGGCGAGCCTTCCAGCGGGATCAGGTACTCAGCCGGGCTGGCCCGGTACAGCTGCCCGTCCGGCAGGCGGCGGATCAGGTGCCTGGCGGCCAGTTCGCCGACCGCAGCGCCGATCTCCGCCGTGCTGACGTTGTAGCGCCGCGCGAGCGCGGTGTGCCTGGGAAGCCGCCAGCCGGGCTCATGGTGCACCAGGGCCGCGGCCATCCGGTCAGCGAGAACCCCGGTGCTGTCACTCGGCATTTCGCCGGGAGATCGAGATGATCACGCGTCCCACGATGATGATCAGCAGCACGAACACGAGCAGCAGCAGCGCCGCGTCATAAGACAGGACCTGCAGCCCCCGGACCGGGGAGTCGAAGAACTCCCACACGGGATAGGTAAGGAATCCGATCTGGTGATTGGTCAGCTGGGCCGTCGGATTCGCCTGGTTCCAGCCGGCCGTATAGAGCAGCGGCGCGGTCTCGCCGACCGAGATCGCGATGGCGACCAGCAGGCCGGTGACGATGCCGGGAAGGGCGGTTTTCAGCACGATCTTCCGCAGCGTCCAGACCGGCGGCAGGCCGAGTGCCTCGGCGCCCTCCCGGTAAGAGACCGGCACCTGCGCCAGCGAGCCCTCGACGGACTTGGTGATGTACGGAATCGTGATCACCGACAGCACCAGCACGGCGGGCAGCAGCCCGAACCCCCAGTGCAGGCCCACCACCAGCGTGATGAAGCCGACAAAGCCCATCACGATCGACGGGATACCGGCCAGTACCTCATACGCTCCGCGCAGTATGCTCCGGTGCCTGCTGCCGACGGCGAACTCGGCCAGGTACAGGCCGGTGAGCAGGCTGACCGTGCCGCCGATGATCAGTACGCCGACGGTGATGAGGAGAGTGCCGAGGATCGCGTTCTCCAGGCCGCCGCCTATCCCGGTGGTGTCCGTGGTGAGGACGCTCCACTGGAAGACCGGGACGGCCCGCGCCACGACGCCGCCGGCCAGCCAGACCGTCGGCACTATCACGACGGCCAGGGCGGCGGCGCAGGCGGCCCAGAACGCCACGTTCACGATCTTCCTGCGCATCGGGACCGCGGGCCAGTCGCTCGCGCTGCCAGCGCGCGTTCCCGCGCCGGGCGGAGTGGATGACGTCCTGCCCAGACGGCTCATTACAGCCCCCTGCCGACGGGAAGCGAGACGCCGGAGACCCGGCGGACCAGCAGCCGCGCGCCCACGTTCGCGCTCAGCGTGATGACCATGAGCACCAGGGCCAGCTCGGCGTAGGTACGGACGCCCAGCGGGCTGAGGATGGCGGTGTCGAGGTTCTGCACGATGTTGGCGGCGACCGTGATCATCGCCTGATACAGGTTCGAGGGGATGGTGCCCAGTGCGACGCCGCAGACCATGGCGACGGCGATGGTTTCGCCGAGGGCGCGGCCGAGCCCCAGCACGGCGGCGCCGATGATGCCGGCGCCCACCCAGGGCAGCGTCACCCGCCGGGCGCATTCCCAGTCGGACAGGCCGAGCGCGACCGCGCCCTCGCGCGGCAGCAGCGGGACGCCGCGGATCAGGTCACGCGAGGTAGCGGCGATGATCGGGATCACCATGATCGCCAGGATGAGGCCGGACGTCAGCAGGCCCTGGCCGTTCCCTGGGTTGCCGCGGAAGAAGCTGAGCACCGGAACATCCGGCGCGTGACTGGCGATCCACGGCGTCACGTGCTGGGCCAGGAACGGCCCGAAAGTCAGCGCGCCCCACAGGCCGATGACCACGCTCGGGATGCCGGCCAGCAGTTCGAGGAACCCGCCGACGACGCTCGCCAGCCGCCTCGGCAGCCGCTCGACGATGACCAGCGCGGCGCCCACGGACACCGGAATCGCGATGATCAGCGCGATCGCGGAGGTCTCCAGCGTCCCGATGATCTGCGGCAGCGCCCCGAAGACCTCGCCCGGCTGGTGCACGATGCCGCCGCTCGTAATGGACGCGGCGTAGCCGGCACCGAAGCTCCATCCGGTCCCGGTGAGGAAGTTAAGGCCGTTGAACTTAAGCGCCGGGATCGCCTCGACGATCAGCGTGACCAGCACGAATCCCAGCATCAGCAGCGGGACGACCGCGCCAACGCGGCCGAGCCAGCGGATCAGGTCACCGTTGCTCATCCTGGCGCGGATCGCGCCGCCCAGCCGGCGGAGGGGCGGGATGCCCGCCCCTCCCTCCGGCCCGGCAGTCGGTGCAGAGGTTGCCACTGAATCAGCCGCTGATCGCAGCGATCTGGTTCTCGGCGATGGCCTTCACGTTCGCTGGCAGCGGCTCGAAACCGACCGCCGACAGGAACGTCGGGCCAGCGCCCGTGGTGAGGGTCCACTTGAGGAAGGCCTTCAGCGCCGCGGCCACGGCCGCGCTCGGCTGCGTCTTCTTCACCACCGCGTACTCGTAGTTGATGATCGGGTAGCCCTTGGCCGCGGAGGTGTTGATCAGCGACTGGGATCCGCTCGCCGGGGTCGAGCCGGAGAAGCTGGCCAGCGCCGCGTTGATGGTCTTGGCCGTCGGCTGGGTGTACTTGCCGGCCTTGTTGGCCAGCGACGCGGTGCCGAGGCCGGCGGCAGTGGTCTTGGCCTGGTAGCTGATGCCGATGTAGGCGATGCAGCCCTTGATGCCCTGGCAGCCGGTCACCATGCCGCCGCTGCCGGTCTCCGCATCCTGCGCAGGCGCGGAAGGCCAGGTAATGGTCGTGTCGACGTTCGTGGCGGGCCACGCGGACGGGTCCTGTGCGTTGAGGTAGGAGGTGAACAGGAACGTGCTGCCCGAGCTGTCCGCGCGGTGCAGCGTGGTGATCTTCAGGCTGGGCAGCGTGACGCCCGGGTTGAGCTTGGCGATCGCCGGGTCATTCCAGGTCTTGATCTTGCCCGTGTAGATCTGGGCCAGCACCGTGCCGTTGAGCTTCAGCGGCGTCTTCACCCCTGGCAGGTTGTAGTTGACCATGAGCGCGGCCACGGTCAGCGGGATATTTTCCAGGCCGGGGTACTGGCTCATGATGGCGGAGGACAGGTAGGCATCGGACGCGCCGATGGTCGTGGTACCGGTGCCCGCGTCGGCGATGCCCGTGCCCGAGCCGGTCCCTGCCGTGGTGATCGTGACAGTGGTAACCGTCGTGTTGTAGGCGGTCTGCCAGGCACCGAAGAGCGGGAACATCAGCGTGCTCCCGGTTTCGGTGAGCGAGACGCCGTTCGGTGAGGCGCTCGGTGACGTTGCCGCTGCCGGCGATGTTGAGGGCGTAGACGTGCCTGAACTACCGCAGGCCGCCAGCAAGGCGAGCGGCGCCAGTGCGGCCGCCGTGCACGCCAAGCGGATTTTATTGGCCACCTCGGAATACTCCTTCGTTCATGCACGTTTTCACGTGCGCTATATCGGCTCGCGCGCGGATGCGTGCGATGAGGCCCGCGCGGCTTCGCGCGGTTCTTGCCCCCGTGCGGGAGGAGTGCTTTCCTCCCGCGCGGGAGGGTCTATTTCGGGCAGGCCGGCCGGCTAGCCGAACCGGCCGCCAACATAGTGAGCGGTCTCCTCCTGGGCGGGGTTCTCGAAGACCTGCTGGGTATCGCCGTGCTCGACCAGGCGGCCCTGGTTGAGGAACACCGTACGGTCGGACACCCGGCGGGCCTGGGCGAGGTTGTGGGTGACGATCACCACGGTCAGCCTGGGCACCAGGGTGCGGATGAGCGCCTCGATCGACTCGGTCGCGACCGGGTCAAGCGAGGACGTCGGCTCGTCAAGCAGCAGCACCTGGGGCTCGATCGCGAGCGCCCTGGCCAGGCAGAGCAGCTGCTGCTGGCCGCCGGAGAGCCGGAACGGGGAGTCTTTCAGCCGGTCGCCGACGGCGTCCCAGAGGCCGACTTCGGTCAGCCGCTGCCGCGCGATGGCCTTGAGACCGTTCCGGCTGGCCAGCCGGTGCGCACGGACCCCGGCGACCACGTTATCCATAATGGACATGGGGAACGGGTTGGGCCGCTGGAACAGCATGCCCACCTTGCGCCGCAGGGACATCAGCTCGACGCCCGGGTGCCAGATGCTCCGGCCGTCCAGCAGCACGTCACCGGCGTGCCGGTAGCCGGTCACCTTGTCGTTCATCCGGTTGAACGTCCGCAGCAGGGTGGTCTTGCCCGAGCCCGTCGGCCCTAGCAGCGCCGTCACGACGCCCTGCTGGACGTCCAGGGAGATGTTGCTGAGCACCGCGCGCGGCCCGAAGCTGAGCGTCAGGTCGACGGCCCGCAAGGTGGTGGAGCCGCTCGCCATCGCTGCCTCGCCGGTGAGATCCCCCCGCACGGCAGTGCTGGTGACGGGGCCGGCCGTGCCTGGCCCGGACTCCGCTGGATCGGCCTCGATCGACACCTTCCGCCTCGCCTCCAAGCTGTGCGCCGGATGTGCCGGCCGCTTACTGCGGCCCGGGCCCCATCCTGGGGTGCCTAGGTAACGGGAAGCTGAACAGCAGGTGGCGTAACAAGCGACGAATAGATGCCAGGATGGGAAACGAGCCAGCCCGCCCGATGCCACGGGCAGCTCGCAGGGCATCCAGGGGCGGACCGCGGAACGGACCAGGGGCAGGCGTGATCGTGGCCGGGTTCCCGCGGGAACCCGGCCACGATCGGCGCGGTCATTGCGGGCCGGGAGTCAGACGGCCACCTCGAGCTCGGTGACCCGGCCGATGTCGGCGGACACCGCACGCTCGGCGCGGACCCCGCCGGGGGCGAGCACCCGCAGCGTCCAGGTGCCGGGAGCGGCGAAGAACCGGAAGCCGCCGTCCTCGCCCAGCGGCACCTCGGCGACGAAGTCGCCACCGGAGTTGAGCAGCCGGGCGTAGCCAGTCAGCACGGCTGATCCGTTCTGCGTGACCTTGCCCTGCACGATCGCCTGGCTGCCGGCGTCGGCGGCCGCGGCCACCCCGCCCGGGGGCGCGCCGCAGCCGTCGCTGGTCATGAGGCATCCCCGATCGTGATCGGGACGCCGACCAGCGAGCCGTACTCGGTCCACGACCCGTCGTAGTTCTTCACGTTCGGCTGGCCGAGCAGCTCGTGCAGCACGAACCAGGTGTGCGCCGAGCGCTCGCCGATCCGGCAGTAGGCGATGGTGTCCTTGCCGAAGTCCACGCCCGCCTCGTCCCCGTACAGGGTGCGCAGCGCGGCGTCGGACTTGAACGTGCCGTCCTCCTCTGCCGCCTTCGACCAGGGGACGTTCTTGGCGGTCGGGATGTGCCCGCCGCGCTGCGCCGCCTCCTGGGGCAGGTGGGCCGGGGCGAGCAGCCGGCCGGCGAACTCGTCCGGTGACCGGACGTCCACCAGGTTGAGCCTGCCGATAGCCGCCACCACGTCGTCGCGGAACGCGCGGATCGAGGAGTCCTGCTCCGCAGCGGTGTAGTTCGTGCTGGCCCGCTGCGGGACGTCGGTCACCAGCTCGCGGGACTCAAGCTCCCACTTCTTGCGGCCGCCGTCGAGCAGCTTGACGTTGTGGTGCCCGTACAGCCGGAAGTACCAGTAGGCGTAGGCGGCGAACCAGTTGTTGTTGCCGCCGTAGAGCACCACCGTGTCGTCGTTGGAGATGCCGCGCGCCGACAGCAGCGCCTCGAAGCCGGCCTTGTCCACGAAGTCGCGGCGCACCGGGTCCTGCAGGTCCTTCTTCCAGTCGATCTTGACTGCGTCTCGGATGTGGCCCTTGTCGTAGGCGCTGGTGTCCTCGTCCACTTCGACGAGCACCACGCCAGGGTCACCGTGATGGGCCTCAACCCACTCAGCGTCCACGAGGACGTCGGAACGGCTCATATAAACCTCCTTGTTAGATTCGGCCGGCGTCAGTTACCTGACGGCCCGGCCATATTCGGCGGATAAGCAGATACATCTCGCAGCCCAGGCAGAGGCCGAAGACTCCGTTGAGGAACGCGGCGATCAGGCCGGCCGCGGCCGCGGCCATGCCCAGGGCCGTCACGCCCGTCCCGTAGCCGATGACCCCGATAACGCTGATCAGCAGCCCGGTGCCCTGCGCGAAGCGGGGCGGCGCCTCGGGCTCCAGCTCCTTCGGCGGCCCGAGCCGGGGCCTGACCAGCCAGCGGTACAGCAGCCCGTACGGTGACCTGCGCATGCCGAGCAGGGATCCGGCAGCGAAGACCAGCCCCTGCGCGGCCAGCAGCCACACGCTGCCGGTGATCAGGACGACCGCGAAGACAACGAGGGTGATCAGCGCGCCGAAGCGCGGGCCTCTCGGATCGATGTCCATCTGCGGTGTCCCTTCGGTGGTGCTCACCCTGAATCCGGCTGGCGCTGCCGCTGCCCGGCCTGCGCCGCTATTCCTGGCGGCCCCCGCAGGCTATGCCCGGGCGTACTGCCCGGCCAGTGCCGTCCGCGTCGGACTGCCCGGCGGCCGTTGTGGTCAGCTGTCGCAGCGGCAGTAATCCACCGCTCGCCGCCTGGTCAGCGGCGGGCTCACGGCAACTACCTGCTTTTCCGATCTGATGACAGGATAAAGCACGTCAGGTCACCTCGCCCAGTGCCGCTATCACGTCGGCCTTGCGCGGCTGCCCGCTCGCCCGGTGCGCGATGCGCCCGTCCGGGCCAAGCACGAAGACGGTGGGGGTACGGCGGACATCCAGCCGCCGGACCAGTTCCAGGTGGGATTCGGCGTCTATCTCCAGGTGCGCTACCCCGTCGGTCATCCCGGCTACCTCGGCGAGCACCCTCCTGGTGGCCCCGCACGGCGCGCAGAAGGCCGAGGAGAATTGCAGCAGCGTGGCGCGCGAGCCGAGCGGCCCGCCGAGTTCAGCCACGGTCAGGTCCGGCCCCGCGCCCGTGCTCAGTCCCGCGCCCGTGCTGCGCCCCGCCGGCTCCGCGCCCGTAGTGCGCCGGCTGCGCCTGGTGCCTGTGACTGCCCGGCCAGCTGTCACCTGGCGGGCGCCCGTCCCGCCGGCAGTTGCCTGGCCAGCCGCGACCGGCCGCATCCGTCCGTTGCGCTGCCGCCAGGTAAGGCCTGCCGCGGTTGCGACGACGAGCGCCGCCACGCACACGATAAGGCCTGCCGTCATGGCCTATAGAGCGCCAGCGTCTGCCGGGACATTCCCGGTATCAGCTAGCTGGACCGTCACGTAGCTGGCACCGTCACGAGCACATGGTGGTCCGAAACGATCTCGAAGCTGCGCAGATGCGAGGCCATGAGCGACGCTGACGCGGGATATTCCGAATCCTGGTTGCCGGCCGGGACCGTCCAGCCGCCGGCCGGCAACATCGTCCCGTCGGAGTCCACCACCACCAGCTGGCAGGTCGTTCCGCCCGGGATCCCGGCGACCCACACGTGCATCTGAGTGCCCCACGACTTGCCGGTGTAGCTGACGATCGCGCTGACATGCGTCCGCGGGTTGGTCGCGCTCACTACCTCGGCCGTTTGGACCGTGACGGCAGCGGGCGCCTTTCCGCCCGGGGCGATGAGGTGCGCGCCGGCCGCGCCGCCGGCCACCGCGATCACGACAGCGGCAGCAGCCGCGGCGATGACGCGCCACCGGCGCGAAGCGCGACGCACCGCCACCTGCCTGAGCAGCGAGCTCAGCAGCTCGGCCGGGGGCTGCGGGTCCTGGAAATCGGCGCCGTGCAGGATTAGCTGCTCAGCTTCATCGGCAGGCACCCGGCCAAGCAGGGCCGGCAGGCCGGCCAGGCCGGCCAGTTCCTCACGGCAATCCGGGCAGGTGCCCAGATGGTTGTCGACTGCCGTGCGCTCAGCGGGATCGATAGCCCCCACAACGTAGACACCGAGCGCCTGGCGGATGTCACGGCAGGCTGGGCCGGTCATGGCGCAAGCCCCCGTTCCTCTAGTGCGAGCTTCAGTGCCCGGAGCGCGTAGAACGTCCGGGATTTGACGGTACCTGCCGGTATACCGAGCGCGGCGGCTGCCTCCGCGACGGAGCGGCCCCGGTAATACGTCTCAAGCAATACGCCGCGGTGCTCTGGCCGCAATGTCTTCAGCGCGTCTGCGACTGCCCACGATTCGAGCGCGCGGTCGGCCTCGTCCGGCGCGGGTACCAGCTCAAGCGCGCCCTCCCCCACCTCATGCGGCCGTGCCCGCCTGGCACGGTACGCATCGACGGAAAGGTTTCGTGCCACGGCGAAGAGCCACGGCCGGGCCGGCCGCTCGGCGATGGCGTCCGGATGCAGCCACGCCCGCAGCAGCGTCTCCTGCACGATGTCCTCCGCGCGCTGCCGGTCCCCGCTGGTCAGGTGCAGGGCATACCTGAGTAGCGGGCCCGCATGCTCAGCGTAAAGCGTTCGCACCAATGCCTCGTCGGAGACCGGTCCTTGCGGTCCCCGACGACGTATGTTGCTCCGGCCAGTCACACTAGGGGAACGTCCCGCTTGGACCGATGGTTCACCTAATTCTCCCTGCGCCTGCCGGCTCCTGCCCGCTTCCTGCCTGCCCGCTTCCTGCCTGCCCGGCGCCTTCCGCTTACTCCCTGCGCGTGCCAGCGCCCTGCCGCTGACCCGCCTCGCCGCTGATTCATCGTGCCGCTGATTCATCGTGCCGTGCGGCCTGGCCTGCTGCGGCGCGGGAAGCCAGGCGCTAGCCCCCGGCGAACGGCGGCAGCACCTCGATCACCGACGCGTCGTCCAGGATCACCGCGTCCGGCGCCCGGATCCCGACCGGAGTGCCGTCGATCAGGAACGACGAGCGGGCCAGCACCGCGCGGAACCTGGAGTCCTGGCCCGCGCTCGCGCCTGCCGCGGACAGCGCGCCAGCCAGCGTGTCCGCGGCAATCGTTTCCTCGGAGATCCCCGCCGCTTCCTTCGCCGCAGCCCAGTAGCGAAGCGTCACGATGGCCATGTCAGCTATCCTCGTTCATAGGCGAGTCCGGGCAACATCGCCCTGGGTCCTCGCGGGTGCCGGTGGGCCGCTCGCCGCGGACGGCATCGCGGACCGGAGGTGGCAACGGTTGAGCGACGCACTCCTGCTGACTGGCTCGCCGGAGTCGTCTGCCGACATCCTGCCCTCCCTGGGCCTGCTGCCGCACGCGGTCCGGCTCGCGCCGGCTGCTGCCGCCGCGGTGACCGGCGGCCCGCCCGCTGACGTGATGCTGATTGACGCACGACGTGATCTTATGCAGGCCAAGGCCCTTGTGCGACAACTGCGCGGGGCCGGCCTTGAGCTGCCCATCCTGGTCGTCGTGACCGAAGGCGGCTGGGCAGCCGTCACCACTGACTGGGGCGCGGACGACGTGATCTTGCACACCGCGGGTCCAGGCGAAATCGATGCCAGGCTCCGGCTCGCCATCGGCCGCCGGACAGTCGCGGCGCTTTCGGCCAGCGAAGAGATCCGCTCTGGCGATCTTATCATCGACGAAGCCAGCTACCTGGCGCGGCTGCGCGGCCGCACGCTGGACCTGACTTTCAAGGAATTCGAGCTGCTGAAGTTCCTTGCCCAGCACCCGGCCCGGGTATTCACCAGATCGCAGCTCCTCCAGGAGGTCTGGGGTTATGACTATTTCGGCGGTACCCGGACCGTCGATGTGCATGTCCGCAGGCTGCGGGCCAAGCTCGGCGTGGAACACGAGGTGCTGATCGGGACTGTCCGCAACGTCGGGTACCGCTTTGTCCCGTCCCAGGGCAAGGCCGAGGCCCGCAGGGAACCGGCCGGGACGACTGGACAGCCGGAGGCGGCCGCTGATGCTGAGGCTGAAGCGCCGGACGCAGGCGGCGACGGCCGGGCGCGCGGATACCGGCGGGCAGGCCGGGACAGCGGGTCACCGGCCGGCGGAGAAAAGCGTACGGAGGTCGGCCCTGCACACGCCAGCAGGTGACGCCGCTGGCCCTGCCAAGCCCGGTGCCGGCATTCCCAGGACAGCCGTCGGCCCCGGCAAGGTCAGCCTCCCCGGCACAGCCGGCAGCCTGGGGGAGCTCGGCGTCCGCGGGCGGATCTCCGAGTCCGAGGCCGCGGCGGTGCTGGCGCTCGTCAGCGCCGCCGCCGAGCAGGATGGCGTCGGGCCGCTCTCCGAGCACGTCATGCTGCATCTGCGCTATGGCGGCGATCCCCGGGCGCGCAATCTGCTGCTCTACAGCCAGCGGGAACTGGTCGGCTACGCGCACCTGGATACTGCCGATCCGGTCGCCGGCCTGAGCGGCGAGATGGTGATCCACCCCGCGCACCGCGGGCTAGGGCTGGGCCTTGAACTCACCCGCGCGATGGTGGCCGCGGCCGGTGACCAGCCGCTGCGGCTATGGGCGCACGGAGACCTGCCGGCCGCGACCAGGCTCGCGACCGCGGCAGGCTTTGACCGGGTCCGTGCCCTGTGGCAGATGCGGCGGTCGCTGCGGGCCAGGATCGGCCGGCCCGAGATCGCCGCCGGCATCACCATCCGCGCCTTTGATGTCGGTCGCGATGAGGACCAGTGGGTCGAGGTCAACAGCAAGGCGTTCTCCCGTCATCCCGAGCAAGGCGCTTGGACCCGGGCGGACCTGGACCTGCGCGAACGAGAACCGTGGTTCGACCCAGACGGCTTCTTCCTGGCTGAACGTGCGGGGAAGATCGTCGGGTTCCACTGGACCAAGATCCACGGTCGAGCCGGGAAGATGCCGGACCGGCCGCCAGCAGAGGCAGCTGACCGGCCGCCAGCGGCAGAACCGCCGGCTAATCAACGCCATGCTGATCAAGGCCAGCAAGAAGAATCTGACCTCGGCGGCGTGCCGCCAGGCCGCAGCCAGGAGCCGATCGGCGAGGTCTACGTCGTAGGGGTCGATCCGGCCGAGCGCGGCACCGGCCTCGGCCGCGCGCTGACCGTGATCGGGCTGCGTTACCTGCGTTCCCGCGGCTTGTCCCAGGTCATGCTTTACGTGGATGAGGACAACACCGCTGCGATCGGACTGTACGAATCCCTCGGCTTCGCCCACTGGGACACCGATGTGATGTTCTCAACGCAAGTAGTTTCAGCTGCTCGCAGCGCTGTCTGAAGCGTCAGTGCCGAGCACCGCCAGTGACAGGTCAGCCGACGGCAGGTCAGCCGACGGCGGGCATCGTCGCGGCCGCAGGCATCACGGTTTCCGCGCCGCGGAATTGATCTGGCCGGACCGGGAGGCGGCCGGCGATGGGCAGCAAGCCGAGTACCTCGTCGATTTCGTCATCGGTCAGCGGCCGGTCGCTAGCCGCGACGGCACCAAGCACTTCCGCGTATAGCTCGATCTCGTCGAGCGCCACCCGATCGTGGACACGCAGATCTACGTAGCCGTGCATGGCGTCCACCTCCTCTGACCGAGCGGTTCACCTGAACCTTGTACCAGGCTACGGCGCGTTCCCATGACCCCGCATGACCCATCGGGATCATTTTTGGGCCACCTTCTGGCGTTCTTGTGGCCGGTGCCCGCTGATGATTCCGGTGCGCCGACGGTGCCGCCTGAGGATTCCGGCATACGGCGAAGTTTCCCGCTTTTCACCGCCGCGCACTGGGGTTTCAGCTATCTGGCTTTCCCAGCCACGATGCCGCGCGATGCCGCGCGGCGCGGTCTACGTAGTGGGCGGCGGTATCGGCGAAGCTCAGCCGGTCCTCGTCGGTGAGCTCGCGCACCACCCTGCCGGGCACTCCGGCGAACAGGACGTCGGCCGGCACCGTCGTGCCCGGCAGGACCACTGCGCCGGCAGCGACGAGCGCGCCGGCGCCTACCCGTGCCCGGCCGAGCACGATGGCGCCGATGCCGATCAGTGCCCCCGTGTCCACCTGCGCGCCGTGCACAGTGGCCCGGTGGCCGAGGCTTACCCGCTCAGCCAGCAGCACTGGCTCACCATCATCGACATGCAGGCAGCAGTGATCCTGGATGTTGCACTCCGGGCCAACCACGATCTCATCATCGTCCGCCCGGAGTACCGCGCCGTACCAGACACTGGCCGACCGGCCCAGGATCACCTTGCCCACCAGCACAGCGCCGGGAGCGATCCAGGCAGTCGGATGGATGGCGGGGCTGGCCCCGCCGACCGTTCCGATCAAGCTCACGAGCTTCACACCCTCCCAGCGCCGGGCTATACCGCCGCCATCGCGGCCGCTGCAATCATTATCGGACGACAGTGACAGAACCGGACGACAGTGACAGGATGGCAGCTGTCGGCTGTCCGGATGTCACCCGCCCGGCACAGTCCGGTAACGCCTGGCACAGTCCAGTAATCAGGATGGCGGCGGCAGGCGTCCTGTTCTGATGCGATATGTTGCCGTCGGTAAATTGGACAAATTGGGATACTCAGCCGTTTCGGTTGCGCGCGAGGGTGCTTCGGGACAAGAGTCAAGCCCGTTATCCTTAGCCAAGCACGCGCGACCCGCACCCGGCATACTTAGCGGCAGCGGGTCGGCCCAGCCGACCAGAACCCCGCAGACCCAGCCCGCGCCACCGCCTGTGGCACGGCCGGCCTAGCCGGCCCAGAACGTGGGTCTGCCCTACCCACGACGGGTGACACCATGACCGACCAGACTGAGCTCCTTTCCGATCTGGGCCAGGAAGACACGTTCGAAAAGGAAATGCGGGGCTACAGCCGCCGGCAGGTCGACGAATTCGTGGCTCGCTCGCGCAGCCAGACCCGGGATCTTGAGGAGCAGCTGTCCCGTTCGCTCGATGAGATCGAGCGGCTCAGGCTCGAGCTCTCGTCCGCTCGCCAGGCCGCCGGCGGTAAGCCGGCGTACGAGGAGATCAGCGAGCGGATGGGGCAGATCCTCAAACTGGCCGACGACGAGGCCAAGGCGCAGAAGAACCGCGCGCAAGAGGACATCAGCAAGATCCGCACCGATGCGAAGCAGGAGACTGAGAAGTTCAGGGCGGAAGCCCGGGAGCAGTCCGACCGCATGCTGAGCGCGGCGCAGGAGCAGGCGGAGCACGCCATTGCCTCGGCCCGGACGGAGGCAGAGAAGACCCGGACCTCCGCGCGGACCGAGGCGGAGCGCTCCATCGCCGAAGCGCACAAGCAGTCCGAGCATGCGGTGGCAACTGCCAAGGCGCAGGCGAAGCAGCAGCTCGACGAGGCGACCGCCCGCGCTACCGCGATCCACGATGGCGCGGAGCGCCGCCTCAACCTGCTGACCTCGCGGCATACCGAGGCGATCAGGCGGCTGACCGAGATCCGTGACGTGGTGACGACCCTGGTGGCGGGCGAGGCTGCCCGCGGCTCGATGGAGGAAGAAGTCGCGAAGTCAGTCGCCAACGCAATCGCGGGCGGCAATCCCGGGAACGGCGGCACCGTGGAAGGCAGGCATGCCCCTAGCGCCGCGGCGGGCCCGGCTCGTGGTCGCGGCCAGGTGCCGGAGCAGGTCAAGGCACAGCCTGCGGCTGCCGCCAAGGCGTCGGCCGAGCGCGGCAACCACAGCCAGGGTGACGGGCAGCATGCCACGACCCCCAGGACCGCGACCGCTCAGCGCACGGCGCACGATGACCAGCCCACTGCGGGCAGCCAGTCAGGTGCAGACCAGTCAGATAGCTGAGACCGCAGCGCCCCGACGCATGAACGGGCGGCGGATCCCCTGCTCAGCAGCGGATCCGCCGCCCGTCGGCGTAGGCCGCACTATTCCGGCAGCGCGTCCAGCCGCCGGAGGATGACGCCCTCCCGCAGCGCCCACGGACAGACCTCAAGCTCGGGCAGGTCGAAGAGATCCATCGCTGCGTCCGCCACGATCGCCCCGGCTGCCAGCTGGGCGGCACGGCCCCTGGACACTCCGGGCAGCTGAGCACGGTCGGCGGCGGTCGTCCTGGCCAGCCGCTCGGCAAGGGCGGTGACGTCCGCGTGGCGCAGGATGCGCCGGACGTACGGGCCGTCGCTGGACGGCGCGGCGCCGCTGATCCTGGCGAGCTGCCGGAATGTCTTCGAGGTCGCCACCGCGTGGTTGGGACGGCCGTCGCGCATCACCGTGCCTGCCGTGGCGGCGATCTCCGCGCGTACGTGCCTGCGGAGCCGCCTGACCTCATCGCGCGACGGCGGGTCGCCGGCCAGCCAGTCCCGGGTCAGCCGGCCGGCGCCGAGCGGCAGGGAAACCGCCGCTGCGGGCTCCTCATCCACCCCCGAGGCGATCTCCAGCGAGCCGCCGCCGATGTCCAGCAGGAGCAGCCGCCCCGACGACCAGCCGAACCAGCGCCGGGCAGCAAGGAACGTCAGCCGGGACTCGTCCGGCCCGGACAGCACCCGGATGTCGACTTTCGTCTCGGCCTGGATCCGGGCCAGGATCTGGTCGCCGTTGACGGCGTCCCGTACCGCTGATGTCGCGAACGCCAGCATCTGCTGCACGCCCTTGTCCTCGGCCACGCCCAGCGCCTCGTCGACAAATGCGCGCAGCTGCACCGCGCAGTCCTGGGACAGCCGGTTGCGGCTGTCCAGATGGTCCCCGAGCCGCAGCTCAGCCTTGTGCGAGTAAGCGGGGACCGGGCGGGCACCCTGATAGGCATCCACTACCAGCAGGTGGACGGTATTCGATCCGACGTCCAAGACACCCAGTCGCATAGATTGCACGCTACTGGGCCCGCGGCGGATCAGGCACTCCGCAGCGCCTGCCCGCGCCAGGGGAATGACGGGGAAGCACCTGCATGTTGCGCAGATTGACAGCACCCCGCCCACCACACAGGAGACCGGCATGGCTAGTTCGCAGGACGCGGTAAGGATCGAGCCGAGCCGCAAGCGGGTGCGGACCTACCTGGACGGCGAGCTCGTGGCCGATACGACGAGGCCGTTCCTGGTCTGGGAAGTTCCTTACTATCCGGTCTACTACGTGCCGGCCGCGGATGTCCGCGCCGAGCTGATCCCGTCCGGCGCGACCGACCGCTCGCCCGGCCGCGGCGACGGCGAAGTGCTCGACGTGAAGGTGGCCGGCGCCACTGCGCAGGGCGCGGCCCTGCGCTATCCCGCCTCTCCGCTCGAGCAGCTGCGCGGCCTGATCCGCTTCGACTTCAGCGCGATGAGCGAGTGGCTCGAGGAGGACGAGCCGATCTATTATCACGCCCGCGATCCGTACAGCCGGGTCGATATCCTGGGCAGCTCGCGGCACGTGCGGATCGAGGTTGACGGCGTGACCGTAGCCGACTCCCGGCAGCCGAGGATCCTGTTCGAGACCGGGCTGCCGCCGCGCTACTACCTGCCGCTGAGCGACGTCCGGATGGACCTGCTGCGCGGTTCAGCCACCCAGACGCACTGCCCCTACAAGGGCACCGCCAGCTACTGGTCGGTCGACGCCGGCCAGGGCCTGCGCGAGGACATCGTGTGGATCTACCGCTCGCCGCTGCCGGAGAGCCAGAAAATCACCGGGCTTGCCTGTTTCTACGACGAGAAGGCCACCGTCTTCGTCGACGGAGTGCGGCAGGAGAAGCCGCTGACGCCATTCAGCTGACAGCGGCCTTGGCCGGCTCATCAAGATCCTCGATGCGCGCCTGGGACGGGCCGCGGCGCGCCGCGATGGCCGTGGCCGCGGCCTCCGCCTGGTGCATGACCCGCAGGATGTTGCCGCTGGCGAGCCGGCCGCAGTCGGCCTCACTCCAGCCCCGGTTCAGCAGCTCGGCGATCAGAGCCGGGTAGCAGGAGACGTCCTGCAGTCCGCCGGGCAGCTGATCGGTGCCGTCGTAGTCGCCGCCGATGCCGATGTGCTCGACCCCCGCTACTTCGCGCACGTGGTCGATATGGTCGGCCACCTGGGAGAGCGCCGCCGCAGGCCGCGGGTGACCGGCCGCCCACTCCTGCAGCAGCAGCTTGCGGCCGGAGATGTCCTTGTGATCGAGGCCGCGCCGCTCCATTTCAGCGGCGAAGCCGAGTTCCCAGTCCCGGCATACCTGGGACACGAACGCGGGGACGAACGTCACCATGCACACGCCGCCGTTGCCCGGCAGCCGGGCGAGCATGTCATCGGGCACATTGCGGGGGTGATCGCACAGCGCACGCGCCGAGGAGTGGGAGAAGATGACCGGTGCCTCCGCTGCGTCGAAAGCGTCGCGCATGGTGCCAGCGGATACATGCGAGAGGTCCACGAGCATGCCGAGCCGCTGCAGCTCTGCGACCACCTCGCGGCCGAAGGCGGTGAGGCCGCCGGCGGCCGGCTCGTCGGTCGCCGAGTCCGCCCAGGGCACGTTCCGGTTGTGGGTCAGGGTCAGATAGCGCACGCCCAGCGCATGCAGCGCCCGCAGCACGCCCAGCGAGCAGGCAATCGAGTGCCCGCCCTCCGCGCCGAGCAGCGAGGCCACCTTCCCGGCGGGGAGAATACGCTCCACGTCGGCAGCGCTGACCGCGAGTTCCAGCGTGTCCGGGTAGCGGCGGATCATCTCGTGCACGAGATCGATCTGCTCGATGGTCGCGGTAACCGCCGCGTCGCCCTGGAGCTCGGCCGGCACGTAGACCGACCAGAACTGGGCGCCTACCCCGCCGCTCGCCAGCCGCGGCAGATCCGTGTGGGTGCCAGTTACCCGTGCAGCGAGATCGACGCGGTCAATACTGCGTTCTGCCCTGCTGCGTTCTGCCCTCTCGCGGAGCGCCCAGGGCAGATCGTTATGGCCATCCATGATCGGGAAGCGACTGAGCAGGTCACGCGCGTCGGCCGGGCTGCTGGTCATCTGGCCACCCTACGGAGAGCGCCCGCACCTCAGCCCGGCTTTAGCCCAAGGCCGTGAAGTTAAGGGGCTGTCCCTGGCGGCAAGAGAGGCGGGCACTCAGCGCGGGCGCAGGTGGGTGTAGAACCACGAGACGGCCTCGTCGACGGCGGGCCCGACGAACCGGGGGACGTCGTACAAGTCGATGTGGTTGCTGGTGTCCAGCCAGACCAGCTTCCTGGGGTCGCCGGCCCGGTCGAAGACCGCGGCCGCCTGCTCCGGTGACGTGTAATCGTCCTTGCGGCCATGGACGAGAAGCAGCGCCGTGGGCGAGATAAGATCCGCGCCCGCCGCGAGGTCGACGGTGATCAGCTCGAGCACGGACAGCGCGGTCAGCTGATTGACCCAGCCGGGGCACGCCGACCGCGGCGAGCAGTAGTAGTCGGCAGGCTCGTGCCCGCCCATCACTACTGGCCGTCCGTCATGGGCGTCGACGGCGGCCCAGTACTCCAGCTTCCCGGTCGCGTCCTGGCGCTGCGTCAGCTCCGTGAACATGGCGAGCCGCGCCCGGTACTGCTCGGTGCCCATCGCGTCCCGCATCGCCACCGGCGAGTTATAGCCGCCCGCGATGCCCGCCACGGCCCGGATCCGGGGGTCGAACGCCGCGAACCTGAGCGCATAGCCGCCGCCAAGGCAGATCCCGCAGCAGCCGATCTGCGCCGGATCGACCTCGGGCTGCGCGGTCAGGAAACTCACGGCGTCGCGCAGGTCGCGCAGCTTGCCGGCGGCGTCCTCATGCTGGCGCGGGGTGCCGCCGCTGGCGCCGAAGTTGCGATGATCGAAGGAAAGCGTGACATAGCCCGCAGCCGCGATCCTCTCCGCGTACAGGCCGGTGACCTGCTCCTTCACGCCGGACAGCGGTCCGGTGAACACCACGGCAGGATGCGGCCCGCGGTGCTCGGGCACCCTCAGGTGCCCGGCGAGCGTGATCCCGTCGCTGGTGAATGAAACATCCCTGGTCTGCATTCCGCCCCTCCCGCGGCCGGCCCGCCGCCACGGGCCTCTCGTCGGCTGGCTCGCCGACAGGCCGCTGGCGTTGCATATATGGACCGGTTATGGCCCATTCTTCCCGGTACAGGACGCTGACCGCTACCGCTCCGGAATTTACTTAACCGGTCAACCCCGGCAAGCTGACGTAAGATGCCCCGCCTTTCCTGGCAGCCCGGCCGGCCGGTCCGGTCATGCCCGGCGCGGACAGCGCGGCGGGACCAGCGGCGCCCCGCACGGACCGCTGTGACAGAGTGCGGATATGGGACTTGATCTGGCGCAATTGCTTGCCGTTCCGGTATTTCGGGCCTTCGATGCCGACTCGGCCGGCCGGATCCTGGCCGGCAGCGACGAGGGCGGCTCGATGCAGCTCGCAGAGATCTCGCCGGACGGATCAGCCCAGGCGCTGACGGCGCTGCCAGGCCCCTGCAGCGGCCGCTACCTGCCAGCAGAGCGCATGGTCGTGGTGTCGCACGATGACGGCGGCAACGAGCGCGGGCAGCTGTCGCTGCTGCGCCTGCCGGTGCCCGGCTCGCGGCCGGCCGGCCTGGCGGACCTGGAACCGCTAGTTCATGATCCGCGCTACGTGCACAGGCTCGCTGACGTGTCGGCCGGGCGGATCTGCTACCTGACCAACAGGCGGGATGGCATCAGGTTCGACGCGGTGCTGCGCGATCTGGCCACCGGCACGGAGGAGGTCGCCTTCGCCAGCGAGGGCAGCATCTCCGAGGCCGTGGCGTCGCCGGACGGCCGGTGGCTCGCGGTGAGCGTGCCTTCGGTCGTGGCCAACTCAGATCAGATCCTGCTGGCCAGCCTCGCCCATCCGCCGGGGCCTGGCCGGCTGCGAGTGCTGACCGGCGCCGGCGAGCACGCCAGCCAGCAGCGCCTGCAGTGGCTGCCGGGCAGCGACGGCCTGATCGTGACCACCAACCGCAACCGCGAATTTACCGGTATCGCCCGCTATGACCTGGCGGCGGAGAGCTGGGCGTGGCTGATCACCGATGATGCGCGCGATCTGGCCGGCTGGGTGTCACCGGACGGGTCCCTGATCCTGGTCGAGCGCAACGATGACGGCGCTTCCGTGCTGACCGTGCATGACGCGGTCACCGGTGCCGCCGTGCGGGATATCCCGCTGCCGGCGGCCGGCTGCGTCACGGACATCCCGTTGCCCGATCCGCGCTGGTCACCCGACGGCCGCGCGGTGGCGATGTCGATCGCGGCAGCCCAGATGCCCGGTGATGTGCTGCTGGCCGATCCTGCCACGGCCAGGGTCCGGGTGCTGACAAGCTCGGCGCGCTACCTGCGCGGGTCAGCGCCCGCCCTGCCCGAAGCACACCAGATCCCGACGCCGGACGGCGAGCTGGTGCCGTGCCTGGTCTACCGGAGCGAGGATGCCGCCGACCCTGCCCTCGCCGAGTCGGCGGTGCTCGTCATTCACGGTGGCCCGGAGGGCCAGGCGAAGCGCAACTTCAATCCCGTCGTCCAGGCGCTGGCGGCGGCCGGCCACACCGTGCTCGTGCCGAACGTCCGCGGCTCGGTCGGTTACGGCAAGCGCTGGTATTCGGCCGACGACGTCAGCCTGCGGCTTGAGTCCGTGGCCGACCTCGCCGCGATTCACGCGTACCTGCCGAAGCTCGGCGTCGACCAGGCCAGGGCCGCGCTGTACGGCGGCTCGTATGGCGGCTACATGGTGCTCGCCGGGCTCGCGTTCCAGCCGGAGCTGTGGGCGGCTGGCGTCGACATTGTCGGCATCTCGTCCCTGGTGACGTTCCTGGAGAACACCTCCGCGTACCGGCGTGCCCAGCGCGAGCGCGAATACGGCAGCCTGGAGCACGACCGGGATTTCCTGATCGCCGCGTCGCCGCTGACCAGGATCGACTCGATCCGCGCGCCGCTGTTCATGATTCACGGCGCAAACGACCCGCGGGTGCCGCTCGGCGAGGCCGAGCAAGTGCACGCGGCGCTGACCGCCAGAGGCCAGGAGTGCGAGCTGCTTGTCTACGCCGATGAAGGCCACGGCCTGGCCAAGCGAGCCAATAAGCTGGACGCTTACCCCCAGCTGTTCGCCTTCCTGGCCAGGCACCTGGCCTCCTGAGTTCACGCGCTGGCCATCGTGGATGCCTAGCCTGCTTTCATGACCGCCTTCCGTCCGCACGGGGCCGGGACCAGAAGGAGCACGGATGATCTTCAACGGGGGACCTGTCGTCGTCGGGCACCGCGGGTTCGGCGCCGCGAAGCCGGGCGGTTACCGGGAAAACACGATGCGGTCCTATCTCGCCGCGGTGGAGCACGGGCTCTCGTGGATCGAGCTGGACGTACAGCGCAGCCTCGACGGCCAGCTTGTCATCCGGCACGATCCGGTGACCGCGAGTGGCGACTTCGTCGTGACCCGCAGCGCGGACGAGCTCGCCGCGGCCGGGATCATGCGGTTCGACGACGTGATGGCCGCGCTGCCGGCCGAGGTAGCGCTCATCATCGACGTGAAGACGATCATGGAGGACGCGGTCGATCCCCCGCACCTGCGCACCGCCGCGCTGGTCTGCGAGGCGCTGCGCAAGCACGCGGGCCGGCGGCGGATGCTGGTGTCCTCGTTCGACCCCGCCCTGCTGCTGTATCTGAAGGATCACGGCTATGCGTCCCCCGAAGTCCCGCTGGGCCTGATTGCCTGGCCGAACTTCCCTAACTGGCAGGCCGTGACGGTGGCCGCGAATCTCGGCCTCAACGTGATCAGCGTGCACACCAGCTCGTTCGGGCTGCACAGGGAGCGGCCGCGCGTCACGGACCGGCCCACCGAGCAGGTAATCGGCGTGGCGCACCAGGCCGGACTGGAGGTGCTTGCCTGGTCGCCAGGCCCTGCGGACGCGATCCGGCTCGCTGCGGCTGGCGCCGACGCGCTCTGCGTCGATGACATCCCCGGAGTGCTTGGCGCGCTGGCCAGCCGGTAGCACCGCCGCGGGCCGGCCCGCAGGCCAGCGCGAAACGTGATCGCAGGTCAGCGCGAACGCGATCGCGGGCCAGGGCGAAATGTGATCGCAGGTCAGCGCGAAGCGCGATCGCGGGCCGACGGCTCGCGGGTCAGCCTGCCCGACGTCAGGAGGAGGAATTCGGGGTAGGTGCCGGGCGCGCGATCGTGGTCACCGCCGTATTGGGCCGGCGCAAGGCGCAGCTGCGCCAGCCTGCGCCGCGCGTAGTTGTACTCGGATATCACGGCGGCGGCCCGGCGCCTGAAGCTCAGCAGAGCCGATGGCAGCCACGGCGTGCTGCCCGGCCGCTGAGTCGTCTGTCCCATGTAGCCAGCCTTGCCCGTTAGCCATCCATCCCGACAGTGGCAGTAGCGCCATAGGAGAGTGACATCCTGCCCATCAGGCGCCTGCAAAGTATTTCATAGAGCCATCCCGGCGGGCATATCGTGGTATCAGCGGGCTGCTTTCCTGGCCTGCACGGGAGAGGCCGATGATGCTGGAACCTGGAAGCGGCTTGCCACCTGGGCACGGGTTCCTGCGATCCTCGAGCGCGGACCGGGAACGCGCGATCGACGTCCTCAAGGCCGCGTTCGCCGAGGGCCGGCTCACCAGGGACGAGTTCGAGGACCGGTCCGGGCAGGTCTACAGCTCGCAGACCTACGCCGAGCTTGCGGCGCTGACCGCTGACCTGCCCGTGGGACCGCTCGGTGCCCTCATGCCGCCGCAGGTGCCCTCTCCAGTCGTGGCACCGCGCAGCCGCCCGGTGAACTCACTGGCGGTCGTCGCGCTGGTGTGCTCGCTGATCCCGGGATTCCCCGCGGCCGGCGGCATCGTCGCGGGCGTCGTGGCGCGCAAGCAGATTCGCGAGTCTGGCGACCGGGGCGCCGGCGTCGCGACCGCCGCGATCCTGATCGGCACGCTCGCCATGGTGCTTTTCCTGGTGTATCTGGTGAGTCTGGTGGGGTTCAGGTAACCCGCCCTCCCGTTCAGCCCGTCGTTCAGCGACCCGGCGGCCTGACCAGCCTGGTGGCACTGAGGGGTGGCCACGTGGCTGCTGCACCGGCGTTCGAGGAACTGCTGGCCGAGGGCGAGGCGGTGCCGGTCGAGGGCTGGGATTTCTCCTGGTTCGAGGGCCGGGCCACTGAGGGACGCCCGTCCTGGGGCTACTCCCGGCTGCTCGCGGAGCGGATGGCCGGGGCGGCCGCTGCGCTGGACATCCAGACTGGCGGAGGCGAGGTGCTCGCGCAGATCCCGCACCCGCCGCCGGTCCTGGCGGCTACCGAGTCCTGGCCGCCGAACGTCGAGATAGCCAGGCGGAATCTTGCGCCGCTCGGCGCATCGGTGGCCGAGGCCGGCGATCTGGCTGACCTGCCGTTCCCGGCGGAATCGTTCGACCTGGTCGTCAGCCGCCATCCCACCGAGGTGCGCTGGCACGAGATCGCCCGCGTGCTGCGGCCCGGCGGCACGTATCTCTCGCAGCAGGTGGGCGCCGGAACCAACCGGGAACTCTACGAGTTCATGATGGGCCCGCAGCCGACCGGCCCGGAGCGCATCCCGCAGGCAGCTTTCATCGAGGGCGCGGCCTCGGCCGCCGGCCTGGTCGTGGTGGATCTCCGGGAGCAGGCACTACGGGTCGTGTTCAACGACGTGGCCGCGGTCGTCTACTTCCTCCGGAAGGTCCTGTGGACGGTCCCCGGATTCACCGTCGATGGCTACCGGGACCGGCTTGCCCGGCTGCACGACCGCATCCAGGCCGAGGGGCCATTCGTCGCCCACTCCCGGCGCGTCCTGATCGAGGCACGGAAGCCCTGATCGAGGCATGCTGTCAGGTGCCGGACGGGCTGACCTGCTGCGCGATGTCGCACGCGGAGTGCACGGGGTCAGCAGCGCTGGCATGCGTCGCGACCTGCCGTAGCAGCGCGCGGAAGGCCCGGCGGTCGTCATCACCGGCCAGGCCGGCCAGCACGTCCTGCTCGGCCGCCCGCAGCCGCCGGTCGAGCACGTCGAGCAGGTCACGGCCTGCCGCGGTCGCCACGATGCGCCTGGCGCGGCGGTCGGCCGGGTCCGGGCGCCGCTCGATCAGCCCGGCACGCTCGAGATCGTCGAGCAGGTAGGTCATCACGGTGCGATCGATGCCGAGGTGCTGAGCCAGTTCCAGCTGGCTGCCCGGCTCGCCGCGGGTGGCCGCCGCGAGCACCTGATAGCCGCGCGGTCCCCCCGGCAGATCGGCGAACGCGCCGTTCGCGGCAGTCACGTAGGAACGGAAGACCATGCCCAGCGCCCAGCCCAGGTCGCCGCTCAGCACGCCGCCGCAAGCCGATCCCCGGCCGGCCTGGCCGGCGTCGGATCTGCTCGCAGGACTCATGCCGACATCTTACCCCGGATCAGCGGTATGGACGAAGATTTGCATGATAGATGATCTGTGTTAGATACTATCTGCCTAACAGCACCTATGCGCATGAGCCCTTACCCTGGAGTCACAGCATGAGCGATCCTGTCCTGGCCAGACCGACCGTCGTGGTCATTGGCGGCGGCTACGCCGGCATCAGCGCGGCCAAGTCCCTGGACGACGTAGCCAATGTCGTGCTGGTGGAACCGAAGGATGCCTTCGTGCACAACGTGGCCAGCCTCCGCGCCCTGGCAGATCCGTCCTGGCTGCCGCGGATCTACCTGCCCTACGACGGGCTGCTCGCCAACGGCCGGGTCATCCAGGACCGCGCCGCCAAGGTCGACGCCGGCCTGGTGACGCTCGCCTCCGGCGAGGAGATTCAGGCTGACTACATCGTGCTGGCGACCGGGTCCGCGTACCCGTTCCCGGCAAAGAGCGACCTCGACAGCTCCGCCGCCGCGCACGGCAAGGTCCGTGCCGCGCATGCGGCGCTGGCCGCGGCGCAGCGGGTGCTGCTCGTCGGCGCCGGGCCGGTGGGCATCGAGCTCGCCGGCGAGATCAAGGCTGCCTGGCCGGACAAGCACGTGACCCTCCTCGACGTGGCCGACGACGTCCTCGGCGCCCGGTTCAGGCAGGACCTGAAGGCCGAGCTGCGCCGTCAGCTCACCGCTATCGGGGTGGAGCTGCTGCTCGCCAGCCCGCTGCGGGAAGCCCCGCCGACCGCGCCGGGCGAGCTGCAGGCCTTCACCGTCGTCACCGAGTCCGGCACCAAGGTCACCGCCGACATCTGGTTCCGCTGTTACGGGGTTACCCCGGTCAGTGACTACCTGGCCGGCGATCTCGCGGCCGCCCGGCAGGCGGACGGATTCGTGGAAGTCACGCCTTTCCTGCAGGTAACCGGGCAGGAACGGGTCTTCGCGGCCGGTGACGTCTCGACAGCCGATCACAAGATGGCCGGCATCGCCGGGCGGCAGGCACAGCTCGTCGCGGGCAACATCCGCGCGCTCATCACCGGGGAGGGCGATCTCGCGTCCTACCAGTCATCACCCGCGGCCATCATCGTGCCGATCGGGCCGGACGGCGGCTCGGGCCAGCTGCCCGGCAGCGACGATCTCGCCACCCCCGAGCGGGTCTCGCAGGCCAAGGGCCGCGACATGATGGTCGACCGGTTCACCGAACTTCTCGGGATGGCCACTCCGGCTGCTGATTGACTGACACGGCGCCCGGCACCCGGGCAGCCCGCCGTGCCGCGAAAAAGCCAGTTGCCGGCGATCTGCCCCGGGTGGTTGCCTCAGTAGGGTGATCGAGAGTGGTAGGAAGATTGTCCAGCAGGTCTGTGCTGCGTATGGGCTGATGACGAGTCCGCGCGCATCGATCACTCGCGTTGCCCGCGGCGCGGTGGGGCAAATCTGGCGCCTCGACCTTGGCGACGAGAGCTATGCGGTCAAGGAACTGTTCTGGGGAGCCGACGAGCAGGCGGTGCGCACGGAAGCGGCGCTGACGGCGCAGCTGGCGGCCGCCGGCATCCGGCTGCCCGGCAGCCTGCCCGCCCGCGACGGGCGGTTCCTGGCCCGGCTGCCCGGGGATCTCGGCGGCGGCTGGCTGCGGCTCTACCGATGGGTGGACGGCGTGCCCATCGACCCGGCCGGGCCGGATCCGGCCGGCCGGGTGGGCGACCTGCTCGGCCGGCTGCACGCCCGGGCCGTGCCGCCGCGCGGCGAGCCCGACCCGTGGTACGACACCGTCCCCGGCGCCGCTAGCTGGGACCAGCTGGCTGACGCCGCGCTCGTGCAGGACGCTGGATGGGGAACGGGCCTTGCCGCGCGCACCGGCCTGCTGCGCGAGCTCGGCGGGCTGGTGACCCCCGCCGCCGCGGACGCGATGATCACTTGCCACCGGGACCTGCACCCCGACAACGTGCTGGTCGACGACTCGGGTGAACTGGTGTTGCTCGACTGGGACGATGTCGGGCCGGCCTGCCCGGACCGTGAGCTCGCCAGGCTGCTGGCGGAATGGCACGTTCACGACGGCAGGGCGGACGCTGCCGCGATCATGCGCACCCTCGCCGCCTACCTGGCGGCCGGCGGGCCCGGCCGGCTGCGAGACGAGCACTCGTTCGGCATGCTGATCGCCTCCAGGCTGAACTTCCTGCAGTCCCAGGCCAGGGTGGCGCTGGATCCGCGCGCTAACCCCGAGAACAGGAATTACGCAGCAAGCGAGATCCTGGACACGCTGGCAAGGCTGCCCACTCCGGGGCTGATCGCCGAGCTGACTGGCCTGGCCGCTGCCGCCGTCGGCTAAGCACCGCCGTGGCGGCGGGGCAGCCTGTGCCTGCCCCCCGATGTCCTCGCCGAGGCGGCTGATCGCCCCGGCGGCCTGGATCAGCCGGCCGGACGGACGTCGAATCTGGTGATAACGCCCTTGTCGACGGTATAGGTGCCCCGGTAGGTCTCGACGGTGCCGTCGGTCTGCCGGGCAGTCAGCCGGGCGGTCACGACGTCGCCGCTGACCGACAGGATGTGCAGGGTGTCCCTGGCGGTGCTGCCGAATCCGTGCACGAATGCCGGGTAGGGCGAGGGGCCGTTCCGGCCGCCAAGTCTCCATGCCCTGCCGTAGTGATGACCGTTGATCGCCGCGATGTATGCCGTCACCGTCGCGGCCGGGCTGCCGGGCCGCGCCGGGCCGCGCCGCCTGGCGGCGCCGGACAGTGACGCGCTAGCGGCCGGCCTGGACGGCGCGGCCCCGTGATGACGCGAGAATGCGAACGCGCCGGCGGCGATGACGAGGATGACAGCGGCAACCGCGATGGCGCGTGCTCGCCATCGCGGCCGGCCGCCCGGCGCGGGCGAGTGCCGCCCGGACGTCCGCCGCGGCTGCGGCAACGGCGGGGCCGACGGCCACGCCTGGCCAGCGGCCAGATCCTGCGCACTCGCCCGGCCGGCCGTCCTGCCGGGCGCCGCCAGCTCGGTGCCAGATCCTGGCGGGCCTGGCTGGAGCTGCCCGCCTGCGCCCCATTCGAGCCCGCAGGCCGCCCGCAGGGAGGCAGCGAACTCCAGGCAGCTCTCGTAGCGGTCACCCGGCGACTTGGCCAGCGCCCGTGCCAGCACCCCGTCGATCGCCGGCGGCAGGTCCGGGCGGCGCGCGGTCAGCGCCGGAGGCGGCTGCGAGAGCTGGGCGAACACCTGCCCCAGATCCTGATCTCGCTGGAACGGCACGACGCCGCAGAGCATCTCGAAAGCAGCACAGGCGAGCGCGTAGAGATCGGCACGGCCGTCGACCGGGCGGGCCTCGATCTGCTCCGGCGCCATGTAATCGAGCGTGCCCACGAACTGGCCGGTCTGCGTCAGGCCGACCATGGACAGTGCCTGCTTGCTCAGCCCGAAATCGGCCAGGTAGACATGGTCCGGGCGGCCGCGCCCCGCCACCGTGCCGAGCAGCATGTTGGCCGGCTTGACGTCACGGTGCACGAGGCCGATGGAGTGGGACGCATCCAGCGCGGACGCGACCTGGGTAACGATGCTGGTGACGCGTGCCGCGTCCAGCGGGCCGAGCCGCCGGAAGAGCGTCCGCACGTCTCCCCCGCCGACATAGCGCATCGCGATGAACAGGACTCCGCCGGCGTCGCCGGCCTCGAAGACCGGGATGATGTGCGGGTGGTCAACGGCTGCCGCAGCCCTCGACTCACTGATGAAACGCTGGCGGAACGAATCGTCGCGGCCAATCTCGGGTGCCAGGACTTTCAGTGCGACCCATCGGTCGAGCCGGATGTCGAGAGCGCGATAGACGACCGCCATGCCGCCCCAGCCGATCTGCTCCCCCAGCCGGTAGCTGGCAATCTGCGAGCCGGACCCGATGTCGCCGGTCGCGGGAGGGACTTGTTCGGTCACCGCGCCTCCAGCGTTCGCCTGCCCGTCCGGTGCCCGCTATCGCTTCTCACGCAGGCGCCATCCTGGCACCAGGATCACTCGGCTTACTGGGAAATTGCGGGATAAGACTCCAGTATTCGCATCCTCCGCTGCCTGCTGTCAACCCGCGCCGCAGGGCACTTCGCTGCGGATAGCAGCCATGATGCCTGGCATGGCATCCTCGATGATGCGCAGCACCAGTTCATAGTCAGCGGGGCCACCGCGAATCGGATCCGGAACATCCAGGGCGCCGCCTGCAGCTTGGTCGAAGCTTCTCAGCAGCCGGATCTTCGCTGCTGACGAACTATCGGGCGCCGCCTCGCGCAGCAGTAGCTCGTGTCCGGTGTCCAGCGCGATGACGAGGTCATAGCGGCCGAACATGCCTGGCTCGAATGGGCGCACGGCATGCTCGCAGCCGTGTCCTCGCCCGCCGAGTGCCGCGACGGCCCGCGGGTCCGCTTGTCCGCCGGGCTGGCGGACGTGGAGGCCGGAGCTGGCCACTTTCACGACATCGGAGAGACCCTCTTGCCGGAGCCAGGCCCGAAGAACATGCTCGGCCATCGGCGATCTGCACGTGTTGCCAGAGCAGACGAACATGACCATGTACATGACTGTCATTATCGTCGGCAGTCATGATCGTCGGCCGTCCGCTGCGCCCACCGAAATCCACGCCACGCGGAGGTCATCCGGCGATCGCGCGCTTGCCGGACGCGGCGGCAGCGGGCCGGCTGACCGTCCCGCCGCCGCCGTTACCTGGCCTGGGCGGGTGCTAACTCTGCGCCCGCGCTTCGGCCTGCGCGGGTGCTTACTGCTGGGCCCGCATCTCGGCCTGGGCGGGCACCTCGGCCCGGGCGGGGACCGCGGTCAGCAGGTCGTCTGAGGTTTCCATGCCGGCCCGCCAGACAGAGCGGGCCACGATCTTGGTCGGGTCGGCGCGGCGGGCGTACCGGGCAGCGACGTCGGTGCATTCCTCCAGCAGGCCCTCCGACAAGGTGGTCGGCTGCAGGCCCAGGGCGAGGAACTGGTCGTTACGGACGGACAGCTCGTTCTCCTCCGCTTCCTGCCTCGGGTTCGGCAGGTACGCGATGTCCACCCCGGTCGCGCCCGCGACCAGCTTGGCGAGCTCGAGCACCCGGTGCGTCTCGGTGATCTGGTTCAGCACGCGCGGCCGGGACCCCGCCTCCGGCGGGTTGGCGATCGCGATCTCGATGCACCGGACGGTGTCGCGGATGTGGATGAACGCGCGGGTCTGGCCGCCGGTGCCGTGCACGGTCAGCGGGTGCCCGATCGCGGCCTGCATCAGGAACCGGTTCAGCACCGTGCCGTAGTCGCCGTCATAATCGAACCGGTTGATCAGCCGGTCGTCCAGGCAGGTCTGGTCGGTCTGCGTGCCCCACACGATGCCCTGGTGCAGATCGGTGATCCGCAGCTGGTCGTTCTTGGCGTAGAACGAGAACATCAGCTGATCCAGTGTCTTGGTCAGGTGATAAACCGAGCCGGGGTTCGCCGGGTGCAGGATCTCCCGCTCCAGCTCCCCGTCCGGCGTGGGTACCTTCACGGTCAGGTAGCCCTCCGGGATCGGCGCAGTGCCCGACCAGCCGTAACCGTAGACGCCCATCGTGCCCAGGTGCGCCAGCGCCGCGTCGATGCCGGTGGCGACCAGCGCGGTCAGCAGGTTGTGCGTCGCCCGGACGTTGTTATCGACGGTGTAGCGCTTGGTCTGCGGCGACCGCATCGAGTACGGCGCCGCGCGCTGCTCGGCGAAATGCACGATCGCGTCCGGCCGGAGGTCTTCCAGCACCGCGACCAGCCGGTCGTACTCGGTCGCCAGATCGAGGTTCACGAAGCCGATGTCACGGCCCGAGACCTCGCGCCAGGCGCGGATCCGCTCGCCGATCGGCCGGATCGGCGTCAGCGACTCCACCTCGAGGTCGACGTCGATCTTCCGCCGGCTCAGGTTATCCAGGACGGTGATGTCGTGACCGCGATCCGACAAGTACAGCGTCGTCGGCCAGCCGCAGAAGCCATCTCCGCCAAGAACCAGAACGCGCATTCCGACTCCCATCAGGTTCCACCATTGAAAGAGCAGCCCGAGATCGCTGCCGTGGGGGGGCGGGAGCCAGCTGGATGATGAAACGTCCAGGCAATGCATCCCGTAGCCCGGGCAGTCTACCTGGCCGTTCGCCATGCTGGCTGGTCGTGCTACACAGTGATTACGGAGTGGCAGGACCAACGGATCATAATTGGACATTCCGGACAGTACTGGGCGTGCGCCCCTCGCTCGGTTAATGCCGCCGTGGGGCGCTCCGTAGAGGCCCCCGGGTTCCTTGCGTGCCCAGGGTAAAATTTTGGTCAACATCTCGGCGCATTGCGCCGCGCTATCCGCCGGACGTTCACTCGGCCGCTACTTCACGTACTTCTACCTGCTAACGGCGTGCCTCAAAGACCATGACTTCTACGACTTCCAGGATTTGCCCCCGTGGCGCACCTTGGGGCCGGGCGGCTGGACAGGAGATTCGGTCACCGCTGCAGCGTGTGTCGCGGCCTGCCGGCCGGCCGGGAGGCGTGGCGGTCGCACCGATGAGTTCCGTTGCGCCGGGGCGTCTGACAGTGTGTGAGCAACTCCTGCCAACGAGGCGGCACCGATGGCCCGAGACGCTTTCCATCGCAGGATCGACAACTGCACAGGAGTAAAGATGAGCAATATCCCAGAGATCGTGTCAGCCGGGCAGTGGCAGCAGGATCGCGACGAGCTGCTCAAGGCCGAGAAGGAGGCCACTCGCGCGCTTGACGCGCTCGCCGCGCGCCGCCGCCGGCTCCCGATGGCCAGGTTCGACAGCAACAGGTACGTGTTCAGCACGCCAGCCGGCCCGAAAACGCTGCTTGACCTGTTCGCCGGCCGGCGGCAGCTCGCCGTCTACCAGTTCATGGACAACGGGCCCGACAGCTACTGCCCGGGCTGCACCCACTTCACCAGCAGCGTCGCCGGCCTGCCCGCGCTCGCCGAAACGGGCGTCAGCTGGGCAACAGTGTCCAACATGCCGCTCGCCCAGATCGAGGCCTACAAGGCGCGGATGGGCTGGACGATGCCGTTCGTGTCGTCGCACGGCACGACATTCGCCGACGACTGCGGCGCAGGCGGCGGCTTCATGCTCACCGTGTTCCTGCGCGACGGCGAGGATGTCTACCGGACCTACAGCACCACCGCCCGCGGCGTGGACCGGCTGCTCTTCGCCAACAACATCCTCGACCTCACCCCGTACGGCCGCCAGGAAGACTGGGAAGATTCCCCGCCCGGCTGGCCGCAGCATCCCACCTACGGGTAGCCGAGGCGGCAAGGGCGCGGATCCTCCGGCCGCCTGCTCATGAGGCGATGCTGTCCAGCTCGGTCAGGTCGTCCCCGGAAAGGGTCAGCGCCGCACCGGTGACGTTGTCGCGCAGGTGGGCGACGGACGAGGTTCCGGGGATGAGCAGGATGTTCGGTGCGCGCTGGAGCAGCCACGCCAGCGCGACGGCCATCGGCGTGGCGTCCAGACGGGCGGCGACTGCGTTCAGTTCCCCGGACTGGAGCGGGGAGAAGCCGCCGAGCGGGAAGTAGGGCACGTAGGCGATGCCGCGCGCGGCGAGGGAGTCGATCAGGTCGTCGTCGGCCCGGTGGGCGAGGTTGAAGAAGTTCTGCACGCACACGATCGGCGCGATGGACTGTGCCTCGGCGATCTGCCCGGCCGAGACGGTGCTGAGACCGAGATGCTTGATCAGTCCTTCTTGCTGCAGCTGCGCGAGGACCGTGAACGGCTCGGCGATGGAGCCGGGAGCGGGGCTGTCGAACCCCCCGACGCGCAGGTTGACGACGTCGAGTGCGTCTAGTCCGAGGCGCTCCAGGTTGTCGTGCACCGCCTGGCGCAGCTGCCCGGGAGCCAGCGCCTGCGGCCAGCCGCCCTCGGCGTCTCGCAGCGCTCCGACCTTCGTCACGATGTGCAGGTCGTCCGGATAAGGGTGCAGGGCCTCCTTGATGATCTGGTTGGTGACGTACGGGCCGTAGTAGTCGCTGGTGTCGATGTGCGTGAT
>PMSW01000110.1 GCA_003168215.1 Actinomycetota bacterium
GTTTCTGGTCAGCGCACTAGCCCGCCACCGTCCCGACTGCCCGCGAGCGACCGAGCCACGGAGCTGCGGTTGTCGCCGACATTGGCAACGGTGGTCGGGGCGCCGCTCGATACTGAACTGATCACTTGACTATTGGCTCTGGCTAGGCTCATACTCAAGTACATGGTTAACCAATTGGCTGATCTGGACCGGGTCTTCCAGGCCCTGGCCGACCCGGGCCGGCGGCTGATGATAGATCGGCTTAGCCAGGGATCGGCTTCGGTGAGCGAACTCGGCAAGCCGCTGGCGATGTCCCTGGCAGCGGTCCTCCAGCACGTGCAGGTGCTGGAGGCCAGCGGCCTGGTCCGGTCGGCGAAGATCGGCCGCACGCGGACCTGCAGCATCAACCCGGCGGCGCTGCGGTCGGCCGAGTCCTGGATCTCCGAGCGGCGCAGCCTCTGGGAGCGCCGTCTTGACCGCCTCGGCGACTATCTGGCCGACGCTGCCGACAGCCCACCGCGTGGCTTGCCCGGGAACCACGGCCAGATACCTGAGGAGAAGCAATGACCGAGCATTCCGTCAACCACGGCACCTTCGTCGTTGAGCGCCGCTACCCGGCGCATTCAGCCAAGGTGTTCGGGGCCTGGGCCGACGGCGCCGCGAAGGAGATCTGGATGGACGACCCGGACTACAAGTCGGACGGCACCGGCTACGAGCTGGACTTCCGGGTAGGCGGGCACGAGCGGTTCAGCGGCCAGGCCCCTGACGGCACGCCCTACAGCTATCACGCCCTGTACTACGACATCGTGCCCGGCCACCGGATCGTGTACAGCTACGAGATGTACGCCGCAGACGACCGGATGTCGGTGTCGCTGGCCACCGTCGAGATCGTGCCTGACCAGGGCGGGACCAAGCTCACCTACACCGAGCAGTACGCGTTCCTGGACGGCATCGACAAGCCCGCGGACCGCGAGGAGGGCACGACCTGGATGCTGGGCAACCTGGGCAAATACCTCGCCTCGCACGCCGACAGCTGAGGTAGAGGCCGATGCGGCCGGCAGCGGGAGATCACTGTTCGCTGATGTGGCCAAGCCGGGTGAGCTTGAGCTTGCGTCCAGCACGGCCTTTGGCAACGGGATGCTCGGACTCACCTATCGCCGACGCCGGTGACTGCGACCGCCCACGAGCTGATACGGGAGCCCGATCCGCCTCGTTTGGCGTGTAACCTGAGCGGCGCCGGCAGCACGAGTCAAATCACCGGCACTTCGTCATCTGCCTCCCAGCTCATGACCATCAGGAGCCCTCCCGTGGAATTCCGGCCGGTTGAGCGCGCGCCAGGCGAATTCCAGCGCCCCATCACCGAGGAGCAGGCCGTCGCAATGTGCCGCCAGGCCTTTGGCGCGCACGTGCAGCCGGTAGCTGTGATCGAACTCGGCTACGGGACGTACAACAGCACCTACCGAGTCGACCTCGGCACTGACCGGCCGGTCATACTCCGGGTCGCGCCGGAGCCTTCACGCCAGTCAAGGGCAGAGCGGAGCCTGATGCGCAACGAGCACGCCAGCGTGCCCTACCTGGCCCCGATCGCGGCGCTCATGCCGCGCACGCTCGCCGCCGACTTCACGTACCAGATCATCGGGCGGGATTACCTGTTCCAGACGCTGCTCGACGGGGTGCCCGCACCAGACGGCCTGGCCGCCTATCCCCGGCCGGAGTGGGCGCCTTTCTTCCGCCAGATGGGCACTATCACCCGGCGCATCCACGCTGTTCGCGGTGACAGTTTCGGCTGGGTAGCCGGCCCCAGGTTTGCGCGCTGGCGCGACGCCTACACCAGCTCGCTGGCCGATCTCGCCGCCGCTCTTGAGGATGCCGGGCTTGACGGGGGTGACATACGGGAGGCAGCCGCCGCCGCGACCTTGCACTCTGAGATCTTTGATGAGATCACCGAACCACGGCTGCTGCATGGCGACCTGTGGACGGCCAACGTGATGATCTCGCCTGACACCCCTGAGCCCACGATCACCGGCGTCTGCGACTGCGACCGGGCCGCATGGGGCGACCCGGCCGCGGACTGGAGCATCTACCGGGCCGGGCAGCGGCCAGGCACCGAACGAGACGCCTTCTGGGACACCTACGGAACGCTCCCGGCAACACCAAGCGCAGCGCAGCGCACGCGGTTCTACCAGATCCTCCACGTGGGCACCCTCCGGCTCGAAGAGCACCGGCGGCTCGGGAAATCCGAGGGCGTGCAGGCTAGCTACCAGGAAATCCGCGCCCTGCTAGGACAACTCTAGCCGTTCGGCCGGAGCCACCCATTCCAACAAACGGCGGCGCGATCGAGGTCGTAGCCGAGATGGTGCTCAGCGTTACCCGAACCAGATGATCGCCTGCCCGTGAGACCGGGTCCAGGCGAGCGGTGTCCCGTCCAGCGCGAGTACGTTGCGCCCCGCCCCGTCCGGCGGCGTCGGCAGCGTGTCGTAGCGCAGCACCTCCGGGTCCTCGTTCGCGATCCAGTGCCCCGGCAGCCCGCGTACCACCTTGGCGAACACTTCCCGCCGCGGCGCTGGCACCTGGTACATCACCGACGTATGGAAGACCACCAGGGTCGCGTCGGCCGGTGCCTGCGCGGCCAGCGCTGGCAGGTCGTCTACCAGGTCACCGCGCACGAGCAGGGGCGGCTCGGCCGCGGCGATGGCGGCAGCGGCCCGCAGTCGAGCGCGGCGGTGCTCGTGCTCCGGCCAGATCAGGGCGTCGAGCCACGCGAGGTCCGCGGGGTCAGTCACGTCGAGCGGGTTCAGGTCCAGGCCGGCCCGCCACACCACCTCGGGTAGGCCAGCGGGCGGCGTCATTCCGGTGGCCGCGCAGTCGAGCACCGGAACGCCTGCGCCGATCTGCCGGTCGCCGCCCCGGTAGGCATAGCGGTAGGCGTACCGGTCGGGGTAGAGGCACAGCCCGGCGGACGCGCCCACCTCCAGCAGCGCGAGTGGCTGCGGCAGAGCAGCGAGCACTGGCAGGAGGAGAGCACACCGCCCGGCCTCGTTCGTCTGGGTGGCCCGGGTACGCATCCCCGCCTCGATCGCCGGCCAGTTCGCCACCGCGTAGTCGTGGAACGCGGCCGGGTCCTCGACCGGGCCGCCGAGGAACCGCACGACGCCGAACAGCAGGTTCGGCTGCCGCTTGGCTGGCCGGAGCTTACCGAGCAGGGCGACAACCTCGTCGTCGCGGGAGACCGCGACCGACAGCCGCTCGTATGCGGGCGATACGCCGTGCGCCTCGCGCGCGGCGAACTCGGCATAGGCCGCGGCGGTCGTCATGCCCGAATAATCGCACCGTATCGTCGCCAGCGTGATGACAGGGCGTCTTGCAGCGAGGGCCAGCAGGGGGCCAGTGGTTCCGATTCCGCTTAGCTCCACCGGATCGATTCTGAGGAAGACGGGAGCAGAGCAGGCGTCTGCCGGAAAGTGCCGCTCGGTTAGCCTCGGGCCGTTTTCTTTCCGTGCACCGCGAGGTACTCGGAAGCGAGCCAAGGCCCGAGATCGTAGATAAGCATCCTGAGCACCGACACGTCCGCGGTGCGGGCACGGGCAACTGCTGCAGCCACCCGCATCTGCTCCCGGCGCGCCGGATAATAGAGACCAAATGCGGCAGACGACTCGCTAAGATCGCTCGTCCAGCCGCCCCAGCGTGGCATAACAAGAGTGAATCCAGTTCTGACCAGGCGACGAGCGACGCCGCGACTGAGTGCCTGCCGATCAGCGACCGTGCTGGCCTCGTTCAGCCGATCCCGCCAGCGGGGGAGCAAGTCGCCGAGGTCGCCGTTCGTCTCTCGGGCGAGCAGCCGCGTGGGACGGTACCGAGGCAGCTGAGTGGCCAGGTCTGCACCGATCAGCGGGGTACAGAGGCACGCGACGAACCAGCCCAGGTCATGCCGTTCGAGGTCGCTGAGCACCGCGGCCGTGCTGACGAGCCCGATCCCTGCGCCGATGATCTGGGGAAACTGGGCACCGAGCGCGTCCTCCAGGCTGGCAGCGCTGGATCGGTCGGCAGAGGCCGGCTCTTGGTGCAATACGAGCAGGAGATCGAGATCAGATACTCCGGGCACGGCTGTGCCTCGCGGGATGCTCCCGTAGAGATACGCGCTATGCAGGCGGTCGTGGCCGAAGGTATCCCGGATCGCCGCCGCCGCCGCGTCGACGACTGGCGCAAACACCTGCGGCACGCGTGCGAGGGCACCCTCGCGCTCAATGAACCCGTCCTGGTCAAGCCCTACCGCGCACATGCACGCACTCTGCCTCATGCGCCCGGTGACCGGCCGCCCTAGCTACGGAAATCAGGTCAGTTTCGCAGCGGTGGCGACCCCCGGGAGGCTGACGGCGCCAGTCCGCTTTCCGGCCACTCACTTGGCGGGAACCGCTGCGCGCTCGGCCGAGACGGGCACCAGCATGGCTGCGGCCAGCGGGAACGCAGCCACGACCGCGAATGAGACGGCGAAGCCAGCCGATCCGATCGCCAGCGCAAGGAGAGGCGGGGTCGCGGCGGCCAGTGCGTTCTGGCCGGTGTTCTGGACCCCCAGGGCACGCCCCGCCCACGCTGGCCCGGCGTACTCGGCCACCGCGGTGAAGGCCAGGCCGTTGGTGCTCACGGCGACAACGCCGCAGCCGAGCAGCACGGCGACGGCCAGCGGGGACCGGACCGCAGCCGCCGCCGCGAGCAGGGCCATGGCAACGCCGGTGCTGATGGCAAGGACGCGCATCGGCCGCATCCGGCTGCCGGATCGGTCCGACCAGTAGCCCGCGCCCAGTCGGCCAGCCGCACCGCACACCTGCGCGATGGCCAGCAGCCGGCCGGCCGCGGGTGCGTCCCAGCCGCGCGCGTCGACCAGGTAGACCAGCGCGAATGTGGCGACAGTGAACTGCGGGACCACCAGCAGCGCGCTGGCCGCGTGGATATGCCAGAGCACCGGCTGCCGGTACGGCGAGGCAGCCCGGGGCTGTCCGGCCGCCAGCGCCGGGCGGGCGGGATCCCGCACGAGCGCGACGACCGCTATAGCTGCGACCAGGCAGAACACGGCCAGAAAGAGCAGCGGGCCGGAGAGTCCGTGTGCCCCCAGGGTCGGCAGGGTGACGCCCGCGACGGCTACCCCCAGCGGCTGCGCGCTCTGCCGGATGCCCATGGCCAGGCCCCGCTCGCTGCGGGCGAACCAGCCCAGGATGAGCCGGCCGCTGGCGGCGAAGACCGACCCGCCAGCGGCGCCGGCCAGCCCGAGACAGAGGCCAAGGCCCAGCGTGCCGTGCACGGTCCTGGCGGCCAGCAGCACCAGACCAGCCAGCCCGAGGCCCGCCGACAGCACCAGCCGCTCCCCCCAGCGGTCCGCCGCCGCGCCCCAGGCGATCAGCGCCAGCAGCAGTCCAGCCGTGGGGCAGGCGACCAGGATCCCGGCCAGTTCCAGCGAGAAGCCCTCCTGCCGCAGCGACGGGATCAGGTAGGCCAGGCCGTACTGGAAGGTGCATCCAGCGGTCAGGGCGAAGAGCCCGACGAACAGGATGAGCCAGCGCCTGCCGCCCGGCGGCGTCGGCTGCAGCGTATTCGGTGACGGCGCACCGCCAGCCTGATTGCTCATATAGTGATACTAGGTATCCAAATAATGAGATATTGCTGCCCTGCCTGCTAGTCCTGCAGGCCGCGCTCACCCCGTCGATATTCCTGCCAGCGCCCGTTCTGGGCAGATCCAGGACATGAACGCGCAACGGGACCTCTGGTAGCGGGCAGCCGTGACGAACAGCCCGCTCTACCAGAGGTCCCGCGGGGCCCTTACGCCTTGGCCTGCATGCTGCTGCGGGCGGGGTTGGCCTGCTCGGCGGCCTTGGGGTCCTTCGCTGCCTGCTTGGCGCGGACGCCGGCCTCGATCTTGTCGCCGACGCTCTTGTCGACGTTGCGCCAGTACTGGAAGGCGCGCTGCAGGACCGGCTCGCTCACCGCGTTGAGCAGGTGGCCGACGACGTTGCTGACCAGCCGCTCACGGGCCGCGCCGTCGAGCACCTCGCGGACCATGGTGCCCGCCTGGCCCCAGTCATCGTCCTGCTCATGCAGGGTGTACGCAGAGCGCACCATGTCCCCGTCGGCGTGCCAGCTGGCCGGCTGGTAGCGAGAGGTGTCGGCCTGCGGGCCGCCCTTGGAGTTCGGCGCGTAGACCGGGTCCGAAACGTTGACGACCCGCATGGCGCCGTCCTTGCTGTAGCTGTGCACGGGCACCTTCGGCGCGTTCACCGGGATCTGCTTGTAGTTCACGCCAAGGCGAGCGCGGTGGGCGTCGGCGTAGGAGAACCCCCGCGCCAGCAGCATCTTGTCCGGGCTCAGCGCGATACCTGGCACGAGGTTGTTCGGCTCGAACGCGGCCTGCTCGATCTCGGTGTGGTAGTCGGTCGGGTTACGGTCCAGGGTCAGCCGGCCGACCTCGATCAGCGGGTAGTCGCTATGCGGCCACACCTTGGTCAGGTCGAACGGGTTGAACCGGTAGTTCCTGGCCTCCTCGAACGGCATGACCTGCATCTTCAGCGTCCAGCTCGGGTAGTCGCCGCGCTCGATCGCCTCGTACAGGTCCCGGGTGTGGTAATCGGTGTCCGCGGACGCCATCTGGTCGCCCTCGTCCTGGGTGAAGAACTCGATCCCCTGGTCGGTCTTGAAGTGGTACTTCACCCAGAACTTCTCGCCCGACGCGTTGAGCCACAGGTAGGTATGCGAGCTGTAGCCGTTCATGTGCCGCCAGGTCCGCGGGATCCCGCGGTCACCCATCAGCCAGGTCACCTGGTGCGCCGACTCCGGGGACAGGGTCCAGAAATCCCATTGCATGTCGTGATCGCGCAGGTTGCTGTCCGCGCGGCGCTTCTGCGAGCGGATGAAGTGCTGGAACTTCAGCGGGTCACGCAGGAAGAAGACCGGGGTGTTGTTCCCGACCATGTCGTAGTTGCCCGCGGAGGTGTAGAACTTCAGCGAGAAGCCGCGAGGGTCACGCCAGGTATCCGGGCTGCCCCGCTCGCCGGCGACCGTCGAGAACCGGATCAGCGTGTCCGTGCGCGTGCCGGGCTGGAACACCTCGGCCTTGGTATAGGCGCTGACGTCGCTGGTCACCTCGAAGTGACCGAACGCCCCGCCGCCCTTGGCATGCGGCTGACGCTCGGGTATCCGCTCACGGTTGAAGTTCGCCATCTGCTCGATAAGGTAGTGATCCTGCAGCAAGATGGGCCCGTCCGGGCCCACGGTGAGCGAATGCTCGTCGCTCTCGACCGGGATACCTGCATCGGTGGTGGTGGCTACGGGCTGATTGTCTGTCATTGCCATACCTCCTCGTCGCGTCGCGCTCCGTCATTGGAGCCTTTAGCTGCCTTGCAGGTGGGGCATGCGCCCCAGAACACCACCTCGGCCTCATCCACCGCGAAGCCCATGTCATCGATCGGGGTCAGACAGGGCTTCATCCCGATCGCGCAGTCGGCGTCCTCCGTGCGGCCGCACTGACGGCACACGAGATGGTGATGGTTATCTCCGACCCGGCGCTCAAACCGGGCGGGATGCCCGGCGGGCTCGATGCGCCGCAGCAGGCCGGCCGCGGCGCACGCCGCCAGCATGTCGTAAACGGCCTGAGTAGACACCGCGCCGAACTGCTCCCGTACGCCTGCGGCGATAGCGTCCACCGTGGAGTGCGGATGCCTGGCCACCCACGTCAGCACGGCCAGGCGCGGCATCGTCACGCGCAACCCGGCCTGCCGCAACGCACGCGAAAACTCGCCGTCCGGGTCTACCGCTGCAACAGCCATGACGGCCCATGCTGCCGGAGTATCTGGAATGAGTCAAATCTGTTGTAGCTTCTGGTTTGATGTCCGTCCTGCGCGGCCCGCACTGGCGTGGCTGCCTGGGCACATTCCGTAGCCGGGCACTTTCGTCCTCGCGAGAAGACGCGTAGCCTCAAAACCAAGCGGGCGGAGACGCCGTTCCGGGTGGCTGGGGATTTCGATGAAATGCCGAAACTTATTTGCCGTCATCTCTGCTGCCGCAGCCCTGGTCCTGGCGATTCCCGGCAATTATGCGGCGGCGGCTGCGACACCGACGGTTAACGTCGCCGAGACCACGCCCCTTAACTTAGTCCCCGCCCTGTATGCCGGCTTCTCTATCGATCCGGCTAACCTCTGCTACGTCGTCAGCTTAGCCCAGACTGACCCGTCCTTCGTGCAGTTATTCGAGAACATGGGCCCTGGCATCTTCCGTGTCGGCGGGAATACCGGCGATACGCGCGCATCCTGGTCCACGACCGCGACAGCTTCCTGTACATGGAAGGGTAACGTCGTTACCCCTGCGCTGGTTGACTCCTTCTTCGCCTTTGCCCAGTCGGTCGGTTACCAGGTTATGTGGCAGGTGCCGCTGGGCAACAATAACCTCCCCGAGGATGCCGCTGAAGCTGCCTACGTGTCAGCCATGCCCGGGCTCTATAGCATCGAAATAGGCAATGAGCCCAACTACTACTCGGATGCCTCCACCGACTACCAGACCTACATCGATGACTGGAACACGGTATATCAGGACTATAGCGGCGATGGTGGCACGGCACCGGTCAGCGGGCCGGCAGTGAGCAGTTACCAGTCCTTCTACCTCACTCCTTTCCTAACTCAGGATTCCGCGGACCTCGTTGCCCTTACCGAGCACTACTACATGGGGAAGGCAAGCGGTCAAACTTGCGCCGATCTGCTTGAAGTCGGCAAGCTGAAAACTGTCACCGCGGCAGACGTCGCGCTTGCCAGGTCCTATAGCCTGCCGTTCATTATGAATGAGACCAACACTTACAGTGGTGTCGGTGTGAAGGGTGTGTCTAACGCCTTCTGCTCGGCACTCTGGGCCGCCGACTACATGCTCACCGGACTGGGGAATGGCGTACAGGGCATGTACTTCCACGGCACCGCTGACTACCCGCTGGGCAATTCCGGAGGTGCGGTCCAGTACTACACGCCCATCAATAAGAACGGCACGCCTGCACCTGAATATTATGGGATGCTCTTCTATCATGAGATGGCCCAGGCCGGCGGAAGCCAGGTAGCCGCTACCACTGCCAGCGCACCGAACATTGACGCCTATGCAGTGGCTGGCGGCGATGGCGAACTCAGGGTTGCCCTGATTAATCGTAATGGCACCTCAAGCACAGTAACCATTCACACTACGTTAACCTATGCGCAGGCGAGCGAGATCAGTCTCAGTGCTCCATCCCTCACTTCGCTGTCCGGCGTAACTCTCGGTGGAGCGAGCGTGGCAGCCAATGGCACGTGGACTCCTGTCTCGCAGCCGGTTACGGTCAATGGAAGCACCTCAAGTATTACAATCCCCGCTAATACGGGCGTGATCGTCACCTACTCTCCCAGTGCCTGACCCGGATGCTGCACAGATCGGCGGGGCCACGGTCCTGACCGGCCCCCAGGTCCGGCGCCCCGTATAGTGACGCCATGCGGAGTCGCGGTGAGCCCTAAGATCGCCACGTCGGACGTGGTCGGGCGGCCCGAGCTTCTCGACTTCGTCCGCGGCCGCCACAAGGTCGTGCTTGTCACGGCCAAGCGGGACGGCACCCCGCAACTCTCTCCGGTAACAGCCGGGCTGGACGCCGTCGGCCGCGTCGTGATCGCCACCTATCCCGAGCGTGCAAAGACCCGCAACGCCCGGCGCGACCCAGAGGTCAGCCTCCTCGTCCTCTCCGATGCCTGGAACGGCCCCTGGGTGCAGGTCAGCGGCAGCGCCGAGGTACTCGATCTGCCCGAGGCACTCGATCCGCTTGTCGACTACTTCCGCGCGATCGCCGGCGAGCACGATGACTGGGATGAGTACCGGGCTGCCATGCAGCGTCAGGGCAAGGCGCTCATTCGGGTAACGATCGAGCGCTGGGGGCCGATCGCCACGGGCGGATTCCCGGCGCGCCTCGCCTGAGCGGCGGTAGTGATCTGCTGACCAGGACTATTGCCGAGCACGCCACGATCGCCAGGCCCGGTCCGGCAAGTGCCCAGCGGATCCCCGCCGCGGCAGCCACGCCGGCGACGAGGAAGGCCCCCGCGGGCACGAAGCCCATGAATCCGGCGTTATATGCGCTGAGCGCGTGCCCGCGCTGCGCAGCTGACGTGGCCTGCTGTACGTAGACGGTCGCGCTGACGGCGAAGAGCTGGGTAGCCCCGCCGAGCACGATCATGGTCAGGTCGTAAGCCCAGACCACGGGCATGACGGCGGCAACGGATTCCGCGATGCCGAACACGGCAGCCCAGACGAGGAACTCAGATTTGCCCGGATCCTTGCGGCGGGAGGAGTAGTAGTTCCCGCTGATCCCGCCGACGGCCATGAACGTGCCGAGCAGGCCGAACCCGACGGAGCCCAGATGAAATACCCTGGTGGCCATCAGCGGGTTGGTGACCCCGAACTGGAGCCCGAAGCCGCCGAGCAGCAAGGCCGTGACCACGGCTGCCTGGATGCCGCGCGGCAGGTCAAGCACCCAGCGGAAGCGCCTCGCCTGAACGAGTGCCCGGTCAGCGGCCGGCCCGTGCCTGACGTCCCCGGACAAGCAGCCCAGGACCACGATCACGCCGAGGAACGAGGCGGCATCCGCGAAGAACACCGCGGTCTCCCCGCTAGCGGCAATGATGACACCGGCCAGCCCCGGTCCGGTGATCTTGGCCAGGCCGGTGACCGTGGCGTACAGGGAGGTTCCGCGGCGTAGCTCGGCCGGGCCCACGAGGTCGAGCATGAACGTCTGGCGAGCCGGGACGTCGACGGCCTGGACGCAGCCGATGGCGAACGAAAGCAGCACGAGATACCAGACGGTCATCCATCCCGCCAGCAAGGGAATCCCGAGCGCGAGCGATCCGGCGGCCTGCAGTGCCTGGGTGACGATCACGACCCGGGCCGCGCGCCGCCGCCCCACGATCGTCCCGGCCCGGCGGCTGAACAGGAGCATCGGCAGGAACTGGGCCGCGACTACCTCGGACAGCACGACTGCGTCACCATGCGCGATGTGCAGCGTCAGCCAGTAGAGCGCCGTGTATCCCATCATGGTGCCGACAATGGACACCACCTGCGCCCCGGCGTACCAGCGGTAGCCGGCGCTCGCAACGCCACCGTGCGGGTGCCGGTCCCGGTTCGCGTCCATCAACGTCCCCCGTCATTCCTAGCGCCCGCGATGCGATTTTCCGGCAAGCCCGGCGAACCGGCAAGCCCGGCGAAAGAGAAACGGCGCAGCCAGCCGGCTGGCCGTCCGGCATCGGGGGCCAGGGCACCGGAGGCCAGGGCGCCGGGGGCCAGGGCACCGGAGGCCCGGCGGAGCCATGATTGCGGCTGCCCCGATTCCGCGGCCATCGCCTGCCAGGTCCACCCGTCGGCTCTGCGCCTGGCGACGTAGTCGGCCATGCAGTCGAAGCCCATGCTGGCCGCGACCAGCGCCGCGCGCTGACTCGCCGAATGCCGCTTGCCGGCGTGGGCAACCCTGGTCAGTCCGTGGCGGCGCAGCGCAGTCTCGACGGCATGGTTCGACATCCCCATCTCAACGGCAATGGCGTGCACTGTCCGGTGCTGCACGATGTGTCGTTCCTGCAAATAGGCAGCCACGTCCGCAAAGCCCAGCCCGGTCAGTGCCGGAAGCCACCTGGCGTCCCATTTGCCGGAGCGCCCCAGCCGCGCCGCGGCGGCCGCCGCGGGATCGGCGCGGCCGAGATGACGGGACAGCCAGTCCTTGTGCAGTCCCGCCTCGCGGCTGATCTCGGTCAGGCTGGCGCCTTGCCCGACGCGGGCGAGGACGAGGGACCCGATGTCCGGGTACCCCTGCCGCCGGGCCGCGGCGGCAGCGACCGTGGCGAGGCGCCGGTCGGCGCGTTCCCGGTTCGCCTGAGCGGTGACGGCGGGCGGGATCGCCGCCAGCGCCCGAGCGGCCTTCCTGCGCCGCTGCTCAGGAATGCGGCGGCCCCTGGCGGCTGCCGCGGCATCCCGCGTCAGTTCCCCGCCGCGCGCCCGCTCCCTGCCCGCGGCGCTGCCCGCACGGATCGCGGGCTCGAAGACCAGGCGGGATGCGAGTGCGGCAGCCCGGAGCTTGCGGGTTTCCGGCCCTTCCAGCGGCTGGCCGCGTTCCAGCCCGAATGCCTCGCAGTAGGCCTCTTTGGTCCAGCCGTGCGCTTTCAGGTGAGCCGTGACGGAGCGAAGCCACCGGCCGCAAAGATGGCAGGCGACCCGTGAGTCATCGGCGATGACCTCGCCGATCGGCGCGTAGAACGGCGTGCCGTCAGCCAGCACCCCGGCGACAGGCCGCGCCACGCGCCGGGCTCGCCGTGGCGTGCCGGGCGCGGACCCGGCTGCCGGGCTGATCATCTCGACGGACACGACCGGCCTTCCTCGCGGAGACCTCGCTAGCTAGTCACAATGAGACTACGCGCATAGCTATTGCCCGTCACGAGAATCCGTCCTGTCCGGTACGCAGGAGGGGCCGCGCTCTTGTGAGCGCGGCCCCTCCCGCCGGGACAAACCCCTATCGCTGCCTCTGCTATGCCGCGCGGCCACCTTCGCCGGCGCGCGGCAGTCTTACCTCACGGGGCATTGATCGTCAGCGGTGCCTCTGCCGTACCGCTGCCGTTCGCGTTGCTTGCCACGACCAGGACCCGATAGCTCCCGGCCGGCTCGCGCTGCCCGGAACCGTTGTAGCCGTAATACTGGATCCTGAGATTGCCGGCGGCATGCGCCGGCCGGGTGAGCGTGCGCACCACCGTGCCCTCGCTGTTGAGGACCAGGATGGTCACGTCCGACGCCTGAAGGATCCTGAAGGTGATAGTGGCGTGGTTCTGGCCGCTCGCCGTGACCGCCGCCGGGCTCAGCGCAAGCCCGGTGACCCCGGGGAGGCTGTTCGGCGGTGTGATCGGGGAGGTCGTCGGGGTCGGGGTCGGGGTTGGCTTCGGGGTCGGGGTGGGGGTCGGGTTGGGCTTCGGGGATCCGATGCCATTCTGGATATCGGACTCGGTGACGATGCCGCGCCATGCCGTGGCGGAGGCCGTGTCAGTGATCGTCAGGTTGGGGGTACCTGGCGGCGTGGAGTCGAACAGGGTGCCGAACAAGGCGCCGCTCTTCATCAGGTAGTCGCCGACCGCGGTCAGCCACGCCGGACGTCCGGCGAGGTCCGTTACGCCGAACTCGGCGAACCCGAACGGAAGCCCGGCGGACTTGGACGCCGCGATTGCCGGCGCCAGGAACTGCGCGGGAGGTGTCAGCTGACGGGCGCCTGGCGGGTAGGCATCCCAGGCCAGGGTGCTGATGATCCCGCCGCCGGGCAGGTAGTCGTGCCAGTCGCGGTGCGAGGCGGGCCTGAGGTCATAGGCCATCAGGATCAGGGTCGAGCGGAGGTACGGGTTGTTCGCCGCGTTGGCGAGCGCGACAACATGCGCCCATGCCGCCCGGTAGGCGGCCGCGGTGTACTGGCCGGTAGCGATGTGCTCCTCGGGCTCGTGGTTGAGGGAGTAGTAGATCGTGTGCCCTCTGGGAGCTGTGTCGAAGAAGTGCGAGAGCACCGCGTTGTCCGCACCCGAGAGAATCGCGCCCGGGTCGGCGTTGAAGCTCACGATCACTGCTGACTTGTTGGCAGCAGGCAGGCCCGTGGTCCAGGCGTTGGCCTTGGGCAGCCCGGTGTAGTACACCCGGACGATCCCCAGGCGGCCGAACTGGGCCGTGTCGCGCGTGAGGTCAGCCTGGCTCGGGATCGAGGCTCCCATCAGCGGCGCGGCGCTGCTGTCCGCCACCGGCAGTGCGGTTTGCTTCCCGCCGCCGAAGGTCAGCGCTCCGCCGCCGAACGTGATTGCGGCTGCCACCAGCGCGGTGACAGCCCCGAGCACTACTACCAAGAACGTCCGTGATGTTCTGGTGCTTTTCCATGATCTGGCTCTGGCAACCGCCTGCCAAGACTGACCTGCGGTGTGCCGGCCGTGGGGCGAGCGCTCCACGTCGAACTCCTCTCCTAGGCCGCCTACCGGGTTAGCTGACGGGTTCGGGCCGGAGGAGCCCTACGGCGGGCCGTTCGCGCAGACACGGTCCGCCGATTCACCCCGGGGAACATGGGTCCCCGGCTCTCTGGCCGTACCAGAGACTCGGCGGGTTTGCTGCTTGTCTTGGGGTTGGTGGCAGCAACGGGGTATCAGCGTTGGACGTTAACGGAATTGAGACCTGTGGGTGGCCATAACGACAGAATTTTGGCATTGGCGAGTCGTCTTCGCCGATCGCCCAGGTCGCCCGATCTCGCCGTTAGCGGGTCATCTGCAATGCCATTTGCCCTGGTCAACACATATTACGATACGGTAACTCAGCTAGGGCGGATGACCACGAGAGCCATGAAATTCCCCGGGCAGCTGGAATCATGGGGACATGCCACAGCCCAGCAAGACCTACTTGCACGGCCACCACGACAGTGTGCTGCGGTCTCACCGATGGCGGACCGTGGAGAACTCCGCTGCCTATCTTCTCCCGTGGCTGACGCCCGCGGCAGACGTGCTCGATGTCGGCTGCGGCCCTGGCACGATAACCGTCGGACTGGCCGGCCAGGTGCCAGCGGGCCGGGTGGTCGGGATTGACGCCGCCGCGGAGGCCCTGGCCGATGCCAGCGCGGAGGCGGCGCGCCGGAACCAGCGCAATGTCACTTTCGAGGCCGGCGACGCAGGTCACCTTCGCTTTGACGACGCGGCCTTCGACATCGTGCACGCGCACCAGGTGCTGCAGCACCTGGCCGACCCGGTGGCCGCGCTTGCCGAAATGCGGCGGGTCTGTCGGCCGGGCGGCGTCGTCGCCGCGCGAGACGGCGATTACGGCGGTTTTCTCTGGTTTCCCGAAGATCCGGAGCTCGCGGAGTGGCGAACCCTCTACCAGCGGGTGGCGAGGGCAATCGGCGGCGAGCCTGACGCAGGCCGGCGCATGCTCGCCTGGGCCCGTTCCGCTGGTTTCACTGACATCCGTGCATCTGCCAGCGTGTGGTTGTTCGCCACCCAAGATGAACGCAGCTGGTGGGGCGGAATGTGGTCGGACCGGGTGACGCAATCGGCGTTCGCGGAACACGCCGTCGGGCACGGCCTCGCCACCCGGGAGGACCTGCAGCGCATGGCCGGGGCATGGCACCGGTGGGCGTCCAGTGACGATGGCTGGTTCCTCATCCCGCACGGCGAGATCCTCTGCCGGGCGTGACCCGCTCGCCGGCCCTCAGGCCTCGCGGAAGGTGAAGAGCGGCTCAGCGGGCAGCCCGGCGTCCGGGGCAACGCGGAGCCGGCTGACCCCGACGCTGACCATGGTGCTGGTCGCAAGCGCATCGAACGCCACCTCGTCGAAGCCGCTCGCGCTGAACCAGGCCCGGATGTCCGGGGTCAGATCCGGAGCCCGGCGATGGCGGGTCCAGATGACGGTGGCGCCGGCGGAGCAGAGGGCAGGTGCTGCTGCCACGGTGCGCTGGATGTCCCTGGCGCTGATGTTGCCGAATATCCCGCAGAGCAGCAGCACGTCAGCAGGCAGCACGTCAGCGAACTGGCCCGCCCTGCTCGCGTCAGCCTGGCGGACCTCGACCTGCGCCAGCCCTGCCCCGGCGGCGCTGCGCCTCGCCGCCGCGGCGTTGCGCTCGTCGGATTCGATCAGGACTGCGGACACGTCGCGGCGGCGAGGATGATCGGGCAGCACGCCGATGACGTCACGACCCTGGCCAGCGCAGAGACTGACCAGCCGGACCGGCCCGGCCGGGGCCGCCTCCAGTGCCTGCCGCAGGTGCGCACGGACCCGTTCCAGTCGCGTGGTGAGCGATGACGACGGATCGTCGTAGGCCGAGTGCCATTCCGCCCAGTCCTTCACGGGTCCATCCTGCCCTAAGACACCGTGCGGCCAGCGAACTTGGGCGGTGCGCGCTCAGTCCATAAGTCCGTTGCCTGCCTAGCGACGGATGCGGCAGGCTACCGGGTCATGAACGGGCCAGCCGCTGAGGGCGTCCGGGTTGCCTGGGAGAGCGTTCCCGCAGCCGTCCGGGCTGCCATTGAGGAGGTCTGCGGCGCGCCCGTCGCCGAGGCCAGGACGCAGCCCGGCGGGTTCAGCCCGGGAGTTGCGGCGAGGCTCCGGTGCGCGGACGGCACCCGGTCTTTCGTCAAGGCGGTCTCAGCCGAGGCAAATCCGCAGAGCCCGCGGTTGCACCGCCGGGAGGGACAGAACCTGGCAGCGCTCGATCCGGTCATCGTCGCTAGGCAGCTGCCCGTCCCGCGGCTGCGGGGAATGGTCGATCTCGATCCCTGGGTGGCGCTCGTACTCGACGACGTGGACGGCCGGCCTCCGGGGCTGCCGTGGCGCGCCGGTGATCTCCAGCAGGTGCTGGCCGCGCTCGATCGGCTTGCCGGGGCACTAACACCGGCACCGATCACCGTCCGGAGCATCGCCGAGATGTATGCCAGGGCCTTCACCGGCTGGCGGGCGCTTGCGGGATCAGCCGGCAAAGACCGCCTTGATCCGTGGTCGCGCGCGCATCTTGATGAGCTGGCGGCCCTGGAGCCGGCCTGGGCGGTGCACTCTGCTGGCGACACGCTGCTGCATACCGACGTCCGCGCGGACAACCTCCTGCTGACCGCCGACGGCGAAGTGGTCGTCGTGGACTGGCCGCATGCCTGCCGCGGCTCCGCATTCGTCGAACTCGTGCTCTTCGCCCCGAGCGTGGCGATGCAGGGCGGCCCTCAACTTGCGGACCTGCTCGCCATGTCACCGGCCGGCCGGCGCGCCCCGCGACAGGACGTGGCCGCAGTGCTCTGTGCCCTCGCCGGCTATTTCACTCACCAGGCGCTCCAGCCGCCACCGCCCGGGCTTCCGACGGTGCGCGCGTTCCAGGCCGCACAGGGCGAAGTGGCGCGGCGCTGGCTCGCCGGCTTCCTCTGAGCATCGCGAGGCGGTCAGTTGATCGCCGTGAGCCGGGCCGATCCGGCCGCGCGGGCAGGACGGCTGTCGATCCTTGTAGCGTCGGTGATGACAATGCCCGTTGCGGCAGACCGCGGCCGGGGTATCGGCACCCGGGCGCTCGCATGGCTGACGGAGCACGTGTTCACCACCGCGGCGGGCGCCTCCCGGATTGAGGGCACGACGCGCCAGGACAACGTCGCCATGCGCCGCTTGTTCCGCCGCGGCGGATACGTCAAGGAATCCCATTACCGCGACGGCTGGCCGGATCCGGACGGGAACCTCCATGACGCCATCGGCTACGCCATCCTCAGGCGCGACTGGCTCGCCGGCACCACGACTGTCCTGCGGTGGGACGACGAGCCAGCCTAGGGTGTTGGTCATCGGCGACGGCATGATCAGGGGAACGGCTGTGGATAGTGGCAGGCTGGCCGGTTTTCCGCTGAACGCTGTCGTCGAGGGTGATTGCCGCGCGCTGATTCCGGCGCTGCCCGACGAGAGCATCGACATCGTGATCAGCAGCCCGCCGTACTGGGGCCAGCGAACGTCAGCGGGCAACGGCGTCGAAGCCGACCCGCGCCGGTACCTGGCCGAGCTAGCTGACGCCTTCACTGCGCTGCTGCCGAAAGTGAAACGTCACGGCGTGCTGTGGATCAACATCGGTGATGCCTACAACACCCCGGTCAACTGGCGATCGGATGATTACGCCTACAGCACGCTCGGGCCGGACAAGGCAGGCCTCGATCCGGCGAATTCCGCCTACTCGAAACCGCGGTACAGGCGGCGGCCGTTCGTCGACGCCAGTGAGACGTGGCTTCGGTATGGCAATCTGCTTGCGCTGCCGCATCGGCTTGTCGTGGCGCTATCCGATGCGGGCTGGCTGTTCCGCGGAGAGGTTATCTGGCGGAAGAAGAACCCCATGCCGGAAGGCAGATGCCGGCGGCCGCACCGCCAGCACGAGGCTGTCTATCTCTTCGCCCGCAGCGAGCAGCATGCGTTCCGCGCGAGTCCGCCGGTCGGGTCCATCTGGGAGTTTGGCAGCGAGCGGATCAGCGGAGCTAAGCACTATTCGCGTTTCCCCGAGGAGCTTCCCAGGCGGTGCATCGGCGCGTACGGGCAGTCCGGCCCCGGCGTCGTCGTGCTTGACCCGTTCAGCGGGTCGGGAACCACCGGAGTCGCCGCGCTGCGGGCTGGCTGCTCCTACCTCGGGTTCGAGATCGACGGGCCGCAGGTAGCTGCCTCCAACCAGCGGCTCAGGGCTGCTGATTCGCCCGGCCGCTAGCCGGCCTGGAAAGCGTGCCACCTCAGCCGGTAAGGCAGATCATGGCAATGCAGCCGATAGGCGTCGTCACCATTTCATAGTAGCAAAGATCAACTTTCGCTAAGCGGTGCAGCGCTACCTGGGCTTATGCTCGGCCGCATAAGATGCCGCCCGGGAAAATTGCAGCACAGAAAAGGTGCGGCACAGAAGAATGGCGGCACGGCGCGTCACGCCGTTCGCAGTTAAGTTCACCCGCTGAGCGCACCGCCGCTATGGGGGCGACTTGCGCGCGATGCACAAAAGGAAGATCTGGCGTTCGGGGGACGAAATCATGCGCGGGGAACGACGGCCGGGGCACGCGGGCCCGCTGGCCGGGTGGGAACGGATCGCCATCCTGGCCTTACTCGCGATCATGGTCGGCCTGGTCGTCCTGCTCACCATCTCCGCCACCCCGCTCCGTGACCATGTCGGGCCTGGTAGCCCTCAGCACGGCGCGGGCAAGCGGGCCGGCCCGGGCCGGGCGGGCGGGCGGAGCGCCGCCGCGAGATAGCGACGGGAGCCCGCTCCTCCCGCCATCCGGTCAGGCCGGAATGACGATAGTCCTGATGATCTTGTCGGCAAACGTCTGCCGCTTGGCATCCCAGAGCGGGAACAGCCAGCCGATGTAGCAGGCGAGCGAGTCCAGCAAGTGGCAGATGTCCCTGGCAAAGGCCATGCCCGCGCCGATCGGGGCACCGGTGGACTCGCTGACCAGCTTCAGGCCGAGCGCCTTCTTCCCCCAAGACTGACCGGTCGTGCCGCCCAGGTACCAGCGGTTGTAGCCGGTGATGGCGAGCGCCACGAGGTCGAGCAAGAGCATCAGGCCGACGCTTCGCGTCGCGGCGCCGATGAACACCACGACCGCAGGCGGGACCGCATCGATGAGGTAGCCGCCGGCACGCTGCCCCCAGTTGGCAAAGATCGGGGGAGATGGTGCATAAGTCACGAAAAGGCCTTTCTCGTAGGATTTCTGTCGTCACCGCGGTGCCGCGGGTATCAGGGGATCGGGAGGAAGCCATAGCGGTGCAGCTGGAACAGCCAGCTCAGCGCGACCAGGCAGGCCATCGCCCAGCCGGTCTGCCGGCGCGCTGCGGCGGACCAGGAACGCGGGGCCGACCCCAGGCCCCCGGCCCGCGCCACCAGCACCGGTGCGGTGCCGACGACGAGCGCCGCTATCAGGTAAGCGAGCGGGCTCGCCGCGGCTGCAGCCGACCAGTTACCATGTGTCATCGCCACGGTAGCGGTCGTGAGACCGCAGAACGGGCAGGGCACGCCGGTAAGCGTGCGCAGCGGGCAGGGCAGCCCTTGCCCTCCGGTATGGGCCATCAGCGCCGGATAGACCGCCCCCGCCATGGCTGCGCCCGCGCCGAACAAGGTGATGCGCTCGGGCACCGAGTACTCTCGCCGGAGTATCAGCACGCAACCCCCGCCCAGATGTCGAATCCACCCGCGAAAGTGAATGAATCGCATCGTACGGGCTGAACTCGCGCCGCGAGTCCGAGTTCATACCGCTGACCATGAGATTTCCCGGCGCCGCCGCCTGCTGGCTGACTGCGGGCGCTGCCCGGATCCTGCTGCCTGCGCTAATGCGCTGAGTAGCCCTCCAGCAGATGGCTGAACGCCCACCTGGGCTGCGTGATGCCGGAGCAGGAGTTGCTGTCGATCGTGCCCGGGCAGCGGCCGTTGTCGCGCTGGATCGCCCAGATGGAGATCATCGGGAGCCGGTGCGCCCGGGCGAAGTACTGGATGTCCTGTACCTCGCTGAGATAGGTCACCTCGGTCTTCTTGGGGAAGTCGTCGATACCGGGCAGCAGCGTGATGCCCTCCATGCCCCACAGCCGCCTGGCGGTCGCGCCCGGGTAGAGCCTGGTGAGCTGGCTGTGCGCGGCCTGCAGCGCCTGCAGCGCTTCGGTCCCCATGTCCGAGTCGGAATTGCTGTTGTAGTAGTCGAACGCCATCAGGTTCACCGCGGTCACCCGTACCCCGTGGGCCACCGCGTTCTTGAGCACGGCCAGGCAGTTCCCGGGCAGCCCGGAGGGCTCGACGCCCAGGGTGAAGATGATCTGGACCCGGCGATGCGTCCTGGCTGCCCACTCCTGGAGCAGCCTGATCGCCTCGGAGCGCCTGGTGATCGCGGCGGGGCGGCTAAGCGATCTCGCCTCCACGTCCATGTCGAGCCGGGTGACGCCATAGCTGGTCACCACGTTCTCGTAGGCTCTCGCGATCTTCCGGACGCTCGTGCAGGAGTCAGCGATCTCGGTGCCATCCTGATCCGCGCTGAACCCGCCGAAGGACGGGATCACGTCCCCGCCCATCGAGCGCAGCCTGGCGATCCCGTGGACGTAGCGACCGCCGGGACGGACGGCCTGCTTGCGGTCGCCGTTCCACGTAACGGTGCAGGAGCCCTTCTTCGGCGTCTGCAGGAAGGCGAGCGTGAAGTAGCGCGCGCCGGACTTGCTGGCGACGGCCGGGATGCTGTTATCCGTCCAGGTCTCGAAGTAGGGCGCGTACAGCTGCCGGGGCAGCGGCCGCCGGCTGGCGGCTCCGATCGCGGGGCGCGCGGTCGCGTAGCCGCCGGTTGCGTGGCTCGCGGTTGGGTGGCCGGCCGGCCCGTCTGCGGCGGCCGCGCCAGCGAGCGGCACGCTGATAACAGCGGCGCAGAGGCCGGCGGCCAGGACACCGCGTCCGCGAACGGGAAGTGCTCTCATCGGCGCGGCTCTTTCTGCGAGGTCACCACCTGCCAGGCAGGACCGCCGGGCAAAGGATGTAGCGATGTGGACGCTATCTCGGCACCGGTTCGTTAGCCAGGCTGAACCAGCTCAGGATTGCGCCCCCGGCTCGTCCCTTGCTGACCTGCTGTCCGGGCCGGCCGGTCAGCCGGCCAGGACTGGCCGGTAGACCGGATCCCACATCAGCGCGCGCACCTTTGCCCGCACGTCTCCGTCGATGCGGGCCGTCGCTACGCCATCCGCGCAGGCAGCCTGGACAACGGCGACCGCGACTGCCAGCGATGTCTCACGTAGCTCTTCCACTTGAGGCAGTAGCGGCGCACCGCGGGCCGATGTGTCGACGAGCTCGGATACCGCGCGAGCTGCCGCGGCGAGCATGTTGTCGGTCACCTTGATGGCCCGTGCGGCAATCACGCCGAGACCGAGGCCGGGGAAGACTAGGGCATTGTTCGCCTGGCCGATCACATAGGTGATCTTGTCGTACGTGACGGGCCCGAACGGGCTTCCGGCGGCAACGAGGCCGCGGCCCTCCGTCCACCGGATGAGGTCAGCGGGCAAGGCCTCGGCCAGCTCAGTCGGGTTGGACATCGGCAGGATCATCGGCCGCTCGACATGCGCGGCCATCTCCCTGACGATCTCCTCGGTAAAGGCCCCCTGCCTGGTGGAAGTGCCGATCAGGATCGTGGGGTGCACCCGCCGGACGGCCTCGGCGAGCCGGATACCGCCGATTTCCGCGTCTGAATGCCAGCCGGTTACCTCGGCCGGATCGCGCGCATAGCGCCGTTGCGCATCACTCAGGCCCGGCATCTCGCTGGTGATCAGCCCGGCCCGGTCGAGTGGCCAGAACCGCGCACTGGCCTTGTCGGCTGGAAGGCCCTCGGTGACCATGGCGGCGAGCAGCTGGTCGGCGATGCCGGTCCCTGCCGTCCCGGCGCCGAAGATCATTACCCGCTGGTCGGACAGCCGGGTGCCGGTCACCCTGATTGCGGCGAGCACGGCGGCAAGATTGACGGCGCCGGTGCCCTGGATGTCGTCATTGAAGGTGAGCAGCCGGTCACGGTAGCGCTCAAGCAGGCGCCTGGCGTTGCCGACGCCGATGTCCTCCCAGTGCAGCAGCGCCTTCGGGAACAGCCGGCTGACAGTGTCCACGAAAGCGTCCATGAAGTGGTCATACTCCCCGGCGGGGACACGAGGATGCCGGTTGCCGACATACAGCGGGTCATCGAGCAGGCTCTGCCGGTCAGTGCCCACATCGAGCATTACCGGCAGGCCACGGTTCGGATCAATGCCGCCGGCCGCGGTGTAGACGGCCAGCTTCCCGACGGCGATATGAATGCCGCCCGCGCCCCAGTCCCCGATGCCCAGGATCGCGCCCGCGTCGGTGGCGACGATGAGGTCGACCTCACCGGGATCGAGCCCCGGGGCGAGCAGGGACGCCTCGATCAGCTCCGGATGATCGACGGACAGGTAGACGCCGCGCGGTCGCCGGTACTCGTGGCTGTAACGCTCGATCGCCTGGCCCACCGTCGGGGTATAGACGATGGGCAGCATCTCCCGCAGGTGCCCGGTGAGCAGGTGGTAGAAGAGCACCTCGTTACGGTCGTGTACCTCGGTCAGGAGCACGTTCTTGGCAAGGTCGGTCGGCTGGCGGCTGTACTGGGCGAGTATCCGGGCAGTCTGCTCGTGCAAGGTCATCCGGGCGGGCGGGATCAGGCCGGTGATCCCCAGGTCACTGCGCTCGGAATCGCTAAACGCAGTGCCCTTGTTGATCCGCGGATCAACAAGCACCTGCCGCCCGCGCAGGGCGGTCCGCCAGGCTCCCGACTCATCCCGCCACACCATCTTCATGGAGGCTCCCTCGGCTCGTGAGTGCCGTCCCCATGATTGTGCTTGGTCGCCGCGCCGCGCCGCGGGCGGTCCCCTGCACGGGGACCGCCCGCGCACCGCGGCGGGGATTGAGCCTGCGCTAGCTCCCCGCGGAAGGGTTGCGCTAGCTCCCGGCGGACGAACTGCCGCCGCTACTAGAGGATTTGCTGCGCCCGGCCATGTTGCGGCACTGGTGCTTCATTGCCTTCGGTGCCTGCGCGCTGGGCCGCGCGGCCGGCTTGCTCTGGAATCCCGTGGTGTTGACGGCCCGGGACGATCTCGTGGCGCCAGCGGCCTGGGACGTCCTCGACGCCGAGTGCGTGACTGCAGGTGATGCGCTCGTGGACGCGCTGGCCAAGGTCAGGCCAAGGCCCAGGCTGGCTCCCAGGACTCCGGCCGCGATGGCCGTGCCCGCCAGTGGTCGGGAAATTCTCATGTGGTCTCCTCGTCGTGCTCGTCGGGCCGGAGCCGGCGACTCCGGAGCGGGCCACCAGGTGACTCGCCGGATCCAGTAGGGCAGCCGAAGTTCTGCGGCCGGTTGCGGCCAGCTATCACCCCGCGCTGAATTGCGGCCTGCCATCCCTGCCGCGCTGAATTGCTCCCTGGATTAGTGCACGATGATCCGGTGACCGTGAAGCATGCGACCGCGAGCGTGTTCGTCTTCTGCAACCTGGCTAACGGATGGCAGCTCGGGCTGATCCGGCACCCGATCTTCGGCCGGCTCATGATCCCGGGCGGTCATGTCGAGCCGGACGAGTCACAGCAGCAGGCGGCCCTGCGCGAGGTCAGCGAGGAGACGGGCCTGACGGTCCGGCTGATCGAGCCGCCCGGCGCGTCATTGCCAGCGAACCTCGACCGGGTGCAAGTGGCCCAGCCGTGGTGGATCATCGAGCAGCCGGTTCCTTATGACCATCACATCGCGGGCGCGCATGTTCACCTTGATCATCTTTACGTGGCCGTAGCCGAGTGCCCTGAGCCGGCGACCGAGCCCGGTCATCCGTTCGGCTGGTATTCCGCGTCCGAGCTGGCCGGGCTGGACATGTTCGAGGACACGCGTCGGCTCGCGTCGGTCCTGTTCCCGCGGCTCGACGCTACCGGGGGGTCAAACGCCGGCCAGCCAGGTGCGGCCGGGCGACCGTCGGCCGGCCTGCCTGACGCCATCTCCTGACGCGCGAACTCAGCCGGCCGTCGTGGTTAGGTGCTGCTGTTCCCGCCGAACCTCTGCCCGGCGCGCTTGCTGTAGTCCTCCCGCAGTGCCATCCGGAGTTCCACGCTGGAGTCACGGGAGATGATCGCGAACGGGTCGCCCTTGGGCGCGGCAACCCAGACCCCGTCCCGGCAATCAATCAGATACGCATCGTCCCAGTGCCAGCGAAGATCATTAAGCGTCGCCTGTGCGTCCCTGTCGAGCATCTGTGCTTACCTTCCGGTACGTGGAATACAGAAGCACTATATAGCACCAGAGTGCTACCAGGCAGTTAAGGCAGGTCAGCGCAGCTTTAGAGTGATCACCGTGGTAGATCCTCAGTCTCCGGAACTGGCATACCTGCAGGTGGCCAGGCTGCTTGAAGCGAGAATCAGGAGCGGAGAACTAAGGGGAAAGATGCCTGCGGAGCGGGCACTGGCCGAGGAGTTCGAGGTCAGCTACGGCACGGTGCGCCGGGCTATCTCGATCTTGCGGGACAGCGGGCTAGTCCGCAGCGTCCACGGACGCGGAACCTTCGTCACGTGACTGCTGTATGTGGCCAAGCAGGGGGTGACCAGATGACCGGCCAGTCAGACCCGGGCGGGGCGCAGATTCGTGGCAGCAGCGGGACCGGCCCCGGAGTGATCACGCCTGATGGCTGCGCCGTGGACCTCTACGCGCTGCTCCCGGCCGGTGACGACCCGGGAATCATCCATGCTGCCGTTCCCGGCGGCGCGTCCATCCTTGAGCTCGGATCCGGCACCGGCCGCGTCACCAGCGCGCTGATCGCACTGGGTCACCCGGTTGTCGCCGTGGACGAGTCCGCGGAGATGCTCGCCCGCGTCCGCGGCGCTGAGACCGTCCTGGCCGCTATAGAGGATCTCTCCCTGGGCCGGCTCTTCGACGTCGCCCTGCTGGCATCGCATCTGATCAACGTCCCGGACGACGCGACCCGCCGCGCGCTCCTCGGCACCTGCGCCAGGCACATTGCGCCGCATGGCTGCGTAATAATTCAGCAGCATCCGCCAGCCTGGTTCGACAGCGCCGGGCCATCGGAGCGCACCTCGCCCGAAGGCATTACCTTCCGGCTGCGCGATGTCACCCGGCCCGGCCCGGGCCTAGTCGCCGCGACCGTCGTGTACGAGGCCGGCAGCCGGAGCTGGACCCAGTCCTTTACCACCCGGCGGCTCAGCGACGAATTCCTGCGGGCATGCCTGCAGGACGCCGGCCTGGCGCTGGATGCCTACGTCACCGGTGATCATGCGTGGCTTCGCGCGGTGCCCGGATAGCCACCCGTGCCCGGCTAGCTACTCCGTGCCCGTGCCCGGCTAGCCACCCGGCGCGCTGCTGTCAGCTGCCGGATTCGCCGGTGACCCCCTGATCCCCGGCAGATCCGCCCTGGCCTGCCCGGTCCCCGGCGGCAAGACCCTGGCCCCAGACGGCGCGGACGGAGTCGATGGTGTCGGCCTCAGCGGCCGTCTTGTCCGGCCGGTACCGCAGCACCCGGGCGAACCGGAGCGCGACGCCGCCCGGGTACCTGGAACTCGCCTGCACGCCGTCGAAGGCGATCTCGGCGACCAGTTCCGGACGGACTCGCACGATCCGGCGCTGGCTGTCGCCTGGCTCGCCCGGCGCCTCCGGCGGGTCGGCCAGCTCAAGCAGCCTCGTGGTCTGCCAGGCCAGCATCTCGTCGGTCAGGCCCTTGAATGTCTTGCCCAGCATGACCAGGCCGCCGGTGGCCGGGTCGCGGGCGCCGAGGTGCAGGTTGGACAGCCTGCCACGGCGCCGCCCGTGGCCCCACTCGGCTGCCAGCACCACCAGATCGAGGGTGTGCCGCGGCTTTACCTTGATCCACTCACTGCCCCGGCGGCCGGCCGCGTACCCGCCGTCCAGCGACTTGACGACGACGCCCTCGTGGCCGCGGGCGACGGCATTGCTGAAGAATTCCCCGGCAGTGGCCGGATCCGCCGTGACAATGCGCGGGATGACCAGCCCGGCTGGCAGGATCCGGGTCAGCAGCGCATGCCGCTCGCTGCCCGGCGTGTCGATCAGGTCGGTGCCATCGAGGTGCAGGAGGTCGAAGAAGAACGGGGTCAGCGGCAGGTCCGCCCGCTGCTGCCCGCCGCCGTCGTGGCTAGCCGCCCGCCCCGAGGTGACCTGAAAGGGCCGAGGCCGTCCGTCCGGGAACAGTGCCACCGCTTCCCCGTCGAGCACCGCCGCCGCCGCGCCGATGCCGAGCACGGCATCGGCGATCTCCGGCACCCGGGCGGTGATGTCGTCGAGCGTCCGGGTGAAAACCGTCACCTCGCCGTCATTCTTGTGCACCTGGATCCGGATTCCGTCAATCTTCCATTCCACGGCGGCAGGCGATATCCGCTGCAGCGCGGCGCCCATGTTCGCCGCGGCCGCCGCGAGCATGGGCCGCAGCGGCCTGCCCACCCGCAGCGTGAAGGACCGCAGAGCGGCAAGCGCCCGGTCAGCATCGGGCCCGCCCGGCCCGCCGAGCGCGGCCTGAGCTACCTCGGGCAATGACCCGCCCAGCTGGTGAGCCCGGCGAACCAGGTCAGCCGGCACGCCGGCTGCCCGCGCGATGGCCTCGGTCATGATGCCAGCCAGGGCGCCCTGCCCGAGGTCTCCGGCCAGCAGCCGGATCAGGAACGAGCGCTCGCTGTCAGTCGCGCGGCCCAGCAGCGCGCCGAGCAGCCGGCGCCGCTCGGATTGCGCGCCCTGGCCGGTAACTGCCCCGATGGCCTCAAACGCCGCATCAGTGCCGGCCAGCGTCAGGGATGGCTCAGCGGGCGGATCGGCCGACCGGAGCAAGTCCCCCAGTGCCGCGTAGCCGACCCCGATCTGTCGCTGGCGCAGTTCGCCGGACAGGAAGGCCACCGCGACCGGCACCTCGCCGGGTGGCACCGTGGCGAGCAGCACGGAGATCTCGTCGATCTTGGCACGCCTCGCCTGCACGCTAGCGACCGCCGCTGAGGTGCGCACGAGTTCACACAGGAGCACAGGTGCATTCTGCCCGACGCAGCGGGAAGGCGGGCAGCGGGAAGGCGGGCAGCGGGGGTACGGGGACAGGCCCGGTCAGCATGACCGGGCCGTCCCCGTCGCAGGCCGGTCAGGTCGCGCGGACCTGCCCGTTCACCTCTGCCTGGGCATCCGCGGCATCCGCCGCTCCGGCTGCCTGATCGCCCGTGGCGGGCAGGTCCGCCGCGGCGCTCTCGTCTGCTCCGCCGCGGCCGGCCGGCTTGACCCGCCTCCGCAGCAGGGCGGCTACGGCGAGCGCGCTGGCCGCCGCTGCAAGCAGCGCGATCCCGGCCGCCAGCGGCGAACGGCGCCGCTTCTTCGGCGCAGGATCCAGCTGCCGCGCGGCCTTGGTCAGCAGGTCCGACACCTGCGGCGCGAGCTTCTCCTGGACCGCGTTGCCGGTCCGCTCGAGTTGGGGGGCAGCCCATGCGCGGGCATCGTTCACGTGCGGCGCGGCCCATGCGCGGGCATCGTTCACGCGGGGGGCGGCCCAGGCGGCGGCGTCGTCCGCGCGCTGCTTGACCGCTACCCCCGCATTCTTGGCGAGCGGCACGGCCCTGGCGGCGGCGTCGTCCGCGCGCTGCTTGACCGCCACGCCTGCGTTCTTGGCGAGCGGCGCGGCCCTGGACGCTTGCTGCCGCGCGCGATCGCGGGCTCCGGCTGCTCCGGAGCCATTCTTCTTTGTCAATAGCGACATCTCTAACCTCCAAGGGAGTACTTTCGCCAGGGTCACTTCCCCGGCGTGGCGTGGTCAACCCTTTCCGCCCGGTTCGCCGCAGCCGTCCGACGTGGGAAGATCGCCGGCCGCTGATCCTTTCCATAAGGGTTGGCAGCCGCGCTGCAGCCTGGTTGGCAGCCGCACTGCTCTGGCCATGCGAGGATTCTTTTCATGACGAACACGCTCACTGCAACGCTACGGACCAACCGCGGCACGGTTGTCGTCCGCCTCTTTCCCGATCACGCGCCGAAGACCGTACAGAACTTCGTCGACCTTGCCGAGGGGTCGCGCGAGTGGACTGATCCCCGCACCAGGCAGCCCGGCGGGAAGCTCTACGACGGGACGATCTTCCACCGGGTGATCCCGAACTTCATGATCCAGGGCGGCGACCCGCTCGGTACCGGCACGGGGGGCCCCGGATACAAGTTCCCCGACGAGTTTCACCCGGATCTTGCCTTCGACCGGCCGTACCTGCTGGCCATGGCCAACTCAGGTCCGGGCACCAACGGCTCCCAGTTCTTCATCACCAACGTCCCGACCCCCTGGCTGAACCGCAAGCACACTATCTTCGGCGAGGTCATCGATGGCAGCGAGGTCGTGGACGAGATCAGCATGGTGGAAAGCGGACGCAATGACCGCCCGGTCAAGGACGTCGTGCTCGAGTCGGTCGTGATCGAGCGGGTCGGCAACGCGCCGGGATCCGCAGGATAGGCAATGGCCGTCCCCCCGGGTCCGGGCACCAGCAATCAGGCCGGCACGCCGACCTGCTTCCGGCACCCGGGCCGTGAAACCTACGTATCCTGCGTGCGATGCGGCAGGCCGGCCTGCCCGGACTGCCTCCGCTCGGCGGCGGTCGGCCAGCAGTGCGTCGATTGCGTGCGGGAAGGAAACCGCGGCGTCCGCCGCGCCGGCGCCGTGTTCGGCGGCCGGGCGACCGCTAACGCGGTGGTCACGTGGGCACTGGTCGGCATCAACATCGCGCTTTACATCGTCGAGCTGGCGCGGCCGGGCATCGCGAATGACTGGGCGATGCTCGGCCAGGCCAGGATCTTGCCCGGCGGGCCGATCGCGGGCGTTGCCCAGGGTCAGTGGTACCGCCTGATCACCGCCGAGTTCCTGCCGCCGCCCGGAGGCGGCGGCACGCTGGACATCGCGTTCAACATGTGGGCGCTTATCCTTATCGGCCCCGCGCTTGAGCGAATGCTCGGCCGCCTGCGCTACCTCACCGTGTACCTGGTGAGCGCGGTCGGCGGCTCGGTGATGTTCTACCTCATCGCCCAGCCGAACGTGGAGGCGCTCGGCGCATCCGGCGCGGTCTTCGGCCTGTTCGGCGCGTGGTTCGTGGTGGCCAGGCGGCTGCACCTGGACAGCAGGTGGATCGTCACCATCGTGGTGCTGAACCTGGTGCTCGACTTCGTGGTACCGAACATTGCCTGGCAGGCGCACGTGGGCGGGATTCTGGCCGGCGGCCTGCTCACCGCCGCCTTTGCCTACGCGCCGCAGCACCGGCCGCAGGCGCGCACGCTGATCCAGGTGGCAGCCACCGCCGCCATCATCGTCCTGCTGGCGGCCGCCGTCCTGGCCAGGAATCACCAGCTGGCGGCTGCCGCGCTCGGGTGATGCGCACCGCCGGCCGACGGCGGTGCCCGCTCAGGGCCCGCCGAGCGGCTCCGGGCGCCGCGCCTCGCGGGCAAGGATCGCTAGCGCCACTTCGTGGCGAGCGAGACGCCGGCGATAATGCACGCGAACCCGATCACCAGGTTCCAGCTGCCCATCGCGCTCTGCACGGGATTGTTGCCACTCGTGACATAGAACAGCGAGATCCAGATCAGTCCGAGCAGCAGGCTGCCGAGCATCGCCGGTACCAGCCAGCGCGGACTGACCTGGGCTTTCGCTGACCTTGGTGGCGGCGTGTAGACCGCCTTGCTTCTGACGCGGGACTTGGGCACGGTCGTCTCCTGGTCGGTCTCGCCACCCCAGGGCACGCGCTGCCGCCGGATGGAGCGGCGCGGGCCTCTGGCGGTAAGCGTAGTTGCTCCGGCGAGTGCGCGCGGCCCCCGTGGCCAGCTAAATTACTGACCGCCGGGCGGCCAGCTACGTGCTCGGCGTCGGCGTGGGGGTGGGTGTCGGCGTGGGGGTGGGTGTCGGCGTCGGGGTGGGTGTCGGCGTCGGAGTGGTCGCCTGCTCCGCCACAGTGAGCGTTACCTGACTTCCTGACGAGACGGTCCGGCCGGGCCCTGGGCTCTGCAGTACCACGGTGCCGGGCGCGTTAGGCCCGGCAGGCTCAGAGTCGATCTTGTAGCTGAGGCCGGCGGCCGTCAGGTTCCCCTCCGCCACCTGCAGCGACTGGCCGATCACATCAGGCACGGTGACGCCGCCGGAAACCACGAGCATGATCTTCGTGCCCGGCCTGGCCAGCGAGTTGCCCGGCGGCGACTGGCTGATCACGGTGCCCGCAGGCTTCGGCGAATTGGCATCAGTGGTTGGCGTCGGGACCTTGAAGCCGGCGTTCTCCAGGGTGGTCTCCGCCTGGATTTTGTTGTCCCCGACGACGTCAGGCACCGTCTTCTTCGCCCGGCCCGAGGAGACGTACAGCGTGACCGTGCTGTTGGCGGCGACCAGCTGACCGCCCGGCGGCGAGGTGCTGATCACCTTCCCGCGCGGGGTGGCTGATGCCTTCAGCACCACCGTGGAATCCAGCTTCGCGTCGGCGATCTTCTTCTCCGCGGCCGCCTTGGTCAGGCCGGCGACGCTCGGCACCGAGATCTTCCCGCCGCCGCCGGCCGCGTAGCGCAGGACGTACCCCGCCGTTCCCAGCGCCAGCAGCACGAGCAGGCCGATCACGACCCACAGCCAGATCCTCCGGCGGCCGCCGGAGGGCGGCTGGTCCTCCGGGCCGTAGCGGTAGGCGGGGATCGCGCTGGTCGGGCCCGCCGCCATGGTGCCCTGACCCATCCGCCGGGTGCCCTGGTACATCTCCGTGCGGGTCGGCGCGGCCACCGGCATGCCAGACAGCGCGCGCTGGATGTCGGTGCGCATTTCCGCCGCGGACTGATACCGGTCGGCCGGGTCCTTGGCCATGGCCTTCAGCACGATCGCGTCGGCCCAGGCCGGTATCTCCGGGTCAACCTGCGAGGGCGGGATCGGGTTCTCCCTGACATGCTGATACGCGATCGCGACCGGGGAGTCGCCGGTGAAGGGCGGCCTTCCGGTCAGCAGCTCATACAGCAGGCACCCGGCCGAGTACAGGTCGCTGCGGGCATCGACCCGCTCGCCCCTTGCCTGCTCGGGGGACAGGTACTGCGCGGTGCCGATGACCTGGGCCGTCTGCGTCATCGTGGCCTGCGTGTCGCTGACGGCCCTGGCGATGCCGAAGTCCATCACCTTGACGTCCCCGGCCCGGGTCAGCATCACGTTGCCGGGCTTGATGTCCCGGTGCACGATGCCGTTGCGGTGGCTGTAGTCAAGCGCCCGCAGCACGCCGTCGAGGATCTCCATCGCCCGTTCCGGCAGCAGCCTGCGGTCTTCCCTCAGCAGGTCGCGCAGGGTGCGGCCGTCGACGTACTCCATCACGATGTAGGGGACCGGGGTGGGGCCTATCATGTCCTCGCCGGTGTCGTAGACAGCGACGATCGACGGGTGGTTCAGCGACGCCGCGGACTGGGCCTCGCGGCGGAACCTGGCCTGGAAGGTCTGGTCCCTGGCGAGGTCCTCGCGGAGCGTCTTGACCGCCACGATGCGATCCAGACGGATGTCTCTTGCCCGGTAGACCTCGGCCATGCCGCCGCGCCCGACGACGCCGTCGAGCTCGTAGCGGCCGCCGAGCAGCCGGGGCTGGGTCATGTCTCGCACGTGAAGTTACCGTCCCGGTTTCCGTTCATGAAATCCCCAGGTATGCCCGGATGATCTGGACCGCGATAGGCGCCGCGGCCGCGGCGCCGAAGCCGCCGCCCTTCACGATGACGCCGACGGCTATCGCTGGGTTGCTGGCCGGCGCAAAACAGGTGAAGACCGCGTCGTCCAGATTCGTATTGTTGACGCCATTCTGCGCCGTGCCCGTCTTGCCCGCGATCTCCACGCCCGCAATCCCCTGGTTGGCCGTTGCGTAGGCGGTGCCCGCCGGGTTCTGGGTGACGCTGATCATCATCGTCTTCATTTCGCTGGCTACCTGCGAGCTGACCGCACGGGACAGCACCGAGGGCCTGGCGGACTGCACCACGCTGAGGTCGGGGGCCTGTACCTGCTGAACAAGGTACGGGGTCATCAGCGTGCCGTCATTCGCGATGGTGGCCGACAGCATCGCCTCTTGCAGCGGGGTCACCTCGTCGTCGAACTGGCCAATCGCCGAGAACGCGGTGAAGTCCGGGTTCGAGACCCTGGGGAAGACGCTCGCCGTGACCGGCAGCGGGACCGTCAGGTTCGGGTTGTTGAAGCCGAACTTATTCGCGTAGGCCCGCAGCACGCTGCCCCCCAGCTTCATGCCGAGATCGCCGAACGCCGTGTTGCAGGAGATCGTGAACGCGTAGATCAGCTGCGGATGCCCGTCTCCGCAGGCCTCGTTGTCGTCGTTGATCAGCACGTGGGTGGTGCCCGGCAGCTGGAGGTTGGTCGGCGCCGGCACGGTGGACTGCGGGCTGGCCACCTTGCCGGTGCCGAAGGCCGCCGAACCCGTCACTACCTTGAACGAGGATCCGGGCGGGAATGTCGCCTGGGTAGCCCGGTTGAGGAGGGGCTGCTGCGAGTCCTTCCGGTAGGCCAGGTCGATCTTGTTGAGCCGCCTGCCGCTGAGCGTGGCGTACCGGTTGGGATTGAATGTCGGGAAGGACGCCATCGCCAGGATGGCGCCGGTCTTCGGGTCGATCGCCACCGCGGCGGCCGGCCGGCCCTGCGCCTTCAGCGCGTTGTAGGCGGCCTGCTGGGCCTTGGGGCTGATCGTCAGGTAGACGGTGGCGCCAAGCCGGGGCTTGCCGGTGACCAGGTCGATCAGGTTGTGCACCGCAAGCCTCGGGTCCGTGCCCGCCAGCTCCTTGTTCTCCGCTTCCTCGATGCCGGCGGTGCCGCCGACCGACGGGCCGTAGATCGAGTCGTAGCCGGTCACCGGCGCGTAGACCGGCCCGAACGGGTAGTACCGGTGGTAGGTGCTGCCGCCCTTGCCCAGCCGCGACTCAGCGATCGTGGTCCCGCCAGTGGTGCCGCCCGCCGTCGCGCCGACCACGATCGAGCCGCGCTTGTACTGGAACTGCTCGTCGAAGATGCGGACGTTTCCCGGCCCGGACGCGAGGCTGGTGGCCTTGAAGGCCTGCACGTAGGTCACGTTGATCAGCAGCAGCGCGAACATCACCAGGCAGGCAAGGGAAAGGCGGAGCATGGCGCGGTTCACCGGGCGCGCACCTCCCGGTGCGGCCGGCCTGCCGGGGCGCTCGCGGCCATCATCGCGCCCGCACTATCTGCGTCATGCCCTCGTCCTGGATCGACTGCGGAGCAGGCCGCCGGGCAGTATCACTGATCCGCATCAGCAGGCCGATCATTGCCCAGCTGGCGAGCAGCGATGAACCGCCCTGGGACATGAACGGCGTGGTGACGCCGGTGAGCGGGATCAGGCCAGTCACCCCGCCGACGATCACGAAGACCTGCAGCGCCAGCACGAACGCGAGCCCGCCGGCCAGCAGCTTGGAGAAGGGATCGCGGACGCCGATGGCGGCCCGCAGCCCCCGCTGCACGAGCAGCCCGAAGATCAGCAGGATCGCCATCAGCCCGGTCAGGCCGAGTTCCTCGCCGAACGCGGTGATGATGAAGTCGCTCTGCGCCAGCGGCGTGACGTACGGCTGGCCGTGGCCCAGGCCGGTGCCGAGGATGCCGCCGAAGCCCATTCCGTAGAGGCCCTGGGCGAGCTGGTAGGAGGAGACGCAGTGCACCTGCGCGGCCGTGCAGAACACGTTGGCGTGCGTGAGCGGGTGCAGCCAGGCCGTGAAACGGGCGCCGACGTGGCTGGACAGCTTGCTCGCCGCGTAGGTTCCGGCGGCGAAGAGGCCGACGCCGATCAGCAGCCACGAGGTCCGCTGGGTGGCGATGTAGATCATCGCGACGAACAGCCCGAAGAAGAGCGCGGACGTGCCGATGTCGGTCTCGAAGATCAGGATGAGCAGGCTGGCGCCCCAGGCGATCAGCACCGGGCCGAGATCGCGCGCCCGCGGCAGGTCGATCCCGAGCACCCGGCGGCCGGCCAGGGCGAGCACGTCCCGCTTGGCGACGAGGTAGCCGGCGAAGAAGATGGCCAGCGCCAGCTTGGCGAATTCCCCCGGCTGGATCGAGAATCCGCCGATTCTGATCCAGACCTTCGCGCCGTTCACCACGCTCAGGCTGTCGGGCAGCACCGCCGGGATGGCCAGCAGCACGAGGCCGAGCGCGCCGAGGGTATAGGTGTACCGCTGCAGGATCCGCGGCTCCTTGATCACCACGAGGACCGCTATGAAGGCAGCGATTCCGGCTGCGCTGTACACCACCTGGTAGAGCGTCGTTGACGTATTCATGGTGGTGATCACGTTGCCGGGATTTCCGCCGCGCCCTGCCTCCTGGAGCCGGTAGATCATCACGATGCCCAGGCCGTTCAGGAGCGCGGCGAGCGGCAGCATCAGCGGGTCTGCCCACGGTGCCAGCCGCCGGACGGCGATGTGCGCGACGAACACGAGGACGGCGAAAGCGGCACCATACTCCACCAGGCCGGCGGGCAGCTTGCCGTTCAGGCCGAGGCCGGCGCTGGCGTAGGCAGCCAGCACCACGCCCACCGCGAAGACCAGCATGAGCAGCTCGGTGCTGCGCCTGCCGCGGGGCATCGGGGCCGCAGCGGCGGGATCCGCCGCTGCCCCGGCGCCGGAATGAGTCGCGACGGCGGTCATCCGGACGCCCCTTGCGGCGGGCAGTAGCCGGGAACGGAGGGCTTCGGGCGGTAATGCGGGACGATCGTGTGCACGACCGTCTTGCCGTGCACCTTCTTCTTGACCTTGCGCGGCTTGGGCTTTCCGGCCGCCCACTTCTGCACCGCGGTGAAGGCCTGCTGGCACAGGTAGCCATGCCTGATATTCAGCACGATGCGGCGGGCATCAGCCAGCCCGGTCGCGGTGATCGTGGCCTCGACCTTCGGCGCATCGTTGGCGGGAACCCCGGACATCGGGATGCCGGTCCTGACGTACACGCTGGACAGGCTCATCCCGGCAACCCGCTCGTTGACGCCGCGGAAGATGGCGACCTGGCCGTCGGCCGCGCCGACGTAATACTGGCCCTGGGTGTAGCGCCAGGCCGCGTAGCCGCCGCCGGCGATCAGCAGCAGCAGGACCACGAGGATGGATGTGACGACGGGCCAGCGCCGCGCCCACCTCCCGTCGTCCTCGTCGTCCTCGAGAAAGTCGTCATCGTCCAGCACCGCCGGCCGCCGGCCGTCGCCCCGCTGGCCGTCGCCGAAGTCGGCCGCCGGCCCTGGCAAAGGTGAGACCTGCGTGAGCTGGTGCGCGCGCCCGGCCGGGCTGTCGGTGCGCACCGGGTGGCCGCCGTCGCCGTTCGATGCGGCGCCCACGATGACCGGGGCCTGGCCGGGCGCCGCCGGATCGGTGGCGGTATCGACCACGTCAGCGACAATGCAGGTGATGTTGTCCGGGCCGCCGCCGCGGATGGCGAGCTCGATCAGCTGGATGACCGCGTCGTCCCGGTCGGCAAAGGTGACCAGGGTCTTGTGCAGGGTCTGCTCGGTGACGACATCGGACAGCCCGTCGGAGCAGAGCATGTACCGGTCGCCCAGCCTGACCTCGAGGATCGACAGGTCAGGCTCAGCCTCGGTCCGGCCGTCAAGCGCCCGCAGCAGCAGCGACCGCTGCGGATGGGCGGCGGCGGCCTCCGGGGTCAGCCTGCCGTCGTCCACCAGCGACTGGACCAGCGTGTGGTCGCGGGTGATCTGATGGAAATCGCCGTCGCGTAGCAGGTAGGCCCGTGAGTCGCCGATATGGCAGAGCGCGACGCTCGCGCCGCGCCACAGCATGGCGGTGAGCGTGGTGCCCATGCCCTCGACCGCCGGGTCGGCCGCGCTCATCTCGTGCAGCGTGGTGTTGGCCGCGGCGACCGCGGTGGCCAGCGGATCAATCAGGTCGGTACCTGGCATCTCATGATCGAGCCCGGCGAGGGCGGAGATGGCCACGGCACTAGCCACCTCACCGGCGGCATGGCCGCCCATGCCATCGGCGATGGCGAGCAGGCGCGGGCCGGCGTACGCCGAGTCCTCGTTGCCTTCCCGGAGGAGCCCGACGTCTGAGCGGACCGAGTAGCGGAGTGCAAGCGTCATCTGCGCAGTTCCAGAACGGTTTTGCCGATGCGGATCGGCACGCCGACCGGCACCGGGGTCGGCTGGGTTACCTTCTGGCGATCAAGGTAGGTGCCGTTGGTCGAGCCGAGGTCCTCGACAATCCACTGACCATCCTGCGGGAACAGCCGGGCATGTCGGCTTGAAGCGTAGTCATCGGTCAGCACGAGTGTTGCGTCATTCGCGCGACCGATAGTGATTTGCTGATCTGCGAGGCCCATGCGTGTTCCGGCCAGGTCGCCTCCGGTCACCAGCAGCTGCTGCGGTGCCCCCCGCCCGGCCCGCCCGGCCCGGGACGGCTTTGCGGGCTTCGCAGGCTGGGCCGGCCTGGACCGCGACGGCTGCCGCTTCCGGCCCTGCCTGCGGCCGCTAGCGGAAGAGCCGGACAGGTCAGTGCGCACGACCCCCACGGCGGCGATGACGAAGAGCCAGAGGACGGCGAGGAACGCCAGCCTGATGAGGATGAGGGTAAGCGCATTCATCTGGTCATATGTCCTCGGTGGCCGTTGCTGCCCCTGCTGCTGCGTAGGCGCCGCGGCGCGGATGGGTCGTCGATGGGCGAGGTGTCAGTAAATTCCATCCCGGCGGAAGACAAGGGTGGTGCGGCCCAGGGTGACGCGCGTGCCGTCCGTCAGGGAGACGCGCCGCACCGGCTGCCCGTTGACGAAAGTGCCGTTGGTGGATCCTAGGTCGACGAGCACGACCTCGCCGTCCTCGACGCGCAGCTCGGCGTGGTGGCGTGACACACCCGGATCAACCAGGCGCAGGTCACAGTCCGTGCCGCGGCCGAGTATGGTCAGCGGCGCGCTGAGTTCGTAGGTGCGTTGCGTGTTCCCGTCCGCCCCGGGCTCCGGGCCGGAGACCAGCAGCCTCGGCGCGCCGGTGAAGCTGCCCGGCGGGTGCGGAAGATCGCTCGCGGGCCTGCGGATCTCGCCGTCCTCGACGGTCGTGCCGCGGATCACGCCCGAGCGGATCCTGAAGGTGCCGGTGGTCAGGTCCGGCACCCCTTCGAATCGCATCCGCACCGGCCCCACGAAGGAGTACCCCTGCTCTCTGGCGTGCTCGCGGGCCAATGTGGCCAGCTCGATACCGAGGCTGTCGGCATAGACCTCAAGGCGCTCGTGATCGGTATCCGCCAGTTCGACAACGAAATCGTTCGGCACCAGCGTCCGGCCCTGCGCGACGATCGCTGCGCGGTCATCCATCTCGCGCTGCACCGCGCTGGCAACCTCCACAGGCTGCAGCTCGGATTTGAACGCCCGCGCGAAGGCACCCTCGACCATCCCCTCGAGCCTGTGCTCGAAGCGTTGCAGAACTCCCACCGGGGCACCTCCTTCCGTGCTTCCATCCGATCGTATCGGCGACGTAGGGCAGTTTGAGGACGTGCTAACCTGACTGCCTCGCCCAGGGCGGGTGGCGGAACGGCAGACGCGCACGGTTCAGGTCCGTGTGTCCGAAAGGACGTGAGGGTTCAAATCCCTCCTCGCCCACACCTCCTGGCCTCGTATTTCCCCCCTTCCTGCCCGCATGGTGCGCTGGCCCGCAGCCTAAGCGCCGGCGGGTTCCCTGTCACGGCACCCAGATCACTGCCCTGGCACCATTGTCTCGTGACCGGGGCAGCTGCGATGCAGGATCAGGCCAGGCGGATCGCCGCCGATGTGCTCTTCCCGGCGGCGATGGATACCGATGCAGGCGACCGGGTGCCCGCCAGTCATCTGGACCTGCTGGCCGCCGAGGGCTTCTACGGCCTGGCCGGCCCCCCGGCCGAGGCCGGGGCGGGCATCGACGCCGCGGCCGCGTGCCGGGTGATCGAGATCCTGGCCGGCGGGTGCCTGGCCACGACCTTCGTCTGGCTGCAGCATCACAGCGCAGTGCGGGCTGCCAGCGCGGCAGGCACCCGGCTGCGCGAGGAATGGCTCGGCCCGCTATGCCGTGGCGTCCGCCGCTGCGGGATAGCACTCGGCGGCGCGCTGCCGGGTCCGCCGTTGCTCCGGGCCCGCCCGGTCGCGGGCGGCTACCTGCTGGACGGCACCTCGCCATGGGTAACCGGCTGGGGCCTGGTGGACACGCTCTATACCGCCGCCAGGGACGAGCGGGACAACGTCGTGACGGCCCTGGTGTCCGCTACGCCGGGCACGACCCTGTCCGCAGAGCCGCTCCGGATGGTGGCCGTCAATGCAAGCTGCACCGCCGCGGTGCGGTTTGACGGTCACTTCGTGACCGGCGACCGGGTCACCGCCGTGCTGCCGTATCGCGAATGGCTGGCGCGGGATGCGATGAACCTGCGGGCCAATGGCTCACTGGCGCTGGGGGTGGCAGGCCGCTGCTGTGCGCTTATCGGCCCGAGCCCGCTGGACGGCGAGCTCGCCATGCGGCGCGCCGCCCTCGACGCGGCAGCGCCTGCGCAGATGGCCGCTGCCCGGGCGGCCGCATCGGACCTTGCCATGCGCGCGGCCGCCGCCCTCGTCACGGTCCAGGGCAGCCGCGCGATCCTGGCCGGGCAGCATGCCCAGCGGCTAGCACGCGAAGCCCTCTTCCTGCTCGTCTTCGCCTCTCGTCCCGCCATCAAGGAGTGCCTTTCCGGGCGCCTCACCAGGGCCGTGAGCTAGCGCCAGGCACGGTGCGGGCGCCCCGGGCGCCAGGTGGTCCCGCGCTGGTGGCGCGGGTGATCCCGGGCCGGTAATGCCGCGCATCCGCTTTCGCAAGGCAGAATTGAGGCGTGCCGGAACTTCCAGAGGTAGAGGCACTCGCAGCCGATCTGCGGGAGCGTGCCGTGGGCCGCGTCATCGACCGCGGCGATGTCGCGGAGATCGCCGTGCTGAAGACCTACGATCCGCCGCTGACCGCACTGCGCGGCCGGACGATCACGGCGACCGGGCGCTACGGCAAGTTCCTTGACCTGGTGACGGAGCAGGAACCGGGCGGCGGGCCTGTACTGCATCTCATCACCCACCTGGCCCGGGCAGGCTGGCTGCGGTGGCGGGGAAAACTGCCGCCGCAGCCGCCCCGGCCCGGCCGGGGACCGCTGGCGTTCCGGCTCCGGTTCACCGACGGGGCCGGCTTCGATCTCACCGAGGCGGGCACCCGCAAGCGCCTGGCGGTATACCTGGTCACCGACCCGGCAGCCATTCCTGGCATCGCGGCACTCGGGCCTGATCCGCTCGATCCGTCCTTCACGGCCGGCACGCTGGCCGGGATACTTGCCGGGCGCAGGACGCAGATCAAGGGCGTCCTGCGGGACCAGAAGATCATCGCCGGCATCGGCAACGCATACTCCGACGAGGTCCTGCACGCCGCGAAGATGTCGCCCTTCCGGCTGGCCGCCAGCCTGACCGGCGATGACGTCGCCGCCTTGCATGCCGTGATCGTCGGCACCTTGCGGGACGCGATCGCGCGGTCCGACGGCCTGGCCGCCGGGGACCTGAAGAAGGAGAAGAAGGCCGGGCTGCGCGTGCACGGCCGGGCCGGCCAGCCGTGCACGGTGTGCGGAGACACGATCCGCGAGGTGTCGTTCGCCGACTCTGCGCTGCAGTACTGCCCGACCTGCCAGACCGGCGGCAAGCCGCTGGCGGACCGCCGGATGTCGCGGCTGCTCAAGTAGCGGCGCCCGGATCCGCCCGGACCCGCGTGGCTCCGGCCGCGGCCTTGCTTCCCGTTAAGCCACCGGAGATTAAGCCACCGGAGNNGCGCTACCGGAGATTAAGCCACTGGAGATTGCGCTACTGGAGATTGAGAGGACCGACGAATGCCCGACGCTCCCTTCCGCGGATACAAGTCCTACTCCTACCTGACCCCGGCGCAGGACTACGAGGTCTTCGACCTCGACGACGAGCTCCGGCGAGTACCGGATTACGACTCCGGTCTCAGCGAGGAGGAGGCCCAGCGTGCCGGGCGGCTGCTGCGCGACAGCGTGGTGATCAGCCTGCACGACCACCCCGTGGTCTTCCCGCGCGACATCACCCGCGTGCGCGACTACATCAGGACCGGCCGGCAGCACACCGGTTACGAAGGCCTGTCCCGTTCCGGCCTCACGGCCGTGTTCGACAACATGATGGACGGCACCGGCTGCGTGACGAGCAAATCAGCCTGGAAATGGGATGACACCATCTACGACCTCGGGATGCGGCTCTGCGATATCGCGCATCAGGATTACGTGCGGGTGGCGCGCACGGTGGCCGACATCAGGGACGCGCGCGCCAGCGGCCGCCTTGCCATCGTGCTGGGGATGGAGGCGGCGACGCCGATCGAGAACGAGGTCGACCGGCTGGACATCCTCTACGGCCTCGGGATACGCCAGATCGGCATCGCCTACTCGGAATCCAACGCGCTCGGCAGCGGGCTGAGGGAGCCGGGCGACGGCGGGCTGACCGTCTTCGGCCGCCGGGCCGTGGAGCGGATGAACAAGCTCGGCCTGGCGATCGACGTCTCCCACTCCAGCGACCGGACCTGCCTGGATACCTTCGAGGTGTCGAGCAAGCCGGTTTTCATCACGCACGCGGGCGCGCGGTCGGTATGGCAGACGCAGCGGATGAAGCCGGACGATGTGCTGCTCGCCTGCGCCCGCAGCGGCGGGGTCGTCGGCATCGAGGCCGCCCCGCATACCACTCTCTCGGCGGACCACCCGCTGCATTCGATCGAGTCGGTGATGGACCACTTCACCTACTGCGCCGATCTGCTGGGAATCGATCACGTTGCTTTCGGGCCGGATACCTTGTACGGCGATCACGTCGGTTTCCATGCGGTGTTCGCTGCCCAGCTTGGCGTGCACTCGATGACCGGTCCTGCGTTCGACAAGGTGCCGTACGTGGCCGGGCTGGAGAATCCGACGGAGAATTTCCGCAATATCATCGGCTGGCTTGTCAAGCACGGCTACGCGGACGCCGACATCGAGGCCGTCGTCGGCGGAAACATCCTGAGGATACTGGAGCAGGTCTGGTAAGCGGCCGACGCCACTGCGGCCGGATGCGGGCCGCTGCGGGCGCGGTGGCTGGCCACGTGGCATCGGGTTTTCGCTGACCCCGGGCTGCGCCGTGGTGCGATCATGAGGTCGTGGGGCTGAGATCCGCGGTAACTGGCGGGCGGGACCAGGCGGACGCGACAGCGCGCGCCGTCATCGAGTCCGCCGCTGACGCGATCATGGCCTTCGGCGCCGACCGCACCGTGCTGCTATGGAATCCGGCAGCCGAGCGGCTCTTCGGGTGGACCGCCGCCGAGGTCATCGGCCAGCAGCCGCAGATCATCCCGGAAGAGCTGAAAGCCGAGCACAACGCGGTCCTGGAGCGGGTCAGCGGCGGCGGCCAGATCTCGTTCGCCACCCGCCGGATCCGCAAGGACGGCGGCGTGCTCGACCTGCGGATCGACGCCAGCGCGCTGGTCAGCAATGGTGCGACGGCCGGCTGGGTGAACGTCTGCCATCAGGCCGTCGGGGACGAGGCGGTCAGGCATTACATGGCCGAACGTGCCCGGGTGGTGCGCAGGCTCGGTGACGTGGTTGCCGACATGAACGCCCATCTCGAGCTGGAGGCGGTACTTGACCGGATCGCGGCCAGCCTGCGCGAGCTGACCCGGGCCGACGCCGGCGGGTTCGTGCTCATCGAAGGCGGCAAGCTCCGGCTGGTGAGCATGGACGGGCTGCCGGCCGGGCTCCGCGGCCGTACCGCCGACCTGGCGACCAGCACGGTCGGTGATCTCATGCGCTCCGGCAAGACGGTGATGATGGCCACCGGCGAGTCGGGCGGCTTCGACGAGCTGATCTGGTCCGCGCTGCCCGGGCTGCACACGATCACGCTCAGCCTGTCGCACGTGGCCGGGCGCCCCTTCGGCGCGCTCTACGCGCTCTACAGCAGGCGCCAGGTCGGCCATGTCGAGCTGGAACTGCTGGAGCTGCTGGCCGGCCACGCCAGCGTGGCGCTGTCCAACGTGACGGCCTTCGAGGAGGTCGTCAAGCAGCGCGCGCACGAGCGGGCGGTGATTGACGCCAGCGCCGACGGCATCGCGGTGCTGGACGGCGACGGCCTAGTCCGCCAGTGGAACCCGGCCGCGCACCGGCTGACCGGCGTCTCCGCCGCGGACGCGACCGGCAGGCCGCTGCCATTCCCGCTGCCCGAGTCCGGTGCGAAGCTGACTCATAAGCTCGGGAACGGCAGCTGGCTCGATGTCCTGTGCACCAGGCTGGCCGGGCGCGACGAGAAGGTTGTCGACTTCCGTGACGTCACTGCCACCAAGGAGCTTGAGGAGGCCAAGGACCTGTTCCTGGCCACGACCAGCCATGAGCTGCGGACGCCGATCACCGTGGTGCAGGGCTTCGCCAGCACGCTGGCGAGCCGCTGGGACAAGCTGGCCGATGCCGACCGCCGCAGCGCCGTCCAGACGATTGCCGAGCGCGCCGGGTCCCTCGCCCGGCTGGTGGAGCAGCTGCTGCTCGGCTCCCGGGCCGGCGCGGAGCAGCTGACCGTCAGCAACGGGCCGTTTGACCTGGCCGGCCTGCTGCGGGGGGCCGCGGTCGCGTTCCGCCCGCTGTCGGACAGTCATACCCTCGCGGCTGATATTCCGGCGGAGCTTCCGGCGGCCTACGGCGACGCGATGGCGACCGACATCATCGTCGGCCAGCTACTGGAGAACGCGTTCAAGTACTCCCCGGATGGCGGGACAGTCACCGTGCGGGCCGCGCTGGCGGGGGACTGGATCGAGGTGACGGTCGAGGACGAGGGTATCGGCATCGCCCCGGCTGACCGCGAGCGGGTATTCGAGAGGTTCGTCCAGGGCGAGACCGGCGACCGGCGGAGATTCGGCGGGATCGGGCTCGGGCTGTACATCGTGCGCCAGCTGGCGCTGGCACAGGACGGCGAGGTTGCCGCGAGCGCGCGCCCGGGCGGCGGCACCCTCATGCGGGTCCAGCTCCGATGTGCCAGCGCGGCGGGCTGACCCGGCCGC
>PMSW01000072.1 GCA_003168215.1 Actinomycetota bacterium
ATCTTGACCTTGATCCAGTCCGATAGAACTTTGGTCCCGCCGGTGACGGCCGAGCGGTCGCCGCCGGCTTCGCGAATCACGGTAGCAGACTCGCCGGTAATGGCCGACTCGTCCACCGAGGCGACGCCCTCGACGACATCGCCGTCCCCGGGGATGATCTCCCCCGCCTCGACCACAACATGATCACCGAGCGTGAGCTGGGTACCGGGGACGGGCTCCTCGTGAAGCTCGTTCTGGCCTTGATTCGGGCGCCAGCCAACCAGGCGGCGGGCAACGGTCTCCCGCTTGGTCCGTCGCAGCGTCTCCGCCTGCGCCTTGCCGCGGCCCTCGGCCACGGCTTCGGCGAGGTTGGCGAAGACTACCGTCAGCCACAGCCAGACCACGATCGTCCAGCTGAAGATCGACGGCTTGACGATGGCCGAGCCGGTGCTCAGGGCCGCGCCGACCTCGACCACGAACATGACCGGGTTCTTGAACTGGACCCGCGGGTCCAGCTTCCTGAACGCGTCCGGGGTGGCCCTCCACAGCATCTTGGGGTCGAGCAGGCCGCCGCCGATCCGGTGGGCCTCGCCGTCAGCCGGCTTCTTGCCCGCGCCGACCGGGGCTTCGGGTGTCGTTGTCACAGACATCAGTGGAGTCCTTCTGCGAACGGGCCCAGCGCGAGCGCGGGGAAGTAGGTCAGGCCGACGAGGACGAGGATGACGGCGATCAGCATGCCGACGAACAGCGGCGTCCTGGTGTCCAGCGTGCCCGCGCTCGCGGGCACCGGTTGCTGTCTGGCCAGCGAGCCGGCCAGGCCAAGGGCGAAGATCTCCGGCGCGAACCTGCCGAGCAGCATCACGACGCCGCCGAGCGTGTTGTACCAGGTGGTATCAGTGCCCAGCCCGCCGAACGCGGAGCCGTTGTTGTTGGCCATCGAGGCGAACGCGTACATGATCTCGGTCAGGCCGTGCGGCCCGGGGTTGAAGATCGAGCTCTGGCCGATCTTCGTCCCGATGGAGAGCCCGGCCGCGGTCAGGATGACCACCGGCAGCGTCAGGAAGTACAGCGCCGCGTACTTCATCTCGGCGGGACGGATCTTCTTGCCGATGTACTCGGGCGTCCGGCCGACCATCAGCCCGCCGACGAACACGGTGACAATGGCGAGCACCAGGATGCCGTACATCCCGGCGCCGACGCCACCTGGTGCGATCTCGCCCAGCGCGATGTCGAACAGGGCGATGCCGCCGCCGAATGGTGTCAGCGAATCGTGGAAGCAGTTCACCGCGCCGGTCGACGTCACCGTGGTCGATGCGGCGAACAGCGAGCAGCCCGCGGTGCCGAACCGGGTCTCGACGCCCTCCATCGCGCCGCCTGCGAGCTTGGCGGCGGCTCCGCCGCCCTGCGCCTGGAAGAAGCTGATGCCCGCGACGGCCGCAAGCCAGATGGTCGTCATGACCGCGACGAGCGCGTAGCCCTGCCGGTTGTCCCTGACCAGCCTGCCGAATGCGCGCGGGGTGGCGAACGGGATCACCAGCAGCAGGAAGATCTCGAACCAGTTGGTGAGCGGATTGGGGTTCTCGAACGGGTGCGCGGAGTTGGCGTTCAGTGGCCCGCCGCCGTTGTTGCCCAGTTCCTTGATGACCTCTTGCGAGGCGAACGGCCCGCCGACGATCGTCTGGTGCGCGCCGGACAGCGTGGTCACCGTGTGGTAGGCGGCGAAGTTGTCGATCACGCCGCCGGCGGCGAGGATCAGGCCGCCGACGATCGCCAGCGGGATCAGCAGCCGGAACACGCAGTGCGTCAGGTCCACCCAGAAGTTGCCGAGCTTGTCGGTCCTGGACCGGGTGAAACCGCGGATCATCGCGAATACCACCACGATGCCGACGGCGGCGGACATGAAGTTCTGGACCGCGAGGCCGCCCATCTGCACCAGGTAGGTCATGGTGGACTCGCCGGCGTAGTTCTGCCAGTTCGTGTTGGTCACGAACGAGACGGCCGTGTTCCAGGCCAGGTCCGGCGGGACGTTGGCCATGTGCGGGCCCATAAAGGACAGCAGGTAGTGCTGCAGCCGCTGCAGGCCGTACAGGAACAGCACGCTGACGCCGGAGAACGCCAGCATGCTGCGAACGTAGGCGCTCCACTTCTGGTCGGCGTTCGGGTCAATGCCGATGATCTTGAAGACGCCGTGCTCGACCCGCCAGTGCCTGTCGGTGGTGAAGATGCGGGCCATGTAGTTGCCAAGGGGCACATAGCATGCCGCCAGGGCAGCGACGAGGAGGCCGGCCTGCAGCCAGCCCGCGAGGGCGCTACTCATCAGAACCTCTCAGGCAGGACGAGGGCCACGAACAGGTAGACGGCCAGCAGGATGCCGACAATCAGGCCGATCAGGTTCTCAGCGCTCAAAGCGCTCAACCCCCTTCACGATGAGGAAGAGCACGGCAAAGACGACGATCGTCAGGCCGATATAGATCACGTCGGACACGGAGTCCTCCTAGGCGTCGCATGCTGACGACGTCAGTGAACTCGCGGGATCGGGTGAACGGCCGCGCCCATGCGCAACCCATGCGGGGCGGCAGCGATCCCTAACGGAACCCATGCGCTGATCCCTAGGCGGAATCATGCGCTGAGCCCTCACGGAGCCCTGCGCGGCTACCCGGGCGGGCCGGGCACAAGCCCGCGCACGCCGAGTTCGTCGGCCCTGGCCAGCAGCTCGGCCGGGTCGGCGTAGACGCGGTAGGCGCCGGCCCGCTCAAGTTCCTCGCGGCCGTACCCGCCCGACATGAGGCCGATGCCGATTGCCCCGGCCCGCCGGGCTGCGAGCAGGTCCCAGACGCTGTCTCCCACCACCATGGCATCCCTCGGGTCCACGCTGAGCAGCGCCGCAGCGGCCAGGAACAGGTCGGGGTCGGGCTTGGCGTGCCGCACCATGTCGCGGGTCACCATGACCGTGCTGGCCGGCAGCCCGAGCAGGGGCAGCGCATGCCGTGCGGTCACGGCAAGGCCGCTCGTCGCGATCATCCACGGCACCTGCCGCGCGGTTAGGGCCGCCAGCAGCTCGGCGGCACCGGGCAGCGGCCGGATGGAGTCCGCCTGCGCGAGGTACTCGGCGGCGTGGGCTTCCTGCAGCGCATCGATGTCCGCGGCGGATAGCGACCGCCCGGTCTCCCGCAGCAGGGCGGAAACGAACAGGCCGCCGCTCATGCCGATCCGGCGGTGGATTCGCCACACCGACAAGTCGATGTCCAGCCTGGACAGCGCGTGCCGCCAGGCGATCACGTGCTGGTACACGCTGTCGATCAGCGTCCCGTCCAGATCGAAGAGGAACGCGGGCTCGGGTGGTTGGCGGTAGCTGGCCAGGCTGGTCATGTGACGACACTAGGCGACGGAGCGCCGCGCGGGCGGGCGCATCGGCGAGAGCTGGCAGGCTCTCCCAGCGTGCGTGCCGCGATCCCCCGGGGCAGCGGGCGGGTTTGTTCAGAGAAGCCGGGTGATCACGAATTGTAAATGGATAGAATCCGTCCGTGACTACGACGGCAGACCCCATCGCCTCACGGGACCGGCTGCACAAGGCCTACGCGTCCCCGCCCGCCGACCGCGCCGGGAGCAGGGCCGCTGCCTTGATCTACCGCCGCGATATCCGCCCGGCATTGCCCCGTCCTTCCGCCGGGCCGGTCATCGACATCGGATGCGGGCAGGGTCACCTGGTCCGGCTGCTGGTCGCGGACGGCTATGACGCCGAGGGAATCGACGCCAGCCCGGAGCAGGTCGGCCGAGCGCAGGCGACCGGCCTGGACCGGGTGCAACTGGGCGACTACCGGCAGCTGCTGCTGGAGCGCAAGGGCCAGCTGGCCGCGGTTACCGCCACTGACCTGCTGGAGCACCTGACGAAGGACGAGGTGCTTGACACCCTCGATCACGTCTTCCGGGCGCTGGCCCCCGGCGGTGTCTTTGTCGCCCGGGTGCCGAACGCCGCCAGCCCGCTCGGTGCCTACGTCCGGTACGGGGACTTCACTCAGGAGTCGTCCTACACCGCGCGGAGCGTCCGGCAGATCACCGCTGCTGCGGGCTTCTGGTCGGTGGCCGTGCGCCCCTGCCCGCCGGCCGCGCACGGACTCAGGAGCGCGGTGCGGGTGGCGGCATGGAAGCCGGTCAGCGGGCTGTGCAAGTTCGCGCTTGCAGCCGAAACCGGAGTGCTCCGCGGCCACGTGGTGACCCAGAACATGACCTTCGTCGCCCGCAAGGCCTGATCGGGCCCGCGAACTGCCAGACTCTCCGCGTCCTGGCCGTCGCTGTCCTTCTCGAAGCGTGCGGAGGATCGGGCTGGGTACCCGCCGCTCGACCGCCAGTAATCAGCACCGATCGCTCAAATTCCTGCATATCTGTCAAACTGATGAAAATTGGCACGCACAGTGCCCAGCCGAGAACCGAGCGGAGCCCCGATCTGTACATGCTAAGGGGTTTCATCGGTGGATCATCGGGCTCACGGTCTGCTCGGGCGAATACCGGTGACATCTGATAACGTTCGTCTAGTGGTGGAGCGCAATAGTCGAATGTGACGCGAATATAGCCCCAGACAAATTAAGACGGAATTCGTAATCTGAGGCACTCCGGCGCCATCAGCTGCGCTGCCCTCGGTGAGGGCTGGAACGGTTAATCCAATGGAACGTCCCGTTTGGGGCATATATGCGTAACCTACGGCACTGGACGGCGCGTTACGTCTACAATCGCACACGGCTGATGTTGCGCGAGCATTCTTACCCCGACGATCCGTGGATTACCCCCGAGGCCGTCCGGCTGCTGACATCGATGCTCCGGCCGTCCGATCGGGGCGTCGAGTACGGCTCTGGCCGCAGCACAATCTGGTTTGCAGAACGCGTTGGCCAGCTAACCAGCGTAGAACACAACGAACAGTGGTACGCCACAGTATCTGCCAAACTCAAGAACCGGGGACTGAGCAACGTAGACTATATCCTCGCGCCTCGAGGTCAGCCTAAGGAACTCGGCAGCACGAGTGAGTACACGCGCACCGCGTTCAGTTTCGCTGAAGTGAGCATTGACTTCGTGTTGATCGACGGCCTCTACCGAGAATACGTCACGAGACTTATGATGCCGAAGGTTAAGTCTGGTGGGCTGCTCATTATTGACAACGTCAACTGGTGCTTGCCGTCACAGACACATGCGCCCTATTCGCGTACCGCCGCACTCGGACCCAATGGGCCCGTTTGGGCGGAGTTGGCAAGAGACCTCGCTGACTGGCGTTCGATTTGGACTAGTTCGGGTGTCACAGATACCGCGATATTCATCAAGCCGTAACGCCGGTAGTTATGTTGGCCCTCGGTATTCTTGCGCTCAGCATCGGGTGTTGTAGCATGACTACGGGGAAATGATTTGTTCGTGGCGAACGGTGGTTTTCCGGACAATAGGTCCGAATTCATATTTCGCTAGGGCAAGCAGGGGGTCGTCGCAAGGGGGCTCAGGTTGCCTCCCTGTGTGTTTCTGACGGGTGACCTAGCCAGGCGCCGGTTGCTGCCCAGGCAGGCGCACGGTGAGCTAGTGCGAGAGTGCAACAGGGGGAGCGAATACTGATGCGGGTGTTCATCGCGGGCATGGACGGTTATCTGGGCTGGTCACTAGCTCAGCATCTCGCTCGGCGCGGCCATGAGGTGGCCGGCGCCGACGCACTATATCGTCGGTCGTGGGTCGAGGAGATGGGCTCTGCCAGTGCCATCCCGATCGCGACGATCGATCGGCGTCTGGAAGCGTTGCGTGAGAACACGGGCAATGCAATCCCGTTCTGGAACGGTGACTTGCGGGATTATGGCCTAGTTGACCGGATCTTTCGGGAATTCGAGCCCGAGGCGGTTATCCACCTCGGCGAGTGCCCGTCGGCTCCGTACTCGATGATCGACCGTGAGCACACCATGTTCGTGCAGATGAATAACCTCACGACCACGTTCAACCTCCTGTTCGCCATACGTGATCTAGCTCCAGGCGCCCACCTGATGAAGCTTGGGACGATGGGTGAGTACGGCACTCCAAATGTTGATATTCCCGAGGGTTTCTTCGATGTCGAGTACCGGGGCCGCAAGGATCGCATGCCCTTTCCGCGGCAGGCGCCGAGTTGGTATCACTGGTCCAAGGTCCACGGGTCGAACAACATCATGTTCGCATGCAAGATATGGGGCTTGCGAGCCACGGATGTCATGCAGGGCGTGGTCTTCGGCTCTCGGATCGACGGCATGGGTGAAGACTGGCGCTTGCGGACCCGGCTTGATTTCGATCAGGCTTTCGGTACTGTGATCAACAGGTTCTCCTGCCAGGCGGTGATCGAGCATGCGCTGACGCCATATGGCGCAGGAGGGCAGCGGCGCGGATTCATTCCATTGCGCGATTCCATGCAGTGCCTCTCGCTCGGCCTGGAAAATCCGCCGGAGGCGGGGGAGTACCGCGTATTCAACCAGTTCGCGGAGACCTATAGCATCCGTGAACTTGCGGACACGGTGCAGAAGGTCGCGTTGACGCTAGGGTTGAATGCTGGTGTGGCGCCGGTAGAGAATCCGCGCGCGGCGGTCGAACGGCATGGTCATCATTTCGCGCCTGACCACGATCGTCTGCGGGAGCTCGGTTACCAGCCCTCGCGTGATGTCGCCAGTGAAGTGCGGGAAATGCTGGAGGATCTGCTGCCGCATCGCGACCGGATCGCGAAGCATCAGTCGGCACTCCTCCCTGACGTGCACTGGGATGGTAGGCGCCGCCGGGTGGACTACCTCGGCAAGGACGGGCCAAGCGACTGGACGTGGGCCGGAGCCGACGAGGCAGTTCTGAAGGTCGATGCTGCCTCACCTTGAGATCCACAGGCGTTGCGCCTTACGGACAGCCTGGGGCGATGACCGGGCGCTGTCTCTCCGCCGGTTCGCCCGCATCGACATCACAGAAAGCTGGCTGATAGTTCTTGGTGACAGGAAATAACCACCATGCAACGTACGCGGGGGATCAGGAGTCATTTCGGGGTCGGTTGTACGAGGCATACGCGTCACAGCACGCGGGCTGCGGAAATGGTGCGGCCGCCGCTCTGATCTACCGCCGCGATATCCGGCCCGCGCTTCCACTGCCAGGTGTCGGGTCGGTCGTGGACATCGGTTGCGGAAGGGGCACGCTGGTGCGGCTGCTGCTGGCGGACGGCTACGACGCGGAGGGCGTCGATATTAGCCCGGAGCAGGTGTCTCTCGCACATGCCGCCGGCCTGGACCGGGTGCGGCAAGGCGATTACCGCGACATTCTGCAGACGCGCTCCGGCCAGCTAGCTGCAGTCACCGCGACCGATCTGCTGGAGCATTTGACCAAGGGCGAAGTGCTCGACACCTTCGACGTGGTCGCCGCGGCGTTGATCGCTGGCGGCGTTCTCATTGCCAGGGTGCCGAACGCCGTCAGCCCGTTCGGCGGTCACATCCGGTACGGAGACTTCACCCATGAGTCCTGGTTCACGGCACGCAGCGTCCGGCAGCTCGCAGCTGCGGCCGGCTTTGGCCGGGTCACGGTGCTGCCCTGCCCCCCGGTCGCGCACGGCCTCGTGAGCGCGGCCCGGGTAGCAGTGTGGAAGCCGATCAGCGGTCTCTACAAGTTCGCACTCGCTGCCGAGACCGGTGCCCTGCGCGGGCACATTGTCACCCAGAACCTGACCCTAGTCGCCCGCAAAGCGGGATGAAGGGAAGCCGGACGGTGCCACTCACCGGCCGCGGCTACCGGCTATGGCCACGCCAGGCTTCCGGCCTCATGGATCACGTCGGCCAGGTGCTCGGCGGGAACATCGGGGAACCGTGATCGTGCGCGCCTCGTCAGCCCGGCTCGAGGGGTTCGCCACGAAATTGCGCCGACCGGGCATGCAGCGGTCGATTGCGCGGACAGCGGGATTCAATGTGGCGGCGGCGGCAGCCGCTGGTCTGGGCGGTATTATTCTGGCTCGTACTCTCGGGCCTACAGTGCGCGGCGAGTACGCTGCGATTACAGCCTGGTTCGGGGTCGTCCTCGTGGTCGGAGCGATCGGCCAGCCTGCGGCGCTGTGCTTCTACGTCGCCCGGGAGCCGTTGCGCGCGCACGATTATGTGGCGACCTCCCGAGCCATGATGCTGACGACTGGCGCAGTCGCTCTTACGACGGGCATGCTGTTCGCCCCTCTCCTGGCTCACGGAAACCCTCCGGTGACGCTCGGCTACCGGATTGTCTTCGGCACCTCGGCGGTGGCGTTTGTCTCGGCCAGTTACACGTTCTCGCTTCAGGCACGGGACCTGCGCCGGTGGAACGTCGTGCAGGTGACGCAGCCTTTGCTCAGCGTGATCGCGATCCTAGCCCTGTGGCGCCTGGGCCTGCTAACCCTGGACGCGGCAATGGTCGTCCTAGCGGTGACGTTGTCGCTGCAGTTGGCATGGGCCTACCGGTGCTGCCGGGAAACCGGGCTAGCACCAGGGCATGCTCGGATAGCCCTCATCCGGCCGCTCGCGGTGTACGGCGTGGCTCAAATCGCCGCGGTAGCACCCCAGTTCGTCAATGCTCAGTTGGACCAGCTAGTGCTCTCACAGACGGTGCCGCCAGCGGATCTCGGCCGCTATGCCATCGCGGTTTCGCTCAGCCTGATCCCGGTTCCGTTGATCTCAGCCATAGGCAATGTCGCGTTTCCGCGGCTGGCCTCGCAACGCGCCGTCACCGGAGGGACTCACAGACTCCAGCGGCTCGCAGTCCTCACCAGCGCGGGCCTGGCCGTGGCGATGCTCGTGCCTCTCGCGGCGACGGCGTACTGGCTAGTTCCGCTCGTCTTCGGCCCGGCATACCGGGGAGCAGTGCCGCTGCTCTGGCTCCTGACACCGGGAGCTGTCTTTCTGGCCTGCGGGAAAGTTACCGGCGATCTACTGCGCGGCAGAAACCGCCCGGTAATCGTGGCATGGGCGCAAGGCCTGGCGGCAGTATTCACGGTCGGGCTGCTGCTCGCCCTGCTGCCGGTCCTCGGCGTGGCCGCCGCGGCGATCGCGTCAACGATCGCCTACGGCGTCGCTCTCGCCGTGATGCTCCGTTGCCTGTGGCGGCTGCCGGAAGGCGGTGACGGGAGCCAGCCCGAGTCGCCTGGCGGCAGCCGCGCTGCGCCCGACCGTGCTCCTTAGGGAATTCCGCGCTGGCTGCGCGGCGGAAGCTCCGTCAACCAGTTAGGAGAGGTAGTGATGGCGATTAAGGACTTGATACGTCCGTTTCCGGGCGTCCGGCGGCTCTCGCTAGTGCGCCAGCATCTCAGATTCGCTGGCTCCGCTAATTTCTGGGACCGCAGATATACGCAAGGTGGCACGAGCGGTGGCGGGTCTTACGGCTCCCTAGGCAAGTCTAAGGCCGAGTTCCTCAATGCTTTCGTCCGCGAGCATAACGTGAGATCAGTCACGGAGTTCGGCTGCGGGGACGGCAACCAGCTATCGCTGGCCGATTATCCCCGCTACATCGGATTGGACGTCTCCCGTGCCGCCATCGGCCTGTGCAAACGCCGATTCGCTGACGATAAGACTAAGAGCTTCTTCCTCTACGACGGTGCGTGTTTCGTCGACCGGGCTGGCCTGTTCGGCGCTGACCTGGCCATTTCCCTCGACGTCGTATACCATCTAATTGAAGATAGTGTATTCGAGGCCCACATGGCACACCTCTTTGCTGCAGGTAACAGATATGTAGCAATATATGCGACAAATGCTCTGATACGTGATACGGCACCGCACGTAAGGCATCGGCACTTTACGTCATGGGTAGAAAAAAACTACCCACAGCGGCGGCTCGTGCAGGTAACGGCGGGCCCGAACTCCGGATCTGGCCGGGCCGACTTCTTCATTTACGGGGCCGCCTGCCAGCACGAATCCTAGCCTAATGCCGTTGAGCAGCTAGTCACATGGTGCAACATAGTAATCTAAAAGAAGTCAACTCGGGGGTACAGATGCGAGTTGGTGTCGTCGGGCCTATGGGCCTGGACCGCGTCGCGGAGAACATCGCTGACGCACTCCGTCGAATGGGTCACCAGGTCACGCCACTGGGGTGTCCCAGCCCGCGCCACCGGATGCGGCTTGCTACGCGCGTTGACGGGCTCGTCCGGCGGGCCTTGCCACGCCACGACGAATGGGCCCAGCGCGGAATCGCGAAGGCGGCACTGGACGCCGAGTGCGAAATCATCATCAACGTCGACTCGAGCCTGATGCCCGGCGTCGTTACCGAGCTCAGGCGCCACAGCGCCCGCGTTGCGTTCTGGTTTCCCGATCACGTGGCGGGTCTAGGGCGGCAATTGATGCTGCTCGGGCCGTACGATGCGATCTTCTTCAAGGAGCCGCACATCGTCGATCACCTGCGGGCGCTGCTCGATTTGCCAGTCTATTACTTGCCGGAGGCATGCAATCCGCGGTGGCACCGGCCGCTCGTCGCGGCAGGTACAGACCCGCACATCGCCGTTGCGGCCACCATGTATCCGAGCCGGGTGCGGTTGCTCGAACGGCTTATGGTCAAGGGAATTCCGCTGAAGCTGTATGGCCGCGGTTTCCCCCGCTGGCTCGGCGATAGCCCGGTGCGAGCCATGCACACCGGGCGCGTAATCTTTCGTGAGGAAAAGGCTAGAGCCTTTCGGTCTGCCGTAGGTGTCCTCAATACCATGTACCCAGCCGAGATAGAAGGGGTCAACGGGAGGCTATTCCAGGCCGCCGGGTCGGGTGCCGCCGTGCTCACCGAGTACCGGCCGACTGTGCCCGATCTCTTCGCCGTCGGCGAAGAGGTGCTGGCCTTCCATGACTTCGATGAGTTGGTCGATCAGGCAACTCGCCTGCTCAGCGAGCCTGGCCTGACTGCGCGATTGGGCGACGCCGCAGCGCGGCGTGCCCACCGGGATCATACCTACGACCTGCGACTCGCAACTATCCTCGAAAAGCTGTCGTGACCGTGACCTCAAGCTCATTGACGCCACCGGAGGCACAATGAGCCTGACAATGTGCACGGCGCTATGCGTGCAGGCCGTTGCCGTGGTACTGGTGCGGTGGGATCTCGGCCGAGACTGGCTGCGGCGGCCGGTGCCCCTCTTTGTACTTTCTGCAGTTGCCTACCAGGGTCTTTCGCAGATTTTTCTCCTGATCCCGTCGGTCCGGGTATGGGACATAAGTCGTCTCGGCATCGGCCAGAGTCATATCGATGCGGCTACACTCATTATGTCCATTGGGTTGCTTGTATTTGTGATATGTTACCTGGCGACTAGACCAGTGCGGGTTGCAGCAGCGACTCGCGATAACGATAGCTCAGATGTTGCGCGAATCCTGGACTGGCGGCTGCTCGTGCTTGCCTCAGCTCCGCTCGCTGCTCTCACCTATGAAGGGCGTGGCTACAACAGTTCCATCGCTGCAAGCGAGAAGACCGTGCCGACTGACTTGGCGGCGACATTCCTGACCGTGCTGGTCGTCCTTGCGGCATTCGGGTTCTTGCTGCAATATGGCATGAAGTGGTTCGTCACCATACTAATAACCCAATCTGTCTTTCTTGCGGCTGCAGGTGAACGATTTCCCATCATAGCAGGATTTGTTACGCTGCTTCTATTGCTCTCCCATGTGGGATTGCGGCCATCACGAAGGCAAGTCCTTATTACGCTCGCGCTGACAGTCATGACTGTGTTGGGGATCACTGGATATCGGACGGCATCTGGGCGCGGCCTGTACCATCAAGACTCTGGTCTTATTTCCAGGGCTCAGGCTATAGGAAGCGGCTTCTATTCGCTGATCCATGATTCTAATCAGAAGAATACCTTCACAGGCTTGGTCGGGCAGGTGACGGCCCGGTTCGATGGCGATTCCTTCGCTGGCGGCATTCTGCAGTCGATGAGTTTCGGCCATCCTGCGCTCGGCGCGACACCGGTCGCAAAGTACACTCTCATCGTCATACCAAGCTTTGCCTGGCCGTCGAAATTGACATATATCTCCCGCGCTAATCCCGCGTGGACTGAGACCTACGCCTTTGGCCTGCAGCGGATAAATCTCGTCCCGACCTTTCTGGGCTTGTATTTCGGATTTCTCGGGCCATATTGGCTTATGGTGTTTCTGGCGATTATGGGCACGTTGTCCGGGTGGGGAGAACGATGGCTGTTCCGGCGGTACACGGCAGTGCGTGTTGTAACTATGGCCACTGCGGTTCAGGTGGTGTTCAAATACGAACAAGGGCTTCCTGGGATTCTTGTGACGTTGCGCACGGCAGTCGTACTAGCGATCGCTGTGAAGATAATCGAGGTCGTACGTGGCCGAGTGAGGAAGCCGGCATTGCGGCAAGTGGAGAAAGCACGCAAAGGCCGCGGTGTCGTGTCGTCGGCGAGATTATCGGCACGGGTCATCTGGCCTGATGGTAGTGGGTACCCAACTTCAATTTTTCGGAGTTTGCGATGAGCAGTGGTGCGCTTCTGCTGACGCTATCCCGGGGGCTGGGCGGAGGCATCGAGCGTTATGTAGAAACACTTGAGTGGTCGTTCGCCGAGCAGGGGATTGACTGCGGGCGGATCGACCTCCGCTGCGCAGGCGCGGCTGCGCATGCCCAGCTATTTGCCGAGGCCCGTGACCGGCTGCGCGCAAGGGTGGCGCCAACTCGCTTGGTCCTCGGGCACCGGGCACTGCTGCCGGTGGCGTCACTTCTTGCGCGGGACCGGACCGTGTCCGGCATATCTGTCGTGTGCCATGGCAGCGATGTGTGGGGGGCGCATGTCCGGCCTCGATGGTGGGTTGAGGATCGCCTTATGCGTCGGCGTGACGTACGGGTCATCGCCGTCAGCAGTTTCACGGCCGGGGCGCTTTCCCGCGGCTTTCCGGCAGCCGTGCTGCCTCCGGGGCTGTCTCGGGGATGGTTTGACACGCTCGTCAAGGCGTCCACCACGGCCCAGCGCAGGCGCCATGGAGTCCACTTGGTCACAGCCTTCCGCCTGGCAGACTGGCAGAACAAGGGGTTGCCCGAGCTAATGGGTGCCGTTGCGGCCCTGGGCAGATCTGACATTCACTTGACGGTCTGCGGTACCGGCGAGCCACCAGCCAGCCTTCGGCGGCTGGTAGAAGGGCGCCGCTGCTGCACCCTGCGTCCGGGGCTGAGCGATGACGAGCTTGCCGGTCAGCTAGCGGCGGCAGACCTATTCGTGCTGGCTACCCGGACCAGGCCCGGCCGGAACGCGTCGGGCGAGGGCTTTGGCCTGGTTCTGCTGGAGGCCCAGGTCGCAGGCACACCGGTAGTTGGTCCCGCTTACGGCGGTTCGCACGACGCTTACATTGACCAGGTCACCGGCGTTGCCCCGACAGATGAAAGCGAGCGGGCGCTGGCAGGAACTCTCGACGACTTGCTGCAATGCCCGGCTCGACTATCGCAGATGGGCAAGCGTGCTGCGGAGTGGGCAAGTGAGTCCTTTGCCCCGGAGCGCTATGCGCCACTGGCGGTCGCAAGACTGCTATGAAGCCGGGGGCCTGCGCCCGCCATGAATCGCGAATGCTGCCTGCTCAAAGCCGTCGGCCGTGCGGTCCAGGCTGTATCGCGCAGCATGCTCGCGCATCCGGCTGCGAGTCTCCGGGTCCTGCACGCGCAAGAGAGCGCGGGCCAGGGCCGCGGCGAGGCCCGGAACGTCACCGCACGGGTATACCTCCCCGACACCAGAGACCAGGTCAGGTGCGGAGCCGACGCGATCTGATACTACCGGGAGCGTTCCGGCGGCCATGCCTTCGTTGATGACCAGCCCCCACATTTCTACCTGGCTTGGCAGCACGAGAATGTCCGCGGCGTGGTAGTAGGCGGGGAGTTCCGACTGATTGACAAAGCCGGTCACTACGCCGCTGCCGGGACGAAGTGCGGCCCGGATCTGCTCCGCCAGGATTCCGTCCCCGACGAAGAGCATGTTCACCTCGCCGGGCAGGAGTTTGAGAGCGGCTACGAGATCGAGCGGCCGCTTGCCGGGGTATAGCTTGCCGCAGTACATGACTACCGGCTTGTCGTCTCTCAGGCCCCACCGTGCGAGCAGCTCGGCTCGCCCGAGCGGCGGCGGGCATGCAAACCTTTGATCGTCCACCGAATTGGGCGTGAAGATCACCCGCCGGGTGCGGTGCTGACGATAAAATTCCTCGTTCAGATGACCCATGGCAAGGCCACCAGAACTGGCAGAGACAACCAGCCGGGTGCCCACCTGCCGGATGTAGCGCCGGACACCGGTGGACAGGCCGTGCGGGTGTGAGGAGGCGCGCAGGAGGTACGGGACACCGCGCGCGCGGCAGAGCGCCATGGCCGACAGCATCCATCCGCTGGTGTAGCCATTGACGACCACGGCATCGTGCGGTGGCAGCCATCGCATCAGTGTCCGGGCTTGCCGCGCAACACTCGTCGAGCATCCGCCCGTTGTCATGAACTCGTGCGCGTATCCTGACAGCAAGTCAATATCCCAGGCGACGGCAACCCCGAATTCTGGGTCGATTGTTGAGCGGTAGCCTCTATCGGAGAGATAAAGGACGTCAAGTTCCACGTTTCCTCGCTGCGCCAATCGCTGGTACAGCGGGGTGTGGTACTGGATCGGGCCGTAGGCTAGCACGCCAAGTCTCGGGCGCATCAGCTTGCCACCTCTTTCATGTCAGGCGCACTAGGACGATATTGAGCGGTATTCGACTGGCCAGGGTATTTACAGGCGTCGGCAGTAGGCGTAGTCGGGATGGTCTGAAGCGCTGGCCGTGTGCCTTCCATCGTTGTCGCGCAGGTCAATAGCGAAGCCGTGACGTCGCAGTCTCTCGATGAGCGCAGCGGTGTCGCCGAACCCCCGATGTAGCTCCAGCGCGAGCTGGTCCACTCCCTGTAGCCAGCCCAGATCTTCGGTGTCGGCGAGTACCGCGAACTCGCCTCCCTCGATATCCACTTTCAGCAAGCCCACCCGATCGATCCGGTACGTCGATATAAGCTCCGGCATAGAGATGTCGGCGGGCCGCGCAGAGCCGCCGTGCGAAGTCGCCGCCCACCGGAGATCATCGGCCACCACGCCGACGCAGGCCCCCGACGATGCGACACCGCTGGCCAGCGCAATCTCCACGTCTATGCGATCTGCGACGCCGTTGTGCTCGGCCAGATCGCGAATTTTGTCCGCGAAGTTCTGCTGTGCCTCGACCGCGATGACCTGTGCGCCGGTGACCGCGGCCCAGACGGCGAACAGGCCGCTGTTGGCGCCGAGGTCGACCACCCAGCCCTTGGCTGGCATCCTCAGCCCGGTACGCAGGTAGACATTGCGGCAATACATCTCGCGGGCACCGGCCGTGTAGGCAGCTGGCAGCGAGACGACTGCGCCGCTAGGGGTGCGGAAGCGCGCGCCCGTATGCGCCCACGTGCGGTCCGCCGGGACCAGCGAACGCGACCGCACGCACTCGGGCAGATGCGCCGCCAGCGACGCGACCCATCGTGCCGCCGCGCCGGGGCAGGCATTGCGCCAGACAGACCGGACCTCGCCGGCGGTTCGGCGGACCAGCTTTGCGTCCATCAGATGACCTCCTGGTCGGCTGTCACGGCACTCGCGTGTAGCGCGTTCACGCAGGCCTCGTGCCAGGCGTGGAAGAAGCAGAAACGCAGGCCGGCCTGCCCGTCGAAAATGCCGAGCCGGACGATGTACATGTAGATAAACAGCGCGGCAGGCTTGGCCGGCACAGCAGGAAACACGACATCCTTGAGTACCGCGCGGATCATCGGCCGCGTGTCCGCCCGGGACTGCAGTGTGCGCAGTCGTTGCGCCAGCGGCATCGGCTGGCCACGGCGCCTGGCCTCCAGCTGGGCGTAGCGCACGTGTTTGTGCAGCCAGGCGGCCAGGCCTTTGTGATCCTCATCGACGATGTCGTGACGCAGGCGCCGGACCGGCCCATCCACATTCACCCGCTCGCCGACTAGGCTCACGTCGAATTTCGTATATCGACGATCGACAAGCCGGACGATCCAGGAACCGCCGTACCAGCCGCAATGGCGGATCCAGGTGCCCTGGAACACGAGCCGGAAGCGGAGTGCGAAGGCCGCGCACGTCGGCGCCCGCATCGCGCCGGCGATCTCGCCGGCGATNNCGGCGAGATGCGGGGAGACCCACTCGTCAGCATCGACGAAGAAAACCCAGTCATGGCGCAGCAGCGGCAGCCTGAGCGCGAACTCACGCTGGCCGGAGAAGCCGAGCCACGCCTGCTCCACCACCTCGGCCCCCAGCGAGCGCGCGATCGGCACTGTGTGGTCGGCCGAGCAGGCGTCGATGACGACCACCTGATCCGCCCACGCGACCGAGGCCAGGCACCGCCGGATATTCGGTTCCTCGTCGCGCGTTAGCACGACCACGCTGACTGGGACACATCTCGGGGCGGGATCGTCACCTGCCCGGTACGGCTGCATGCCAAGCTTGGTCATCGCGTGGGTCCCAGCAGCCAGCCGAAATAGGCGTCAGGGTCAAATGGTGCAGGATCGGGTGCCACCTCCGTGGTCAGAGCCAGCATGGTCGCGCGCCGCAGCGAGTCCGGGCTACCCGGAGTGAAGCCGCACAGTGCGGGGCCGGCGATCTCCCGGTTCTGCGCTGTATCGAGGGCAATGACCGGCTGGCCACTGACTCGCGCCTCGGCGAGCGGATAGCCGAATGACTCGATTCCGGTCGGGAAGTATATAGCCCGGCTATGTGCCCAGAGGCGGCGAAGGTCCGCGAGGCTTAGCCGGCCCACCAGATCGATCCGTGCATGGTCGGCCAGCTCGGGAGGCATCTCGTTCCTGTGAGCAGTTACCCGGACACGGACCGATGAGTCGCCGCACTCCTCGATGGCGGCGAGCAGTTCGGTGAGCCGCTCGTCCATCGCTTTGTAGGGTGCGAACAGCACCGGGCAGAGAATGGCGTGATCGCGCGGGATCCTCGGGATGGAGCCCGGCGAGACGGGATTCAGCCTTGGGACGACCCGGTGGCCCAGATCCGGCAGGACCCGCCGAACACGCTCCGCCATCGCTGTCGAGGGCGTGACAAGCACGTGCGATCGACGGGCTGCCAGGTGCACCACAATCGCCTGGCGCCGCATGGCGGCACGCAGTGACGGGTCAATCCGTGCAGCCTCGTCATCTGTCAGGAAGTGCAGGGCATTACCTAGCCGCGTCCAGCGCTCGCCGCCAGGAGTTACGAAGCTGACGTTGTTCAGCGCCACTCGCCGGCCCTGCGTCGGCCGGGCCGCCTCCCGGCGGAGCAACCAGGCCGGATCAATACGCCGGTCCACGCCGATAAGCTTCACGTCCTCGCGCCCAGCGCGGGCCAGGTACTGATACAGCTCAAGCCTGAAGCGGGCGCCGCCTCCTATCGTCGCTCCGGCGGCGTCGACAAATATGGTGCTGGTCACCGCGCCTCCCTTGCGTCATCGGGTCTCTGAAACCCCAGGAGGCGCAGCGGCGAGGACCGGCGTGCGTATGCCGGGCACAGAACCTGGTTCAGCCCGGCCTGCTCACCAGCGACGTGCCACCACCGCGCCCGCCGACGCTGTTGGGAGATCTGCAGGTACATCAGATAACCCCGCAAGCGGGGCCAGTGGCGGCCCGTGGCGCGGACCCACGGAAGCCGGGCAGCCATGCCGGCCAGCCACTCCAGCCAGCGAATCGGGTTCGCGAGATTCGGGACCGTGCACAACACCACCCCGCCTGGGCGCAGCACGCGCGCGCACTCGGCAAGCACCGCGGAAGGGCAGTCGACGTACTCCAGTACGCTCGCAGCGACGACAGCGTCGAAGCAGGCGGGCTCGAACGGCAAGGTGCGCCAGCACGGATCGAGGTGCACCCAGTCGACCGCGCCGCTCGGATCGCGGCCAGCCGCGTGGCGCAGCATCTCCGCCGAGATGTCGCACGCCGTCACCCGCATCCCGGCCGCTGTTGAGGCCCGTGCCAATTCGCCGGTGCCACAGCCGAGATCAAGAACGTGGCCTGCTGCCGGGACGTGACGGTGGAGCGCGGCGGCAAAGCCGGTTAGACGGCCGGTGAGGCGCCCGTCGGGAGCGTATTTCGCCGACCAGGTCGGGGCCTTAGCGTCGAATAGCTGCCCGACCTGCGCGGGAGATCCGGCCCGCTTCTCAGCCACGGCCACCGCCTGCATCCGCTGCCTGGATGGTGGCGCGCATCGACGCCAGCATGGACCGGGCCGGTGCCGCCGCCCCGCCCTGGACCGCGTGCCAGAACGCGATCGCCTGGGCACGATGGCCCTTGTCCGGCCGGCCTTTCCAGATCGTCCGGCCGTCCATCTTCGCGGAACGGAAGTCGTCGATGACGAGCCGCCGCGATCCGGCCATGACCTCGATCCATTCCTTGCCGGAAGTGGGTACGGCGCTGCCGTAGCAGATTGTCGCGAGCGAGCCGTCCGCGAAACGCAGGGACACGATCGCCTCATTGCCCGAAACCCCGAAGGCATCGCTGGAGATCGCCGTGGCCTCCTGAATGTCGGCACCTATGAGCACCTGGGCGGTGTCCACGAAGTGGCACACCTCTCCCAGCAGTCGGCCGCCGTGCCTCCGGTCTGCGTACCAGTGGCCATCCGGCACCGGCCCGGCGGCGACCCGGTAGACAAGGAACTTAGGCGCGTCCGTCCCTTCGAGCGCGCGCTGCGCCGCGAGCACGGCCGGTGACCATCGGCGGTTGAACCCCACCATGAGCTGCCGCCCGGACGCATCCCAGGCAGCCTCAATCTCGCTGAGGCCGTCCATGGTCAGGGCGAGCGGCTTCTCGCACCACACGTGCCGCCCGGCCTTAAGGGCCATTCTCACCAGCTCTTCATGCGTGTCGTGCGGGGTTGCAACTACGACGACCTCGACATCCGGATCCTCGATGACGGCGAATGCCCCGGAGACTGCCCTCTCGAAGCCGTGCCGCTCCGCGGCCCGCCGCGCCGACAGGCCGCTTGCCGAGGTCACTGCCACCAGGCGGCCGAAGCCCGCAGCGCGGAATGCGGGCAGCAGCGTCCCGGTCGAGAAGGAGCCTGCGCCGATCCAGCCGACGCCCGGCGACGAGCTTGCCTTCGGCTGCGACCGCAGCTGGACCGGACCTTCGTGAGCGAGTGCCGTCGGGTAGGTCAGGCGGATCGCCAGGTAGGGATCGATCCGCCGCTCGATCAGCTGATACGCCTGCGCGGCAGCACGAATGTCGTAGCTGTGGGTGACAAGATCGGCCACCTGGAGCCGACCGGCGGCCAGTAGGTCGAGCACCGCCTCGAAGTTCCTGCCCTCGCTCCAGCGCACCTGACCGGCCGGATAGTCCACCCCCCACGCCTCATACGACAGCTCGTAGCGGCCGGGGCCGTAGGAGCGGGCGAATCGCAGCGAGAGTTCCCGCTCATAGAACGGCGTGCGGCTCAGCTGCAGGCCGACGTCACCGACGATCACCACGGCTGCGCGGTCACGGCATAGCGCGGGGACGCGCATGACCGGCTCGGAGGACGGGCTGGCCGCGCATACCAGCACAGCATCCGCGCCACGTCCCCGTGACCAGGCGACCACCTGAGCGGTGGTCCTCGCGCCGGACTCATCCAGGGCGAGGACACCCGATCCGGCCGCCGTGGCACGTGCGTGCACGGCGGGGTCGATGCCAGCGACGTCGCAGCCAGCAGCCATGGCGAGCCTGGCGGCAAGCTGGCCGACAAGGCCGAGACCGATGACGACCACCTTGGAGCCGGGGCCTGCCTCAGCCAGCCGGAGACCATGCAGCGCGATGGCTGCGACAGTCGTGAACGCGGCATCCTGGGCAGATACGCCTTCGGGAACGACAGCGCACAGCAGGCCGGGGACCACCTGAAACTCAGCGTGGTTGGCCTTTCCCGCCCCGCCTGTCGCGACCAGCTGCCCAACCTCGATGCCGGTGACTGCCGTGCCCAGCTCGACGACTAGCCCGGCCGCGGAGTAGCCAAGCGGCAGATCCCCGGCGAGCCGGCTCCGGACTGTCTTCGTGGTGATGGCGATGCCCTCGGTTCGCGCCTTGCGCATGATCTGGCGGACCAGATCCGGCCGGGCACGTGCCTTGGCCAGCAGGCTTGACTGGGCAAGCGCAGTGACCGCCCGTTCGGTGCCCGGCGAAATGATCGACGCGACGGTCCGGACCAGCACCTCGGCAGGGCCTGCCGTGGGGCGTGGCACATCGAGTACCTCGACCGGCCCGCCCGCGGCGGGCTGCACGACCTGCTTCACTCGGCCTCCTCCGCATTGCGGGTGACGCGCCCTTCCCGTGCCCGGCGCCAGCAGGTCGTGACCCGCACCGGCAGGACGGCATTCAGCCGGCATGCCAGTACCGGGGCGATGGTCGTGCGCAGGAAACCGTCGGCGACCGGCCCGGGCTCGATGCCCAGCGCCAGCGGGCACGAGGCGGTGATGCTGATCCGGAACGCTCCTCCCTTCGTGGTGACAACAGCCCCGCCCGCTTCGAGCCGGACAACTGACCCGGGCGCGAGGTGCCATCGGACGGTCACTGCGTGCCGTCCGGCACCACTCACGAGGTCGTCCACCTGCAGGCCCGAAGACTTCAGCGACCACCGGCGGCGGTGGGCAGGCCGCCCGTGCAGCCGCCGGAACCCGTCGTGGACTGCTTCAAAGGTCACGGTGTCCGCTGCGGCGCTGGCAGTGAAGTCCAGCACCCGTGCCCGCCGTCCGGCCCGGAACGCGCTCCACACCTCGGTGGAGTCGGCACCGTCCACCTCCACGGTGTTGTGTGCGGCGGTCGATCGCTCGTACCGGCGCACTGGCCCTTGCGCGTACGTGGAAGTGCCGGTATCCACCAGTAGCGCCATCCCGTCCACGTACACCTCGCAGCCGAACGTGTCGGCGTGCGCGTGCGCGGGCAGCCGGTCCGGGCACACCGCGCCGACGTCGGACAGCAGATGCCAGCCGCCGACGGCGGCCCGTACCAGGCCTGTCTCGGGCAGGCTGAGCAGCGGCCCGGCCGCGGGCGGTTCAGGCTCGAGCGCGCCGAGCAGCCCGGCCGGCACCGGGTAGCCGTCGTTGAGCAGCGGTACCGCACCGCCTGGCGAGATGACGGCGCCCAGCCACCGGCGCATGCGCCGGATGGAGCCGTCTATCTCCGGCGGCGGCGCGGCGCCGCTCGCCCGGAGCAGTTCTGCGATGTCGATCAGGTCGGCCAGCACCTGACAGTGATAGGCCGGCGCTCGCTCGTAGTGGCCGCCGTCGGGCAGCACCTGAACTGCTAGCTGCCTGATCAGCCGGCGGATCGTCTGGCGCAGCAGCTGGCCGTCGGCGAGGAAGACGGCCAGCCCCGCCAGTGCCTTGAGGTTCTTGATGAGATGGTTGCCGCCGACATCAGACTCGAGATGCCATCGCAGGAAGCCCATATGGACGGCCAGCTCACGGACAAACACCGGCTCCAGGTCGCTCCCGGCTACGAGGTCCCGGTGCTGCCCGCACCACGACCAGGCCCGCAGCGCCGCAGGGTAGGGCAGCCACGCATCGCCGCTGCCAAGTTCGGCAGCCGCCTGCCAGGAGAGCCACAGCCGGGCGAAGACGGCCCGCGCCGTGCCGCGATCCGGATCAGCTGCCAGGCCCCAGGCCCAGTCCCAGTAGTGCAGGTGGAAGCGCCACAGCTGGGGCGCGCCGGCCTGCAGCCAGTCAGGCGGATCACCGAGCTCCCTGGCCATGCCGAGAAGCTCGATCCGCCCTGAGGCCAGCGCGGCCAGGCCGGGCCACGCCAGTGACGCCCGGGCGTCGACCGGGACGAAGCCAGCGGCCCAGCCGGCCGCGACATCGGAGCCGGGACACGCCAGCAGCCTGCGCCCCGCTCCCGGCCAGCGGCGCAGCGCCGTGCGCTGAGCCCGCAGCCGGGCCCGGTGCGCTACCTGCCCCGGATGCAGGTGGACGGCCGTGCGGGCCAGCAGCGCGAGGTCGTTGCCGGTCACCGGGCCAGCCCCATTGCCTCGGCCTCGGCCCGGATGCCGGCCGCGAAAGGGCGCGGCGCGTAGTCCAGGTCGCGCTCGGCATCCCGGATGGCGAACGCCTTGTCCTCCGCCAGCCGCAGCAACTGCTCCGCCCTGATCTTGGGGCGGCGGCTCAGCCGCTCGTATCCGCGCGCCGCGGCAACCAGTGGCATGACCGGCACCGGGATGAACCGGGTCCTGCTGGCGACAGCGCGGGCCGAGATCCGCAGTAGCTCGGCGAAGGTGAGCGGCTCGGGGCCGGCCACGTCGTAACAGGATCCGGCGGCTCCAGCCCGCTCAGCGGCGGCCAGCACGGCGCCCGCCACGTCGGCCACGTGCACCGGCTGCTGCAGGTGCCTGCCGCCGGGGACCGGCAGCATCCGTGCCCGGCTGAGCAGCGCGAGCAGCCTGGACAGGTTCCGGTCGCCCTGCGCCCCGTAGATCATGGTCGGCCGCAGGATCGTCCAGTCCAGCCCGGACTCGCCGATCCGCTGTTCGGCGGCGAGCCGCACCCGTTTCGACGGCGCCGCGAGCGAGGTCGTGACCGCCGTGCTGGAGACGAAGATCGCGCGCCGGATACCCGCCTGCTGCGTCGCGGCGACGATCGCCGGGCCGTGCCCGAAGCCGAGGGACGCGAGGTTCACCAGCGCGGCGCAGCGGGCTGCCGCGAATATCTCGGCAAGATTGTCTGCCGCGTCGAGATCCCCGGTGACCGGCTGCGCGCCACGGTCGGCCACGGCCCGCGCCGCAGCTGCGCTCCGGGCCAGGGCAACGGTCTCATGCCCGCGCCGGGCCGCCTCGCGCAGCACGTAACCGCCGAGGAAGCCGCTGCCGCCGGTGACCAGCAGCCTCATCGGCGGCCTCCGGCCATCTCGAGGATCTTGCGGTACTCCCGCGCGAGCGCGACCCGGTCGAAGGACCGCTCGACATGCGCCCGGCCCTGCCGGCCCATCGCCAGCCGCCGCGCCGGATCGGCGGCAAGTTCCCGGATCGCGGCGGCCAGCGCCGCACTGTCCTCGGGCGGCACGACCGTCGCGCCGGCCTCGCGCAGGATCTGCGCGGCCTCGCCGGCGACCGCGCCGACCACCGCCCGGCCGGCGCCGAGGTACTCGAAGATCTTGGACGGGATGAAGGAAACGAACAACGGCACGCAACGCAGCGTTGCCAGGCAGATGTCAGCCGCCGCCAGCAATGCTGGCACGTCGGAATGCGGAACGCCGGGATGCAGGCTCACATTGGCCAGGCCAAGCTCGTCTACCCGGGATCGCAGCCGCGGCTTGTCGGCGCCCTCGCCGACGAACGCGAAGTGAATCGGCTGCCCTGCCAGCCGGGCCACTGCATCAGCCACGTCCGGCAGTGCCTGGGAGATCCCGTGCGTGCCGAGGTACAGGACCAGGCAGTCGCCGGGACGCGCGCCAAGCCGGGCACGGACGGCGGGGCTGGCGGCGCCGTCCGGATCGAAGTCGCCGAGAGTGACGCCGTTGCGGATCGTGTGCACCTTTCCGGGCGGGACGCCCCGGCCGATCAGGTTGGCGCGGAATCCGCCGCTCACCACCACGACCGCGTCCGCCGCGGCGTACGCGGCGAGCTCGAGCCGTTCGAGCAGGCCGATGAGCCGGCGGTTGGTCAGCACGCCGAGCTCGACGAAGATCGCGGGCCAGAGGTCACGTACCTCGACGACAAGGCGGGCGCGCTTCAGCCGGGCGAGCAGCCAGGCCGCGCCGATCGAGAAGAACGTCGGCGAGGAGACCACGACCACATCAGCCTGCCCGCACGCGCGCCAGCCGAGCAGCACGCTGCTGATCATGAAGCTCAGGTGGCCGAGGGTCTTACGCGCGACACCGTCGTTCGGCGTGGCATACAGCCAGGTGCGCACCACGCGGTAGCCGTCGCGCCACTCCTGCCGCCGGATCGCGCCCCCGTACTCGGGCGGCACCACGCCGGTCGGATGGTTCGGCATCCCGGTGAGCACGGTCACGGCGTCCCCGTCGGCCGCCCAGGTGGCGGCCAGTGCGGACAGGCGCGCCTGCGGGGCTCCGGTCTCCGGCGGGAAGTAGTGGGTCACCAGCAGGATGCGCATCTAAGGCACGCTCCAGCCGCGCGGTGGCCCGGCGGAGCAGCACCGGGGACCGCAGGTATATGGCCAGGACGCCGATCGCGACGATGTCGGCACCGGACCGGATCGCGGCCTGGCCGGTCAGGCTTACTGCCCCGAGCAGGCAGAGCAGGAGCGTTCCTGCGCAGGTCACGGTGGTAACCCGCAAGTGCGACCAGCCTATGTCGCACCACTGCTGGTAGATATGGGTGCGATGGGCCTCGGACCAGTGCTCACCGGACCGGATGCGCCGCTGCAGGGCCCATGCGGTGTCCGTGAGGTACAGGGCAAGCGGTCCCAGGACGGCCTCTACCGGGATGCCGCGGATCACGGCGCATGCGGCGAGCACTGCCAGCGCGGCCCCCAGCCCGTAGCTGCCGACATCACCGAGGAAGACCCGTGCCCGGACCGCATTCCACGGCAGGAAGGCGAGCGCGCCGGCCGCGACCGCGGCGCCACCGGCGGCCAGGAACACATCCGGCCGCCACAAACCGAGGCACCCAAAGGCAGCGCCGCCGATCAGCGCATGAGCGGCGGAAATGCCGTTCACCCCGTCCATGAAGTTGAACACGTTCACGAAGGCGGTTACCCAGAACGCGATGAGGACCGCAGCGGCCGCCTGCCCGGCCGGCGGCAGGCTGAGGCGGCTCACCAGCACGGCGGCGGCGGCGAGGCTCGCCATGCCCTGCAGCACCAGCCGGCGGCGGACCGGCAGCCCGGTCAGGTCGTCGGCGAGTCCGATCATGCTGAACCCCGCGACCGCGATCGCGAAGGCCGCGGCCGCCGGGCTGCGGATAAGCAGCGCGGCCAGCACAAGCCCCACGGCGATCGGCGCCCCTCCGCCGCGCGGCGTTGGCACGGTATGTGACGACCGCAGGTTCGGCACGTCCATTGCCTCGGCCCGGCGAAGCAGCGCGATAGTCCCCGGCTCCGCTAGCGCGACGACAGCACCGCACGAGACGGCGGCGATCATGATCGCGGATCCTTCGGACACGCCACGCATACTAGCGCCACTTTCGCTCTTTGTAATCATACAATTACTTAGAGTTCCTATATCGACGGGTATAGGTCAGCCAGAGCCTTCCTTCGATGGGGCAGGCCCGTCGTCTGTCCGTGTCCGCGCGGGTTCGCGCCAGATGCTGCCTGCCACCCTGCCCGGCGCGCTGCCGTTGGCTGACGTCGGCGCGCTGCCGTTGGCTGCCGCTGGCAGGGTCGCCGGGGGCAGATCTGACTCCAGCGGCCCGTATCCGTATCCGTCTCCGTATCCGTATCCGGTCCGCTTGGTGACCTCGTTCAGGATCGTTCCCAGCACCGTGCCGTTGACCTGCGCGAGCTTCTCGGTGGCGTGCCGCAGCTCAGCCCGCCTGGTCTGGTCGGCTGCTACCACCATCAGCGTCCCGTCGGCATCCTTCGACAGCAGCATGGCGTCGGTGACCGGCAGCACGGGCGGGCTGTCGATGAGCACAAGGTCGAACTTCGCACGCAGCGCCGCGAATACGGCCTGCGTGGCAGGGCCGTTCAGCAACTCGGCAGGGTTGGCGGGAAGCGCTCCCGCGCCGAGCATCCAAAGGGTTTCCTGCCCGTTCACCCGCTGCACGGCCTCCATCAGCGACCGTTCACCGAGCAGCACCGTGGTGAGCCCCGCCTGCTCGTCGAGGCCAAAGAACTGCCCGAGCCGGGGTCGGCGCAGGTCGCACGACACCATGACCACCCGCTCACCCGTCTGGGCGAAGACCACGCCAAGATTCGCGACGGCAGAGGTCTTGCCCTCTGCCGCGCCTGGACTGGTCACCACTAGGGTCCGCAGCTTGTGCTCCTGCCTGTAGAACTGCAGCGAGGTTCGTAGCGAGCGGTAGGCCTCGGCTGATACCGACAGCGGGTGCGAGATTGACACCACCGGAGGCTGATCGCGCTTTTTCCACGATGTGATCATCGGGACCAGCGCCAGCACCGGGGCGCCGCTGAGCTGCTCGACCACTTCCTTGGAGCACAGCGCATCGTCGAAGCTGTCCCGCAGGAACGCGGCGCCAATCCCCACGACGAGCCCGGCCGCTAGGCCGAGGAGGCCATCTTGCTTGGGCTTGGGCGAGCTCGGCGACCCCGGCGCGACCGCGGGGGTGACAAGCTCGACCCCGCCGGTGGTGGCCGCTCCGCTGACCCGCATCTGGGCGAGCTGTGCTCTGAGCACCGCCAGCTGGTTCATCAGCGCCAATTGCCGGGCCGCGATGCCTTTTCCCTTCAGCGTGCCGATGCGAGCGCTGAGCCTCCGGATCTGCGCCCGCAGCTGAAGCTCGACCGCTGTCAGCTCGTTGATGGCGGCATCCTGCTGGTGGTTGACGAACGCGTTCGCGTACGTATTGGCGGTCAGCGCGGCCCGCGACGGACTGGAGCTGATGGCAGTGATGGTGATCACGTCCGTCTGGGCGACCTCGGCCGCGGATACGGACGGCATGCTGCCGAGCCGCTGGCTTACCGCTTGCTGCACCGGCGCGCTGGTCACCAGCTGCAGATCGGTCTGCACCTCGGTCGGTGTAACGGCAGCCACCGCACCGCCGGAAGCCGTGCTGGCACCGGAGGGCTGCACGAGGAGCTGGGCCGTTGCCGAATACTGATCGGGCTGCGTCACGGACAGGGCCAGGCTGAGCGCAAGGCCAAGGAGCGCGGCTCCCGCAATCCACCACTTCCGCTTGCGGGCGATCGCCAGGTAGCTGCGAAGAGCTGGAGCCGTTCCGAACTCAGTCGTCATCTACGTCCTCGCAGGTTGACTGATGGCGTCGGGGTGGCCACAGAGCTGACCGGGACCTTCAGCCTGGCAGTCACGTATGTGCTGTGAGTGTACACTCAACTACTTTGTGTAATCGACCTTCCGATTAAGGACGCTGTAAGCCCTGATGAGCGGGACGAGGCCACGTCGCGGCAGTCCGTTCATCTCGTGACCGAGATGACCGAGATCCTGGTGCTCTGCACCGCCAACCAGTGCCGTTCCGCTATGGCGGAGTCGCTGCTCAGTCACCGCCTGGCCGCGGCCGGGGTGTCCGCATCGGTCCGCTCGGCCGGCGTGTCCGCATCGGTCCGCCCGGGCGACGCGCTCAACGAAGGCGGCCAGCCTCCTGCGGAGGTGATGTCGGCACTGGCCGCCTACGGGCTTGATGCCGCCGCGCACCGCAGCCGCGAGCTCCGCGAAGGCGATCTGGCCAGATCGGATCTGGTGCTGGCGATGGCTCGTGAGCATCTCAGGCACGCCGTCGTCGCCCTGCCCGGCGCCTGGTCCCGTACGTTCACCCTGAAGGAGCTGATCCGCCGCGGCCAGCAGGTCGGGCCCCGGCAGGCCGGCGAGTCACTCGCTGGCTGGCTCGGCCGGGTGCACGACGGCAGGGACCGGTCGGTGCTCCTTGGTGATTCTGCCGATGACGACGTGGCCGACCCGAGCGGGGGGCCTCCGCAGGACTACGTCCTAACTGCGCAGCAGCTAGACCAGCTGCTGGCACGGCTGGTGGAGCTTGCCTGGGGCTGCGCATCTTGAGCATCGCGGGGTCGTCCGCGCGTCTCCGCCTGCCGGAATCGCGGCCCGGGCAGCTGGCGCACTGGTCAAGGGCATCACGTAGCTCATCGTCTGGCAGGCCGGGGTCCAGGCAGGTCACGAAGTGAGGAGCCAGCGGCGGCACGGGGACGTGCCGGATCAGGGGATGGTAGAGCCGCACGCCCGTCTCGCCGCGCCCGAGCAGGGTCTCGGCCACCTTCTCGCCAGGCCGCAGCCCGGTGTAGACGATGTCAACCTGGCCTGGCGCGCTGGCGGCCAGCCTGCGCGCGATGTCGGCGATGCGCACCTGCTCTCCCATGTCGAGCACGAGGACCTCGCCGTCCCGCCCGATCACCGCGGCCTGCAGCACGAGCTGCACGGCCTCGCCAACGGTCATGAAGTACCTGCTGACCCCGGGATGGGTGACGGTCAGCGGGCCGCCCGCGGCGGCCTGCGCGCTGAGGGCGCTCAGGAACGACCCGCGGCTGCCGAGGACGTTGCCGAACCGGACGCTCAGGTAGGTGCCCGTCGCCTGGCGGGCCATGTGGGCAGTCAGCCGTTCGGCGACCCGCTTGGAATAGCCGAGCACGCTGACCGGGTCGGCGGCCTTGTCCGTCGAGATGTTCACGAACGACTCGACATCGAATGCTGCCGCGGCCTCCAGCACCGCGAGTGTTCCCCAGGCGTTGCTCTTCAGCGCCTCAGCCGGATAGCGCTCAAGCAGCGGCAGGTGCTTGAGCGCGGCAGCGTGGAAGACAATCTCGGGCCGGCGCTGCTCGAAGATCTGCCGGATGCGTCCAGGGTCCCGGATGTCGGCCAGCACCAGCCGGTCGGAGTCGAGCAGCGCGCGGCCGTGCAGGGCCAGCTCGATCGCGTGCAGCGCTGACTCGTCACGGTCCAGCATGATCAGCTCGGCGGGCCCGAACCGGTGCAGCTGGCGGCACAGCTCAGAGCCGATGGATCCGCCGGCTCCGGTGACGAGAATCCGCTTCCCGGCGAAGTGCTCGGCCACCGCGTCCATGTCGGTTCGCACCGGCCTGCGGCCGAGCAGGTCAGTGATCCGGGGATCGCGGACTCCCTCGATGCTCGCGCTGCCGCTGAGAATCTCGGCAGCGGACGGGATCACCTTCGGGATCAGCCCGCATTGCTCCGCCTGCCTGGTGAGGTCACGGATCGCGGCCCCGCTTGCCCGCGCGATGGCGATGACAAGGACGGTAGCGCCGGTCTGCTCCGCTACCTCCGCGATGCGCGTCCTGTCTCCCAGGACCGAGATGCCGTGGATCCGCAGGTGCCGTTTCGCAGGGTCGTCGTCGAGGAACGCCACCGGCTGGTACTCGGCACCCGGCTGGTGCGCCAGGCTATGCACGAGCTGGGCGCCCGCGTCACCTGCGCCGAAGACAATGACCTTCACGCCGGCTGACGTGGCCATCCGGGACCACTGCCGGCCCGCGGTCACCATGTGCCGTGCGCCGACCATCGCGAGCAGGGCGAAAACCGTGCCGCCCACGACGGTATGCAGCGGTGCCCGCTGCCCCGGGACCAGGTGGCCGCCCAGTACCGCGAGCGCGAAGGCCGTCGCGCCAGCCGCCCTGCCGAGGCCGATGAGCTCATCAAGGCCGCCCCGCTGGTAGCGGCCCCGGTACAGCCCTGCCAGCAGGCCGGCCGCGGCCGACAGCACGCAGACGGCCAGGGCCGCGCGCAACGCTGCGCTGAGGGTGAGACCCAGGCCGGCCAGGTCACCGGTGACCCACGCGGCCGCGAGCAGCCCGCAAAGCCACGCGACCGCGTCGCAAGCCGCCTCGAAGGCCCGGTAATACCGGCGCCGTATTCTGCGGGCGCGGATCGCCGGTTTCTGCTGCATATCACTACGGAACGTCACGTCCTGCACGAATCCCTGCTTCCCGGCTATTCCGGCGCACTGAAATTCCCCGGACTCACCCGGAGCGCGGTACAGGGTGTACATTACACTCTGTAATTGAGTGGATGCTACAGGTAACGATGAAGAATATCTGATCTGCGAAATTCGGGGGCAGATCCTCTCTTTGCGGCCCTGATCGGCACTTTTGCAAGGGATCTATCTGGCCCCGGGCCGACAAAGGGGGCAAAATTGTCCGATACTCCGCAGCACGATGCCGACGGCCCACCTCTCGCCAGTGCCGATCCTGACCCGCCCCGCCGGAGGCGGCGGGTCAAGCGCATCGTGCTGGTGTCCATCGCCAGCCTGACGGCCCTTATCGTGGTGATCGCTGGCGGCGGCTACCTCTTCGCCAACCACATACTCAGCGGCGTCCACCGGATCTCCGTCCCGGCGCTGACCGCGCCGCATCAGCCGACCGGCGGGACCCGTAACAGCGTGACGGTCCTGCTGACCGCGGACGCCGTCGGGAAGGCCCCGCACGGCACCGTGCCTGCAGCATCAAAAGGGCCGGCCAGCGGGCTGATCTCGCTCATCCACCTCGACGCCAATAAGCGCGGCGGCGCGGTCATCTCTCTTCCCCCGAACGCGATGGTGCCGATTCCCGGCCACGGCAAGAAGGATCTCGGGGACGCCCTGGCCCTTGGCGGGCCTTCGCTGCTCGTCGAGACCATCGAGCGGCTGACTGATGTCCGGATCAACCACTACTCGGTCTTGTCGTTCTCAGGCGCGCTGGCGGTCATTGACGCGCTCGGTGGCGTCAATGTCGATGTTCCCTACGCGACGACGAGCTCTGGCTACACCTTCCACAAGGGGATTAACCACATCACTAGCCACAGTGCGATCGCGTATGCGCGGCAGGACGACGTCAGCGAGATAGGCCGCGAACTGCTTCAGCAGAACCTCATCCGCTCGATGGTGAGCAAGATGGCGAACCAGCACCTGTTCCATAGCCCCACGGTGGACTACCGCCTGGTGCGGGCACTCGCCGGGGCGCTGAGCGTGGACAGCAACCTGAGCAACTCCCAGCTCGTGTCGCTGGCGGTGGGCCTGGGCAACCTCGGCAGTAAAGAAGGCACTTTCGTGGACGCGCCCACCGTCCGGGGCTCAGCGACGCGCGGCGGCGACAAGCCCGTCCATCTCAAGCGGGCGCTCAGCCGGAAGCTGTGGCAGGCCATCCGGCATGACAGCGTGGCAGCCTTCGCCCTGCGGTACCCGTCGACAGTCACCTCGCCAGCGCCGGACTGATCGCCCCGGTCGCTGCCTGGCCCCGGGCCGGCGGGGGGTGGCGATAGCCTGGGCGGTGCGGGGGTCGGCGGCGCGGACGGCGGCGCNNACGGCGTGCGTGTGTGGCCTGGCAAGATGATCGGCATGGAGGCACGGACCGGGGTACCCGATACCCGCTCGTTCGTAGCGCTCGGGGACAGCTTCACTGAGGGACTCAGTGATCTTGGCCCGGACGGCAGGAGCTTCGCCGGCTGGGCTGACCGATTCGCTGAGCGGCTCGCCGAGGTCAGCCCCGCGCTTCGCTACGCGAACCTTGCGGTGCGCGGCAACGTGCTGCGGGACGTAGCCGAGGTACAGGTTCCCCGCGCGATCGCCATGCGGCCCGACCTGGTCAGCATTGCCGCGGGCGGCAACGACCTGCTGAGCCTGCGGGCTGACCCGGACGAGCTTGCCCGCGCCTTCGACGACGCTGTCGCGCTGCTGCGCGAGGCCGGCTGCCAGGTGCTCGTCTGCACTGGATTCGACCCCCGCACGTTCCCTGTGATCCGGCTGATCCGCGGCAGGGTCGCCGTGTTCAACATGCACCTGCGCGCGATCGCCGCCCGCCGGGAGTGCCACCTGCTTGACCTCTGGTCGATGCGGGTACTGACGGACGCCCGCGAGTGGAGCCCGGATCGCCTGCACCTGACCTCTGACGGTCACCGCCGGGTAGCGCTGCGCGCCTGCGAGGTGATGGGCGTGCCGGTCGCCGCGGACTGGCGCGAGCCGCTGCCGCCGGTGCTGCCCCGCCGATCCCGGCCTGGCCGGCCAGCCAGCTGGCTCGCGGCGCGCCGGGGGGACGCGCGGTGGGTGCAAGACCATGCGGCGCCCTGGGTGAGCAGGCGCCTGCGCGGTGTCTCCGCTGGAGACGGCGCGCAGCCCAAGCGCCCCGAATTGCTGGCGCTGCACACCGCCTGCGCCGGTACCCGCTAATCGAAATCACATATGCCCGGCGCTGCCGGTATTGATTCGGGCGGCCGCGGGATATGCGCCTTCACCGGCAAAGTCCGGCCACGTCCAGCCGGCCCGCGTGAATGATCAGGGCCAGCGCAGGTGGTACTGATTCGGGCTGCCAGAAGCGGGTAGTAACGTCGGTGACGGGGAAATTAACTGATGCATATGGAGCTAAATAGAGGTATGCCTAATTAGATAACTATCGACACCATATGCCACTTTTGAGGATTGCATACCGCGAGAGCAACGGGGTGAAATTGCGGGGTCATGGCGGCATCTCGGGTTAACTCGGCAGCCGGCCGGGCTGCCGCGCGCCCGACTGCCGCGCGGACGGAGGCTGCGCGGACGGAGGCCGGCCCGGCGGACATCGGGCGCACGGCAACCTCGCCGGTCGAGCTCGTGGAGTTCGCCGTCGGCGAGGTGCTGCGGGAAGACTCCGCTGTCGATGCCCTGCCGGCGATCCTTGGCAGGCTCACTGCCATCTTTGGCTGCCGCTCCGCGCTCGCGCTTCAGCACGACGCGGATCGGGACCTGGTCGTCGTGGCCGCGCACCCGCGCCAGGAAGGCGAGAATCAGGCGCTGTGCGCTGAGATCTGCGCCCTGTCAGCCGCGCATGGCCAAGCGGGCAACGGCGGATACTTCCAGGCCACGCTGACGGCCGGCCGGCGGCCTGACGGCGAGCCGCTCAGCGTGCTGATGGCCTATTCCCCGCCGGATGGCGGGCGGTGCCTGTGCGCCATCGCGGTGATCGGGAACGCGGCGCGGCTGACGGCGGAGTGCCGCGGCACCACGCACGCGATCGCCGCGATCGTGGCCGCCGAGATCCGGCACGCCAACGACACCGCCGAGCTGGCCGAGCGCCAGGCACGCACGCAGGCGCTCGTCGAGCGGTCGCCGGATGCCATCGTCGTGGCGGGCGCCGACCGGCGGCTGGTGGTGTTCAACCTGGCGGCGGAGGAGCTCACCGGCTGGCAGCGCGATGAGGTGCTGGGGAAGGACCTGACGGAAGTCTTTGTCCCTGAGCGCGATCGGCATGAAGTACTGCAATTCATGCGGACTTACCTGGAGTCCGGCGATGCAGGATCGTTCGTCGGCAGGATGCGCCTGCCCACCCTGTGCGCTGACGGCACGGAACGCATGATCGAGCTGACTCCGGTTCAGCTCACGATCGATGGCCAGGTCCACTTCTGCGGTTTCATGCGTGACGTGAGTGAGCTGGACCGGGCACACGACGCCCTGCAGGAAAGCGACGCACGGTTCCGGCAGCTATCTCAGCTGGCTCCGGTCGGTATCGTCCAGACGGACCTGAACGGAATGTGCACCTTCGCGAACGTCCGCTGGTGCGAGCTGACCGGGATGACAATGGCGCAAGCCCTCGGCGCCGGCTGGTCAACGGGAGTTCACCCTGATGACGTCGGGCGCCTGGCGCAGGAATGGGCGCAGTCGGCCGCGACAGGCCGGGAGCTCAGCACAGATTGCCGGCTGCAATCGGCTGACGGCCGCCAGGCGTGGGCACATATTTCGGTCGTGACGATCCTTGCCGCGGACGAGCGCCCCTGCGGATACCTGAGCGCTGTCACTGATGTCTCCGACCGTAAGCGTGCGGAGGCGGAAAAGGAAAAGCTGCATACCGCGGAACGGGCAGCCCGGCGTGATCTCGCCGACCAGACCCAGCGCCTCAACAGCGTGCTCGCCGCTGCGATCCCCGGCATACTCGTTGCCGACGAGAACGGCTTGATCACGCAGGTCAACAAGAGCTTCTGCGATCTGTTCGGCATCAATGAGCGAAGCGAGCAGCTCATCGGGATCCCGGCGGCGCAGCTGGTGCTCCGGATCAAGGGCGCGTTCGCGGATCCTGGCGAATTCCTTCGCCGCACCGGCGCGGCCTTCGCCGCCCGCCAGCCGGTCCGCGGAGAGCGGATGAAGTGCACGGACGGCCGTACCTTCGGGTGCGACTACTGGCCGGTCCTGGTTGACGGCGGCTACCGCGGTGATCTGTGGATGGCGTGGGATATGTCCGAGGGCCAGGCACTGGAGGATCAGCGTGAGCGGTTGCTGGAGGCCGAGCTTGCTGCTCGTGAGGCGGCTGAGCAGGCTCAGTTTAGGCTGGCGGAGCAGAATGCCAGGCTGCAGGAGCTCGATCAGGCCAAGACGCAGTTCTTTGCCACCATGTCCCATGAGCTCCGCACGCCGCTGACCTCGATCGTCTCCTTTACTGACCTGATCTTGGACGACGACGCGCACGAGCTCGCGCCGGATACGGTCAGCTCGCTGTCGATCATCCACCGGAACGCTGACCGGCTGCTCCGCCTGATGGGTGACCTGCTGCTGCTCAGCCGCCTGGAGACGGGGGGCATCCCGCTTGACCTTGCGGCTGTCTCGGTCCCTGACCTGGTCGGTGAGACGGCCCGGTCCGCGTCGGCCACTGCGGCGGAGCGCGGTATCACGGTGCAGGCCTCCGCCGCCGCCGGGCCGCCGGTCCAGGGCGACAAGCTCCGGCTCCAGCAGGTCCTTGACAACCTGCTGTCCAACGCGATCAAGTTCTCCGGCCAGGACGGCCGGGTCCGGGTGGCGGCCAGTCATGACGGCCAGATGTGGCGGATTGACGTGACCGATGAGGGGATCGGCATCCCGGCTGACGAGATCGGCCTGCTCTTCGGCCGCTTCGTGCGAGCCTCCAATGCGCGGATGGCGGGCCTGCCGGGGACCGGCCTGGGGTTGTCGGTCGTCAAGGCCATCACCGAGCTGCACGGCGGCTGCGTCGCGGTGCGGAGCGTCGTGGGGCAAGGCACCACGCTCAGCATCTACCTGCCGATAAGCCAATGAACACCCGCGTCCTGTGCATCGAAGACGATCAGGACATCGCGCTGGCCATCAGCATGGTCCTTGGCCGTGCCGGGTTCGATGTTGTCCAAGCCGCCGACGGCAACCTTGGCCTGCGTATCTTCCACGCTGAGCGGCCGGATGTCGTCCTGCTCGACCTCGGGCTGCCGACGCTCGACGGCTGGGGGGTGCTCGAGCGCATCCGTGACCTGAGCGACGTGCCGGTCATGCTGCTTACCGCGCACGGCCTCGAAGTCGACAAGGTCCGCGGCCTGAGCCTGGGCGCGGACGACTATCTCACCAAGCCGTTCGGCAATGCCGAGCTCGTCGCCCGGGTCCAGGCACTGCTGCGGCGCAGCCGGGCAGCCAGGCCGGAGGCCGAGGTCTATCAGGACGCCCTCGTCGAGCTGAACTTCGGGTCCCGTGAGGTCCGCGTCGGCGGCGACCTCGCCGCGCTGACGCCCAATGAGTTCCGGTTGCTGGCCGCCCTCGTCCGGCACGCCGGACAGACCCTGTCGGCCGAGCAGCTACTCGAGCAGGCCTGGAATGACCCGCTGCATGTCGGCCCCGAACGGGTCAAGTTCGCGGTCATGCGGCTGCGCCGCAAGCTCAGCCAGGGCGATGGCGACCATATGCCGATCGAGGCGATCAGGGGCTTCGGCTACCGCTACGTCGCACCGCCGGACCGGCGGCAGCCGCCGTCGAACCGGCGGCAGGGGCCAGCAGACCGCCGGGGAAGGCCAGCGGCCTCGGTCCGGTCCGCCGGCGGCCGCGAACCGGACCGTAACCCAAGGAGCTGAGCCAGCAGGCATGACTACCACCGGCCCGCCGGCATCGCGCGGCCGGATACTCCTCGTCGAGGACGCCGAGCCTGCCAGCTTCGTATCGCGGCAGTCGGCCGGCCGGGTCAGGCGTCGCGCTCGATCGGGCAGCTCATGCACCGCGGCCCGCCCCGCCCCCGGCCGAGTTCGCTGCCCCGTACGGTGATGACCTCGATGCCGTTCTCCCGGAGGTAGGCATTCGTGGTGACGTTCCGCTCGTACGCGACCACTACCCCGGGCTCGACGGCGAGCACGTTGCAGCCGTCATCCCATTGCTCACGCTGGGCCGAGTGCACATCCTGGGTGGCCGTCAGCACGGTGATCCGGCTGCGTCCGAGGGCCGCGGCGATCGCGCCGTGCATGTCCTCCGGCGGGTGATCGGTGACCTTGAGCTCGAACGGCCCGCTGCCTGGCTCCACGGTGTAGGACGGCAGCATGCCCATCCCGGCGTACTTGATGAACGTCCCGTAATCGGCCATGGTCAGCACGGTGTCCAGGTGCATGAACGCCCTTGCCTTCGGCATGTCGATCGCCACCAGGCAGTCGGCGGCGTCGGCCGAGAACAGCCGGTGCGCGAGCATCTCGATGGCCTGCGGGGTGGTCCGCTCGCTCATTGCGACGAGCACGGCGCGGTTGCCGATCACCAGCACGTCCCCGCCCTCGATGGAGGCGGGGTGGCTGTCCGCGCCGCTGTACCAGATCTCGAAGTCACTGGCCGCGAACATCGGATGCCACCGGTACATGGCCTCGTCGCTGACGGTCTCCCGCATCCTGGCCTGCATGCGCATCGCGTTGATGGACACGCCGCCGTAGATCCAGCAGGACGTGTCACGCTGGTAGAGCAGGTTCGGCAGCGGGGACAGCACGAAGCCGTCCGGGTCGAGCGAATGGAACGCGATGCTCTTCGGCTCGGGAATCATGTCCAGGATCTCCCTCTTGGTGATCCCGCCGATCAGGAACCTGGTGAGGCTCGCTGCGTCCAGTCCTTCTACGGCGCCGCGCAGCGCATCCACCGCCAGCGGCCCGTGCCTGCGCGAGTCGAACACCCGGTCAAGCACGTACTCCCTGGCCGCTGGGATCTGCATCGTCTCGGTGAGCAGTTCCCCGTAGTAGTGAACCTTGGCGCCGCGGCCACGCAGCACGGCGGCGAACGCGTCGTGCTCGGCCTGTGCCTCGGCAACCCAGAGCACGTCGTCGAAGAGCAGGTCGGCTGCATTGTCCGGGGTCAGCCGCTTGAGCTCCAGGTCCGGGCGGTGCAAGATGACCTGCCGCAGGCGGCCGACCTCGGAGCCGACATGGAACATGGCACTCCCCGTCCGGGCGCTGTTGGTTACTCGCTAGTTATTTCATGCCAGCGCCTGTCCAGGCTCCCGGAGTCCCGAAGTGCCAGACTCCGGGGCGCAGGGAGCGGCTAGTAGCGGCCGTCCCGTGACAACGTGGTCAGATGGTCATGATGTCCCCCGGCCCGGTCACGTGGAGGAGTGCCCTGCGCTCTCGCCTCCCGCCGTCACTCGCGGTGGCCTTCGCCTGTTTCGTCGGCCTCGCCCTCTACGACGGCGCCCTGGGGACCGCCTGGCCATCGATCCGCCGCTCGCTGGCCCTCCCGATCGGCGACCTCGGCCTCGTCCAGCTGGCGGGCGCCGCCGGCTTTCTCTGCTCGAGCGCGATCTCCGGCAGGGTCAGCGCCCGGGTCGGCCGGGCGGCGGGGCTGGCCGGCGCAGGGGCACTGGCCGCCTGCGGCCTCGCGGCGTACGCCGCGTCACCGGACGTCGGGGTCCTGGTGCTCGCGGCTGCCGTCATCGGCGTCGCCGCCGGCCACCTCGAGCCCGGGCTCCAGTCTCATGTCGCCCTCACGGCAAGCGCACGGGCCATGAACCTGCTGCACGCGTGCTACGGCATTGGCGCCACGATCGGCCCGCTGCTGATCACCGGGCTGCTCGTGCTCGGGTGGAGCTGGCGGCTCGCCTATGTGGTGATTCTCGGGGTGGACCTTGTCGTGGCCCTCGCGGTGCTGCGCTATCGCGCCGATTTCGACGCGACCACCCCGTCCCGGGAGTCCGCCAGGGCGGACCGGAGCCGCCCGCCCGGCCCCGCGGGAGAGGTCATGGCGCCGCTCTCCCGCCTTGCGGTAGCCACGGCCCTGCTGCTCTTCTTCCTCTATTGCGGGGTCGAGATGAGCACTGGCCTGTGGGCCTTCACCTTCTTCACGGTCGCCCGCCACCTCGCCCTGGGGCTGGCCGGACTCCTCGTGGCCGGCTACTGGGCGAGCCTCACGCTTGCGCGTCTCGTCACCGCGGCAATCGGAGCCCGCATCTCTTCCGGGCTGCTCCTCGCCCTCAGCGCCGGCGGGGCGGTAGCCGGCGAGGTACTCATGCTCTGGGAGCCGGCGACCGCCATCGGCGTGGCGGGCCTCCTCATCACTGGCGCGTCGCTCGCGCCGGCCTTCCCCCTCATGATGAGCAGGACCGCCTCCTGGGCAGGGACCGCTCGGGTCTCCTCGGTCATCGGCTGGCAGTCCGCCGCCGCCTGCATCGGCGTGGCCGTTCCGAGCGCGCTGGCCGGCCTGCTCATCGAAGACTTCGGGCTCGGTGCCCTGATGCCCTACCTGTGCGCGCTCAGCGGGCTGTTCTTCTTGCTGCAGCTTGCGGCGCTCCGGATCCTGGGGCAGCGGGCGTGAGATCCTGCGGGCCGCCGGCCGGCCGTGTCCCCGTGGTCCCCGCGCCACGACCCGGGCCGGGGCCGTACGCCAGCACGGCGGTGAGCTTTCCGGTCGGCCACCAGGCCGGAGGCTATGCTGCCGCCGTGGACCTGGATCTCACGCAGGACGCCGGCCAGCTCACCGCGAGCCTCGTCGATGTCGAGTCGGTGAGCGGCGGGGAGCAGCCGCTGGCTGACGCCATCGCTGCGGCCCTCGGCGGGCTGCCGCACCTGACCGTGCACAGGGACGGCAACGCGCTGGTCGCGCGGACCGGCCTCGGCCGCCCGCAGCGGGTGGTGCTGGCTGGCCATATCGACACCGTGCCCGTCGCCGGCAATCTGCCTTCACGCGCAGAACGGGGCATTTTGTTCGGCTGCGGCACCGCAGACATGAAGTCCGGGGTGGCAGTGCAGCTGCGCCTCGCGGCGTCAGTGCCGGAGCCGTCCGTGGACGTGACTTATGTCTTCTACGACTGCGAGGAAGTCTCCTCGGCGCGCAGCGGCCTGCTGCGGCTGAGCCGCAGCAGCCCTGAGCTGCTGGCCGGTGACTTCGCCGTGCTGATGGAGCCGACGGGCTGCGTGGTCGAGGGCGGCTGCCAGGGCACGCTGCGGGCCGAGATCAGGGCAACAGGGAAGCGCGCGCACAGCGCCCGGTCCTGGACAGGGCACAATGCCATCCACGCGGCCGGCCCCATCATTGACGTGCTGCGCGGCTATCCGGCGCGCCAGCCGGAGGTCGATGGGCTGACCTACCACGAAGGACTGAATGCCGTCGGGGTGCGCGGCGGCGTGGCCGGCAACGTGATCCCCGACGAATGCGTGATCACGGTGAATTTCCGGTTCGCGCCGGACCGGTCGGCGGAGCAGGCCGAGGCGCACGTGCGGGAGGTCTTCGCCGGCTGGGATGTCACGGTGACCGACGTGGCCAGCGGCGCCAGGCCCGGCCTGGCCGGCCAGCCGGCGGCCGCTTTCGTCGCGGCGGTCGGCGGTACGCCGCGGGCCAAGCTGGGCTGGACGGACGTGGCGAGGTTCGACGCGCTGGGAATCCCCGCGGTCAACTACGGGCCGGGTAATCCGGAGGTGGCGCACACCGCGGCCGAGCATGTCGCGCTCAGCGAGATCGGCGAGTGCGAGGCCCGGATGCGGGCCTGGCTCTCGTCCTGACGGAATGCCTCCCGCGCTACTCCGGGGGGTGCGCGGTGAGCGTCAGGCCGCTGGTGTGGCTGCGGCCTGCCGGGTCCACCCAGACGACCGTGACCTGCTGGCCGACACCGTACTGCACCATCAGCTTGGTCAGCGAGGTCGGCGATGACACGGCGTGCCCGTCCACCGAAGTGATGACATCCCCGCCGATGATGCCGGCTGTGTCCGCGGCGGTGTTGCAGAGCACCCCGTCGATGAGCGCACCGGCCTTGACTGGCGCGACCTTGGCCGGAATGCTCATGGTCAGGTCGTTGACCAGGCAGCGCTGGCCGCGGCCGGCCCCGCCGCCGAATGCGTCGCCGTTCTGGAGCTGCAATGCCCGCTGACGCCGCGGGCTCGTGCTGGCGGAAGCGGGGTTGCTGGGCACGATGACGCCCAGGAATCCGGTCAGGCCGATCTGGATGTCGGGATTCGCTGGAGCGCCCTGCCCCGCCGCGATCAGCTTGGTGATCGAGAGCGCCCTGTCGATCGGGATCGCGTAGCCGGCGTCCTGCTGGCCGCCGATGGTCCCGGTCTGGGCGGCAGTGTCCATGCCGATCACGTAGCCGCTGGCGTTCACCAGCGGGCCGCCCGAGTCACCGGGGACGATCTCCGCGTTGGTCTGCAGCATTTTGTGCAGCGTCTCGCTGCCCGCCACGCTGCCCTCGTCGCTGGCGTTGATGGTCTGGTTCAGGCCGGTGATCGAGCCGGTGACGGCGGGCGCGCCGCCCTTGCCGTCGGCGTTGCCGAGCGCAACCACCGCGTCGGCGATTTTGACCGTGGCCGAGTTCCCGAGGGGCACCGTCCGCAGGCCGGACGCGCCGGTCAGCTTGATCAGGGCGACGTCGCCGGTCTGGTCGTAGCCGAGAACAGTGGCGTGATACCTCTTGCCCGACGTCACGAGCGATGCCGTCAGGTTGGTGCTGCCGTTAATCACGTGATTATTGGTGAGGACCAGGCCCGACGGGCTGATGACCATTCCGGTGGCCTCGGCCGTGCCGCCCTCGAAACGGAGGCTGCTGGTGATGTCGACCAGGCCAGGATCGACTTTTTTCTCGATGGCCCGCTCGGTCGCCTTGCTCACGCCCGGGCCGGCCACCGGGCCGAACCCGGACCCGCCCTGCTGGAACGGCTGCCCGGCGACCGATGTGCCGGAGCTGCCGTTGTTGACGGCCAGGACGGCCCCGGCGCCGACACCAGCGGCGAGCGCTGCCACCACTATGTAGGCCACGACGCTCCGCCCCCGGCGCGGGGTGCGGTCCGGCGGTCCCTGCTGGATGTAGTCGCCGGGCGGGGGAGGAACGTATCCGCCGTATCCGCCGGGCTGGCCGTAACCTCCAGGCTGAGTTGGCTGCCCGTATCCGCCGCCCGGCCCGTATCCGCCGGCCTGGCCGTATCCGCCGGCCTGGCCCTGGTCGCCGGGCTGGCCGTACGCGCCGGCCTGCCCGTATCCGCCGGCCTGTCCCTGCGCTCCGGGTTGTCCGTATCCGCCGGGCTGGCCTTGGCCGCCGGGCTGGCCGTACGCGCCGGGCTGTCCGTACGCGCCGGGNNTGTCCGTACGCGCCGGGCTGGCCGTACATGGGGGCCAGCGGGATCTGCGTCGTAGCATCGGCCTGAGGGATCTCCGTCGCGGCCGGAGCCTCCGCGGCGTGCGCCGCCGCCTGCGGTTCGTGCGGCAGGCCGGCATCCTTACCAGCTGGCTCGTCGCCACCGGGCCGGACCTCAGAGTCGGACTCCTGCGCTGGCTGGGCAGCGTCCCGCGCCTGCGGGACGCTGCTGTCCGCTAGCGGAGGCCATGCGCCGGCCTCCTCGGGCGGGCGGCTTACGCTGTCGCTCTGGTCTTCCTGCATTCCCATCACCTCTGCCCCGGTTCCAGCGTACTTTCCTTCCGGCGTCGAACACTGCCCGGCCGGCGCGCATTGCCGTCTGCCTCACCGTTACGTTCCCAGTAAGCATCAGAGACCTGGACGTTAGCTGAATGCATACTGAGGATTCTCTACGGTGGTCGCAGCTAAGGCGAGCGGAGCCCCTCTGAACTGGGGAAACTTACAGACGAGCAGCCGGGATGCCGTCATCATCGCCATTGGTGAGGCCAGCGTGATCGGCGTCAGGCCAGCTGCGCTCGGCAAAAGCCCGCAGCGGCCCGCAACAGCCCGCAGCGGCCCGCAACGCTCACTCCCAACCCCTCACCAGGCGAGGCGCCCGCGGCGCGCTCGCCAGTCTAGGCGCGCCGCGCCCTCGCAAGTGTAAGCGCAGCGCAGCGCAGTCTCGCCGGCTGTTAGCAGTTCTGATCTTCAGGGCCGGGGTTATATCAAATACGAACTGATAATCGATTTTAATACTCAATACTGCATCGTAGGCTTAGCCGCAGGAGGAGATGGCAGCCTGCCTGACCGGAGCGCTCGCACAGCGAGGAAAAGCGATATATCTTGACTATGGAATTCCCGTCCGCGACCCCTCAGGGAGTGACGATGTCGGCACCAACGCGCAAGGATGAGCCGGGCCTGACCCGGCGTGACGAGCTGGCGGTCTCCGGCGCCGCGATGTCGCAAGCCCCCTGGGCAGTGGCCGGCGCGGCGGGCGCGGTCGTCACGGGCGGCGACCTGATCCTGCATCTGATGACCGCCAACCTCGGCCTGACTGGCTCGCTGTCGGCCGGGGCCGTGGCCTTCTTTGCCGTGGCCGCGGGCGGGGCCGCGCTGAGTTCCCGGTCCGGGCGCGCGATGCGCTGGGCCCGCCAGAATCCATGGCGCTTCGCCGTGCTGCCGGGCGTAGCGTGCGCGATTGTCGTCTTCGTGCTGTCCGTCGTGCTCGGCGGCGGCGGCATGATCGGCGGTTCCTTCGCCGCTCTCTGGCACGGAGCGGCGGCCTACGGGCTGACCGGCGTGGCCGCCTCCGCTGGCCGCGGCCGCAGCCGCAGGCGAACGGCCTGACCGTCGCCCGCCAGCCGGATTGCGGCTAGCGCAGGCCGTGCTCGCCCAGGGTGCCGACCTGCAGCCCGCGCAGCTCGCACTCGTCGAGCAGCAGGGGCAGCGCGCCCAGCGCCGCCCCTGCCGAGCCGGGCCGCGAGGTGCAATCGGAGTCGTGCAGCAGCACAGTGCTCCCGCCGCGCAGGTCCCGGGTCGCGGTCGAGTACACCGACTGAGGCGTCGCGCCCCGCGTCCATTCCCTGCCCCAGCTGCTCCACAGCACCGGGGTCAGGCCAAGCTGACGCGCGGCAAGCAGCGCTCCTCCGGTCAGCACCCCATACGGCGGGCGGTACAGCCTGGGCTCCACCCCGGTCGCGGCGGCCACGGCGTCCACGGCTCGCGCGATGTCGTCGCGGGTCGCGCGCGGGCCGCGCAGCGTCAGGTAGCGGTGATCCCAGCCGTGCACGCCTATCTCATGACCAGCCGCCGCGACCTCGGCGGCTAGCTGCGGCGCCCGCGCCGCCATGGAGCCGAGCAGGAAGAAGGTGGCCCGCGCTGGCCGCCCGCCGAGTACCTCGAGGAAGCTCGGCGTGGAATCGGGGTCGGGGCCGTCATCAAAGGTCAGCGCCACGTGATTGGCCGCGCCGCGGCCGGAGAGGCGGGGGAACAGCGCCTTCCTGACCGGGCCGAGCGCCGTGATGCCCGGGCCGCCGTGCGCGATCACCAGCGCCGCGCTCAGGCCCGCCGCCGCGAGCGCGGCATACCGGCCCGCAGATCCGTTCAGGCCGACCGGGTCCGTCATCCCTCTCCGCCCATCGCTAGTCTGGCCGGATGGCCAGGCAGCGCACGGGCGGCCCGGCACGACAGCGCGCAGGCATGCGCGCCAGAACCGCAAGACGCGGCTGGCCTGTTCCTGGGATCATGTCATGCCCGGGACCGCGCCGGATCGGGTCGGGCGGAACGGATCAGGCCGACTAGCAAGGGGTGCGGTTTTGGGAGTGCAGGCAGCACGTATCGTCTTTCCTCCGGCCGACCGGGCGGAGATAGCGGCAGCGGTCACCGGCATGCTGGCCACGGGTCAGCTCACCCTCGGGCCGTACACCAAGCAGTTCGAGGCCGCGTTCGCCGCCGCGCACGACTCGCCGCACGCGGTCGCCGTCGCCAGCGGCACGGCAGCGCTGGAAATCTCGCTGCGCGCCGTCGGCGTCGACGGGCGGGACGTGATAGTGCCGGCCAACACGTTCTACGCGACGGCTGCCGCGATCCTGCGGGCCGGCGGGCGCCCGGTGTTCGCCGACATCGACGCGGCGACCTTCGCGCTGAGCCCGGACACCATCACCGCGGCGCTCACGCCGGATACGGCAGCCGTGGTGCTCGTGCACATCGCCGGGCTGATCACGCCGCACGTCGACGAGATCAAGCTCCTCTGCGAGCAGCGCGGCGTGGCCCTCGTCGAGGACGCCGCGCATGCGCATGGGGCCACCTACGACGGCCGCTTTGCCGGCTCATTCGGCACGGCGGCTGCGTTCTCCTTCTATCCGACCAAGGTGGTGACGAGCGGCGAGGGCGGGATGATCGCCACCGCGTCAGCGGAGCTGGCCGACGAGGCCAGGATCTACCGTGACCAGGGCAAGGGCGCCTTCTCCGCGAACCACCACGTGCGGCTCGGCTACGCGTGGCGGCTCAGCGAGCAGAACGCCGTTACCGGCCTGGTTCACCTGCGCAGGATGGATGAGTTCATCACCCGCCGCCGCGAGGTGGCCGCCCGCTACGACAAGGCGCTGGCCGGCCTGGACGGCCTTGAGCCGCTCAGCGAGCCGGCCGGGTGTCGCGGCAACATCTACAAGTACATCGTGCTGCTGCCGCCCGGCGCGGACCGTGCCTGGTTCAAGCAGGAACTGGCGGCTAAGCATGACGTCCGGCTGGCCGGCGAGGTCTACGACATGCCGCTGCACCATCAGCCGGTGCTCGCCGAGTTCGCCGGCGGCACGCTGCCGGTTGCGGAGGGCATGTGCGCCAGGCACGTTTGCCTGCCGGTCCATTCGGACATGCGGGATGACGAGGTTGACCAGGTACTGACTGCGGTGGCCGCCGTCCATGAGGCGCTGACCCGATCCCCGGGGTCTGCGGCAGCTGGGGTCTGAGGCGGGCGGCCGGGGCCTGGCCCCGGCCCTGATCTAAGGAGCGGACATGCGCGTTGCGGTGACCGGAGGCTGCGGGTTCATCGGGTCTCACGTTGTCGATCATCTGTTGCTGGCCGGGCACGACGTGCGCGTGATCGACACGTCCGCGCAATGGCTCAACCCGGCAGCCGACCATTGCGCCGCCGACCTGTTTGACGACGACGCGATGGACGCCGCGCTGGCCGACCGCGAGGCGGTCTTCCACCTGGCCGCGGTAGCCGACGTCAACGACGTCGACGCGGACCCGGTCCGCGCGGTGCGGCTGAACGTCGAGGGCACAGCCCGCGTGCTCGCTGCCGCGCGCCGCCAGGGTTGCGGGCGGGTAATTCTCGCCAGCACCGTGTGGGTGTACGGCGCGACCGCGGGCGATGGCGAGCGGGACGAGAACGCGCTCGTCGACCTGGCCAGGGCCGGGCACGTCTATGTCTCGACGAAGCTGGCTGCGGAGATGCTCATGCACAGCTACCGGCAGATGTATGGCCAGCAGTTCACCATCCTGCGTTACGGCATCCCGTACGGGCCCCGGATGCGGGATGCGCTCGTCGTCGCCAAGTTCGTCCGGCTGGCGCTGGACGGCAAGCCGATCACGATCGCGGGCACCGGGGATCAGCAGCGGCACTACGTCTACGTCGAGGACCTCGCCGATGCGCACGTCCGGGCGCTAGCCCCGGCCGCGGCGGACCGGACCCTGGCTCTCGAAGGCGGCACCGGGGTCTCGGTCCGGGAGATCGCCGACACGGTGCGCAGCCTGATCGGCGAAACGGCGATCGAGCACGTGCCCGCCCGCAACGCGGACTACAGCGGCGTGAGCGTGTCCAACACGCTGGCCAAGGAACTGCTCGACTGGTCGCCGGTGACATCGTTCGCCGACGGCGTCCAGCGGTATCTCGACTGGCTCGGTTCGCAGCCGTCAGCGGGTTCGCAGCCGTCAGCGGGTTCGCCGCCGTCATGAGAAAGGCAGTCCTGCTGTCCGGCTCGCTCGGCATGGGCCACGATGTGCTGGCCGAGGCCTGCATCACCTCGCTGACCGGCGCGGGCTGGTCCGCGGACACCCTCGATGCGATGCGGCTGCTCGGCAAGGGCGGCGGATCCGCCGGCGAGGCGGTGTTCCGCTCCATGCTGGCCGTTCCCGGCCTGTACGACGCCTTCCACTTCGCCGCGCTGCGCACCGGAAGCCGCCTGGCCATGCTGGCCGACGCGGCGGCAAGGCGGCAGGTAGTGCCCCGGCTGCGCGAGTATCTCGACGCGCACCCGGCCGACCTCGCGATCTCCGTGTTCGCCACCGGCGCGTCGGCGGTGAGCACCCTGGCCGCCCGGTATCCGGCCATGAAGCATGTCGTGTTCTGCAGCGACGTGACGCCGCACCGCCTCTGGGTGCACCCGAACGTGGACCTTTATCTCGTCACCGCTGCCGCGGCCGAGCCCGCCGTGCACCGGTTCCAGCCGGAGGCGGCAGTGATGGTCGTGCCGGCGGTCGTGCGGACCGCGTTCTACGATCCGCCCGCGCAGACCGAAGCCAGGGCCAGTCTTGGCCTGCCCGGGCACGGGCGCTGCGTCCTGCTGATGTCAGGTGCCTGGGGCCTGGGCCCGGTCGCGGAGGCGGCAGAAGCGCTCGGCGACGCGGGCGTGCAGGTGCTGGCCGTCGCCGGGCGCAACGCCAAGCTTGAGGCCAGGCTGCGGGCCGCGGCGCGCAGGCAGCCGCGGGTGCACCCGTTCGGCTTCACCGATCGCGTCCCCGAGCTGATGGCCGCCGCGGACCTGGTCGTGACGAGTTCCGGTGACACCTGCGCCGAGGCCCGCACGATCGGCCGGCCGCTGCTGCTGCTCGACGTCGTGCAGGGCCACGGCAGGGACAACCTGCAGCACGAGCTCGAGCTCGGCGACGCCAGCGTGACCTCGCCGCGGCCAGCGGACCTGACCCGCACCGCGCTGGCCGCGCTTGACCAGGTGAAGCCGCCGGCCGATGGCCCGGCCAGGCAGCTGGCCGACTGGCAGCGCGCGTTCAGCGCGGCGCTGGAGAAAATCGGCCTGAACGAGGGCTTAGTCCCCCAGTCCCGCCCGCGATAGCTGAGCCACCGCGGCGCGGGTGCCTGATGCCAGCCGACGGGCCGGTCAAGGCCAGCCGGCCACGTGCAGCCGGTCCCGCGGCCGCTGGCCGGGCGCTTTCAATAGCGTGGTCGGGATTCCGCTGTCGTTGTCTCCGCAGTGAAGTCCCCACCACCCACACCCTGTGCCGCTATTGAGGTTCCCGGGTCCGCTCTTCAGGATCGTCAGGAGTGAACAGGTCTTCCAGCAGAAGCTGAGCGCGGGCTGGGACTTGCTCGCCGGGGAACACATCAGCGCAGATTGCCAGCACGCCCTGGGCGGATGACAGCCCGAGCTTGCCGATCAGGAACCGGATGTCCTCGACGTCCTGCTTGCGCGCGGCAAGCGTCTTCATGGCCAGCAGATGCTCAGGCGACGCAGCGAGAACCCGCAAACCCGGATGATCGAATACGCGTGGCGCCGCGTCATCGCCACCTGGCGCGACGTAGACACTGGCCTGCTCGTTGAGCCACCATTTTGGCAGGCCAAGTTCGTCGGCTACTTCCTGCGCTGCCTCGAGCACCACTCCATGAGGATGGAAAACCGCATCAATGTCCCGTGTCGCCCGCCTGGCATCGTAGGCAAGGGCCATTGCGGCACCGCCGATGACGTAGATATCGGCGACCACGCCGCGTCGAGCAAGCCGGTCCCCGAGCAGGCTGAACGCCCCCGCAATCTGCTCACGGTCTAGCAGCGGCGATTCCTGCTGGCTCACGCAACCTCCAGATCGTGCGCTGCGACGAACACGCCCCGCCGCCGGAATGCGGCGGGCGCATGGACGAGGGCATCCACACGGGCTGCACGGGTGTCATAGGGGAACCAAAACTGGCGGAGCTGCCGGCTCTCAGCCCACGGCGGGGCTCCCCGGCCATCCCTGGCTGCCAGATGCTCCGCCAGTGCTGCGAGCAGCACATCCCAGTGCTCATCGCCGATCGCCGGAGGCTCGTCAGCCAGCAGCCTCCAGCGGTCCACGGCCAGCTCGTGCCGGTATTCCTCAAGAAACTCAACAACAAGACGCCAGCGCTCACCTTCGGCCGCGTCAGCCAGCCAGCCGGCCAGGCCGGCCAGCGTGGCGGGGCGATACGCCTGCACACCTTGCGGGGCGCTCATGCCTGACACCGTATTCCATGCCGCCAACGTCCGTCGCGACCCTCAGCCACGCACGCTCCGCCGCGGCCGGAATGGGGACACGGGCTCACCCTCGCCGTCTGACCTGCCCGCATGCGATGATCAAGGAGTTCGCTGGTTTACCTATGGGCACGGCCGCTGTCGCCGCAGCGGCGCCGGGGGAGCATTAGCGCGAAGGATAAGCGTCGCCAGGGAAGCCTTTTCTTACCGGATCATGGAAGCCGTGCCCGGAGCCACCGCCGCGCGCGGCTGCGGCGGGCCGCCGAAGGCAAGGACGCTCGGCAGCATCGTCAGCAAGTCGAACCATGGCGCGGCGATGAACGCCCATGGCCAGTCCACGAAGACGACGCGGTCTTGGGTCAGCAGGATGTTGTCAGCCCGGATGTCGGTGTGCGCCAGGGCAGTTCGCGCCGCCGCGGCGGGCCAGCCAGCACCCTGTTCAGCTCGCCGCGCTGCCACGGCTGGGCCGGCATCACGCCGTCCACTTCGTCAAAGAGCAGTACCACCCAGCCGCCGGATTCGAAGGACCCGAGCAGCCTCGGCGCCGGGATCCGGGGCGGCAGCGCCGCGGCGATCCGCGCCCCGCGCCTAGCAGCCGGCCGGTCAGAGGTGGCCGGCCCGGTCGGCCCACTGGCTGCCCTTAGCCGGACCGCGGCGCAGCATCCGGTCCACCGCCGCGCCGACGCTGCCGTCACGGGTGATCATGCGCCTGACCACCATGACCACTGCCGGGTAGCACCAGAAATCGCCGCATACCCAGAGGATCGCCGCGCCGATCTGCTGGTCGGCGAACGGCGGGAGGGTCACCCCGGGGATGTGGTTGTAGACCGGGTACCAGGACGCCGTCGCGAAGATGCTCATCGACATCGCCAGGAACCACATCACCACGTTCGTCCCGACCAGCGCGGCCACCTGCGCCCCGGGCTGCATCCGGATACGCACCGGGGGAGACGGGATGAACTGCAGCCAGAACAGCACGCCGGTCGCGAAGAGGCTGCCGTGCATCAGCCAGATGTGCACGGCCTGGTTGTCCTCTGCCAGGTCGTACAGTGCGGGCACGTGCCAGCCGACCATCACGATGTTGAACAGGATCACGGCCGTCCAGGGCCGGACCAGGAACCGCCCGGCCGCCCGCAGCGGCCGTGACCAGCGATCCCGCAGCGCGGACCGGGTGGCGCGCTGCCCCGCCCTGCCGGGCAGCGCGTCGAGCAGCGGCTGCCAGGGCGCCCCGGCGACGATGAGCGTGGGGGCGGCGAAGCTGAGCAGCAGGTGCTGGAACATGTGCACGAAGAAGTAACTGCTGGACCAGTAGTCGATCGGCGAGTCCACGGTGATGACCAGCACGGCGAGTCCGCTGTAGAACCAGAGCGAGCGCAGCCGCCGCTGCCGGGTGCGCTCCGGGCGGGACCTGAGCGCGAGGCCGCGCAGGCCGATCTCGTGCCACGCCGCCAGCACGATCGCCACGATCAGGAACGGGTCGAAGGACCAGTGATCGAGGAGATAGCTCATGGCTCAGCCGGGTAGCTCATCGCTTGACCGGCAGCTCGTGGCGGGTGGCTCGGCAGCTGGCTCATGGCTTAGCTGGACGAGCCGTAGGGGACCGGCACCCTCAGGACCTGCGTCTTGGTCCAGATGACGGCATGAGTGCGGGCACGGGTGAGGCGCCAGCTGGTGAGGATGCTGCCGCTGGGGGCGAGCACGCTGATCTGCTGGCCGGGGCCGAGCACGAGCGCCGCGGCATGCGCGGGCAGTGCCGGCAGCTGCTGCCAGTTCCCAGCGGGATCGGCGATGGTCTCGGCCCGGCCGGTGCTCAGAACGATCCCGGCCGCGCTGACCGGGCCGGGACTGGCGGCGCTAGCGGCGCGGGCGGACAGCTCGCCGGCTGCGGTACCAGTGGCGGTGGAGAGTACCCGCGCGCCGCCCAGCGGGAGCGGCGCCGACAGTGCCCAGCGGCCGCCCGCGCTAGCCCACGCGGCGGCAAGGCTCGCCCCGCCGCCCGGAGCGGCCGCGGTCAGCAGCGCGACGGTGCGGCGCCTGGCCGTGGTGAGCCGCAGGACGCTGACGCGGCGATAGGCAAGCGCCGCGGGCAGGGCGGGCCCGGCCTGGTGCCAGCTGCCGCCCGAGTAGGCGAAGATCCCCGCGACGCCGGGCGATGCGCACTCACCGGCCAGCAATGGCATCCCCGACAGGCTGAACGCGGCCGCCGTGAGGCTCTTGAGCCCGCAGGAACGCCCGGCCGGGGTAGCGGCCAGGGAGGCCAGGCTGGCCAGTCGTGTCCATCCTGTCCGCCCTGGTGCCGACGTCTCCGCCAGGCCGCGGTTGGTCAGCGCGATGAGCCTGCCGCCGGGTCCGGCCGCAAGCGCGGACGGGGCGGCGGCCAGCCCGGCCGGCAGCAGGCCCGGGGTCCAGCGCGCGCCACTGTCACGGCTGGTGGCCAGCGGGGAGAACTTCAGGTCCTGGCTGGGATTGAAGCCGGTGACCAGTGCCGGGCCGCCCAGCGACGCGGCGACCAGGCCGCCGTTGTCGGCGACTCCCGGCGGGGTGGCCAGCGTCCACTTCGCCGTTCCGGCCGGCCGGGCGAGCAGCTGCCAGAAATTCTCGTTCGTGGCGCTGGAGCCGCCCATGTCGACGACCGCCCAGCTGGTCCCGCCGGGAACGGTCAGCGACCCGGCAAGCGGCGGCCGGATCTCGGCCGGGGGACTGGCAGGCGTGCCGGTGGCGGCGACCGTGCTGCCGCAGCCGGCCGCGAGCACGGTGACGAGCGCGGCGGCGAGCGAGGTCCCGCGCGCAGACCTGGCGCGCGCCGCACCGGCGACGGGCGCGGCTGCGATGGTCGTTCGTCGCCGGATTGTCATGATGCCCTCATCGCCTTGATGGCGTCACCGGACAGCTCTGCCGCGAAGGAGGACTTCGATACCGCGGTGCCTGGACCGGGATCGAAGTTCAGCTCGGTGCGGGTGCGGCCGGCTGCGTTGATGACATAGGCCACGTCATTGTGCAGGACCATCCCGCCGGCCGGTGTTACCTGCGCGGTGACGTAATAGTCGTGCCACACCCGCCTGAGCTCGGGCAATGGACCGCTCAGGAACTTCCAGTTCGGCACGCGGGAGAGGCCCTCCTGCTGGTCGAACGCCCGGGTGTAGGCCGCCGTGTGATAGATGGGGTTCGCGGCGATCGCGACTAGCTCGACGTTGTGCCTGTTCGCTCCGAGCAGCTGGTCGGCCTGCCGGAACTCCTGGGCGATCAGCGGGCAGTCCGAGGTGCAGACCGGATCGAGGAATGTCAGCAGCACCACCTTCCCGTGCAGGCTGGCCAGTGACACCGGCTTGCCGTCCTGATCGGTCAGCCGGAACCCGGGTGCCTGGAAGTTCAGCGCTGCCGCCGAGCCGTCGATTGCCTGGGCGATGACCGGGTCGGCAGACCGGCTCGCGGCGGCGGCCGCCAGCGGGAACGCCCCCAGCACGATCAGGCCCAGCGCCCAGGCGGCCGCCACGGTCCTCGCGTCGGCCGCGCCGAACGCTCCGGCGAGCCGCCCCGGGGAAAGCCGGCCGCGCCACCTGGCAGGCGAGTCCGCCCCCGTGGGCGAGTCCGCCCCGGCGGGGAAGCCCGACCCGGCGGGGAAGTCCGACCCCGTCGGCAGGTCCGACCCCGTGCTGGCCGCAACGCTCGCCCCCGCGTTGGGCACTGCATCCTGCAGCGCTTCCGTCGCTGCGATGCGGGCAGGGACCGGGGCAAGGGCCAGGTAGCCGGCGACGAGGAGCAGCAATATCGGGATCATGCTGTTCGGGTCGGTGCCAAGCCCGCCGAAGATCCCCAGGTCCTCGATGAGCACCCAGTCAGCCAGGCACAGCACGACAGCCACCATGACGGCGACCCGGATCAGCCGCAGGCCGACGCGTGGTGCTGCCAGGCCGCCGGGCACTGGCGCCCTGCCCGTTAGGGCAGCCTTGGTCGTCAGGGCAGCACCGCTCGTCGGGGCAGCGCCGCTCAGCAGGGCAGCGCCGCTCAGCAGGGCAGCGCCGATCAGCGCCAGCGCGATGACGGCGAACAGGTTGACGGCGAAGCCATGCGCGGCGGTAAAGGATGCGAACCCGCCTACCCAGCTGGCCAGGAAGCCAGGCTGCGGCGTCTGCGCCATTGACCGGATCATGCCGGTCAGCGTCCCCGGCACGCCCCGCAGGCGGCCCTGCCAGAATCCGCGGCCGGGCCACGCCTGCAGGACCGCCATCCCGGCGAAGAACGCGCCGAGCACCGCCAGCACCGCGCGGCCCAGCCACGGTGCCCGCCAGTAGCGCTCGGGCAGCGCTATCAGGCCGCCCGCAGCGCAGTAGAACGCCGCCGCGCCCGGTGCGCCGAATAGCCAGGTCAGTCCAGGTGCGAAGATCCCGCCGAACGCCTCCCCGAACGCCCACACCGTCAGGCCCCAGCCCAGCCCGGCCAGCCCGGCCAGCTGCGACCACCGGCCGCGCCGGGCCGCCAGCATCCAGCAGCCGATGCCCACCTGAATCCAGACCGTCGCGGCGGCGGCCTGCACCGGATGGTAGGACCACGACGTTCCGGCCCAGTTGACCAGATGCTGCACCCAGGGCGGCGAGGTCACCGCGCCTGGCTGAATCACCTTCGAGGGCAGTCCCACGACCATCGACGGCTGGGCCTGCAGGAGGCCGTCGAAGATCCAGATGATGCCGAATCCGACCCGTAGCAGCATCCGCCACGATGGCTCCGTTTCCCGGCTGCCAGCGCCGGCGGCAGCCCGGGAGCCCGTGCTGCCGCCGGCGCCTGCGCTTCCGCCCCTGGTGCCGCCACCCGACTGCCACTCGCGGGCGCTGACCCAGGCGAGCGCCAGCACACCGAAGATCAGCAGCGCGACCAGGCCCTGATGGAGCAAGGCCGACCGGAACGCCGCGGTCAGCAGCGGATTGTCCAGATTCAGTCCGGACTTCATCCCAGGCATCGCGTTCAGTTACTCCTTCCTGCGGCTGGCGGTCAGCCGGGCAGCGTGGGCGGTACCGCGTGGGCAGATAGCGCCGCGCTGGCCGATTCGATGACCGAGTCCACGGCCGCGCGCTTTGCGTCGAGTTCCGCTCGCGCCCGCCGGAGCGCGGCCGACGCGCTGGCCCTGGCCTGCGGGCTGCGGGCGGTAAGGATGTCCGCCACATCGGTCTGTACTTGCTGCGCATCGGGAGCGGCCCAGGTCACCAGCCCGCTGACCACCCGCGTCAGGCGGAAGCTGGCCAGGGATTCCGTCACCTGGAATTGTGTCAGATTGTCGAGCAGCTCGTTGTTGGCCGGCGAGCAGTTGGCCGCGCCGACCTGGGCGATGTTAATCGCGGTCGGCGTGTCGTGACTTGCGCCGGACTGGATCGCGTGCAGGGCGGTCAGCGACTCGCTGACCCCGCCGGCACATGACTCGATGTCGGCGTTCATATTGCGCAGGAAGCCGCGCAGGTCGGCAGCCCGTTCCGCGGTGGACGGCCGGTGCGTGAGCCCGACAAGGGCCGCGATGACCAGCAGCACCAGGCCGGCCAGCAGCAGCCAGCGCGGGGTGCGGCGGGCCGGCCACCGGGTGTGCCGGATCGGGATGTAGGGGGGGTCGGCCCGGGGCGGCGAGTCGACCATGTCAGCCGGGATTCTTGCTGGCTGCGGGCGTTGCGCTACGCCAGCCCTTGTCCATCAGGACTACCCCTTCGCTCAGCGTCTTCATCGTGACCTGCCCGACAACCCGCTTGACGATCTGATGCCGGTCGTTGAGGAAGAACGTCTGAGGCAGCCCCAGCACCCCGTACGAAATCGTCGCCGCTGCCGGGAGCGGATCGAACCCGACCGGATAGCGGACGCCTGCCGCGCGCACGAATCGCAGCGCCGGCCCGTTCTGGTCGCCGGAGTCCACGCCGATCATCGCAGTCCGCTCCCCGGACGCACGGTAGAACCTGGCCAGCAGCGGAGTCTCGCGCTTGCAGGGCGGGCACCACGAGGCGAAGAAGTTGACGATGACCGGCCGGCCGGCGAAAGCGGCCAGCGAGACGTTCCGGCCGGGATGGCCGAGTTCACTGAGCGTGAAGTTCTTGGCGGTAGGCAGGGTACGCGGCGCGGCGCCTGTGCCGTTTCCGGCCACCGAGACCACCGCGATCGCGGCGACCAGCAGCGCGGCGGCCACGGAGACGATCTTGGCGGTGCCGCTCATGCCGCGCAGCCGCAGCGCCAGCCTTCGCGGCGCAGTCCCGGCGGGAGGCTGGCCGTTCACTGCCGCGTCCGGTTATCGCCCGGCTGGTTGTCGCCCGGCTGGTCCGCCTGGGCGGGTGCGGCGGGACTGCCGGCCGGGCGTTCGCCCGCAGCCGTCATCGCGGGGAGCATGGTGTCGAACCTACTGCCGCGCCCTGGGGCGCTGCGCACCCGGACCTCGCCGGCATACCCGTGGGCTGGCTCGCCGTATCCGAGCGCGATCATGTTAGGACGCGGCCAGCTGATAACCCTCACCACGCACCGTCTTTATCAGTTCGAAACCGAGCTTCGAGCGGAGCCGTCGCACGCAGACGTCGACGACGTTCGAGCCGGGGTCGAATTCGAGCCCCCACACCGAGGCCAGCAGCTGGTCCTTGGGCACCGACCGCCCCGGGTGCTCCATCAGTTCCCTGAGCAGCAGGAACTCCAGGCGAGTCAGGAGCACTGGACCAGCGCCGATGTTAGCTTGCAGCCGCCCCACGTCCAGCACCAGGCCGCCTGCCCGGATCATCTCGCCGGTCTGATGACCGTCGGCGCGCAGCCGCGCACGGACTCTGGCGAGCAGCTCGGCCAGCGAGAACGGCTTCGTCAGGTAGTCCTGCGCGCCCAGCTCGAGGCAGGCCACCTTGGTCGCGACGTCATCCAGGCAGGACAGCACGAGGATCGCCTGCTCGGGCTGCCAGCGCAGAATCTCGGTCAGCACCGCCCGCCCGTCCATGTCCGGCATGATCAGATCCAGGATGACGAGGCCGTAGCCGCCCCCCGCAGCCTGCCGGAGGGCGCCTGCGCCGTCACGTGCGAAATCGATTGCATAATCGGCTGCGGAGAGCGCGCGACTGACGAAGTCGAGAATTCTCGGCTCGTCGTCAACGAGCAGAATGCGTGATCCGGCTGAGCGATAGGCCGGCTGATCTCTGATCATCGCGGGCACTTCACTTCGCATTGGCCACGTCAGCGGGGTGTGGCGACCAAGTCCGCCGCTTGGGCGCGCAGTGGGCGCCCAGCAGAGGATCTACTCCATCAGGCAGCCCTAGGTCAAGCGCGACGGCCCGGTGCAAGCCGTTGCATTACGCGAAACGGGCATCCGGACCCAGTTCAATCGGGTTTTAGTTACTATTCGTATTGTTATACACACTTAGCGCAACTAGTGTCCCGGACACAGTTCGCCGAAGACGCAAGGACGGACTGAGCGTCCCTGACTATGACAATTTCGTCATTCACGGCCTAAATCATTGCCGGCCTCCGCCGGTGATCGTCAAGATCGGATACAGCCCAGGGCACTCCTGATGCAGCGGTCGCGCAGTGCGCGGCCCGATCATGATGGCCGTCCGCGAAGAAGCGAGGTGGTGGCTGGTGTCTCTGCCAGTCCGTATCGCGACCCTGCTGGTGGCATTCCTCGCTGTTGTCGGCGGCGCGGTGTTCATCCTCATCCACTACCTGCTGGGCGGGCCGCCGGTGGAGAACTTCACCGCCGGCGTGCGCCCGGACACGGGCGCACAGGTCAGCGTGGTGATGCAGGAGGATCCGCAGAACACCGTCAGCACCAGGCCGGACTGGGTGTCCTACTTCATCAAGAGCCCGACGACCGGCGCCTGGGTGCACACCACGCTGTTCACCGTGCCGGCCGGGTCCAGGGTGAACATGACGATTCTCGGCTATGACGGCTGCACGCCGCTGCGGAACCCCTACTGGGGCAGGGTCACCGGCACCATCGGCAACGTCATCCGGGTGAACGGCAAACCGACATCCCTGATCAACTCGTGGTCCGGCTGCAATGTCGGGCACACGTTCTCGATCCCGGCACTCAACGTGAACGTGCCGATGGCCTCGCCGGGGCTGACGGCAACTCTCTGCGGCACGTCACCGTGCACGTCGGGGCCGCACAAGGTAGTGACCTTCAGCTTCATGACGCCGCGCCATTCAGGTGACTACATCTGGCAGTGCCGGGTGCCCTGCGGCGGCGGCTTCCTCGACGGATTCGGCGGTCCCATGCAGACGATCGGGTTCATGACCGGCAGCATGCAGGTGGTGGCCTGATGTCCGCCGCGGCTGACGCTGCCCCGCCCCCGGCGGCCCCCGCGGCCCCGGCCGGGCCAAACCATGGCCTGCGGATCTTCCTGCTCTGGCTGCCCCTGGCCGTGATCGCCGATCTGGTCATCTGGATCGTCTGGGGCCCGCACCTGCCGCCGGGCACGATGTCGTCCTCCGCCGCCAACCAGCAGTTCGATATCAAGGTCATGGCTGTGCTGGCCGCCCCGGTGATGATCTTCGTGCTGACCTACTTCGGCTATGCCCTGATTGTCTGGCGGCAGCGCGACGGTGACACCGAGGACGGGCCGGCACTGCACGGGAACTCCCGGGTACAGGCCAGCTGGATCACCATCACGTCAGTCATCGTGCTGTTCCTGGCCGTCTTCGGCACCGTCGAGCTGAAGATTGCGAACGGCGCGGGCGCCGGCGAGGGGCCGAGCCCGATCTGGAAGCCGGGCGGCGCGCCACTCCAGGTGCAGGTGATCGGGCAGCAGTGGAAATTCACCTACCGATACCCGCAGTTCGGCGGGTTCGAGACCACCCAGCTCGTGCTGCCGGAGGGCCAGTGGGTGGCCTTCCACGTGACCTCGCTGGACGTGATCCACAGCTTCTGGGCCTACCAGCTCGGGGTCAAGGCCGATGCCAACCCGGGGGTGGACAACGTCGCCTACACCAAGCCCGAGCACACGGGCGGGTTCGTCGTGCGCTGCTCGGAGCTGTGCGGGCTCTGGCATGGCGCGATGTTCGACTACGGCCGGGTGGTGTCCATGTCCGCCTTCCGGACCTGGGCTGCCTCCACCCGCGTGCAGCTCGCAGCGGTTACCAGGATCTTGCCGCCGTACGCCACGACCTATGACCCGACGGTGGTCCCGCAGATCAACAAGGCCATGGCCAAGGCCGGCATCGGCGGGGCCAACGGCTACTACTACCCGCCGCAGGATCCCGTGCAGCCGTGACCGAGCCAGCGCTGGCCGGGCCCGGCCGGGGCAGCCCTGGCCGGGGCAGCCAGCTCGCGGCTCATGCAGTCTCACCCGCATCGATGAAGAGGTGACCGGATGGCCATCGACATACAGCCGGAGAAGGTCAAAGGGCCCGGCGGCCGGGAGCCCGGCGCCTCCCGGCCCGCGCGGCCCTGGTGGCTGCGCCCGGCGATCCACACGGCGGTCGCCGGAGCGGTCATCGGCTATGTCGTAGGCCACTGGCTGGGCAACTTCCTGGGCAGCAACTACCAGCAGCTGCCGCTCTCTGACTCCAGCGACCTCCCGATCGTGCTCGGCTACCTGCTCGCCGTGGTCGGCTGGATCGCCGGGCTCGGGGTGTTCAACGACCCGCTGCGCCAGATGACCGGCCGCCCCGTCCCCGTCGAAGAGGAGGACGCCTCGGCGGCCGCGGGCCTGGCCAGGTACTTCCGGTACTCGCTCGACCACAAGGTGGTCGGCATCCAGTACCTGGTTGGCATGATCATCTACTTCTGCACGGCGGGGCTGTTCGCGATGGCGATCCGCGCGGAGCTGCTGTCGCCGGCGTACCACATCTTCAGCTCAAGTACCTACGTCGAGCTGGTCGGCGAGCACGGCACGATGATGATGATGCTGATGAGCTCGCTCGTCGTCGGGCCGTTCGGCAACTACCTGGTGCCGATCATGATCGGCTCCAAGCGGGTGGCGTTCCCCAGAATCGAGGCGCTGTCGTTCTGGCTCACCCCGGCGGCGTTCCTGATCCTGTTCTCCAGCCTGATGCTGGGCGGGTTCCCGTTCGGCTGGACCGGCTACGCGCCGCTGTCCATCCAGGCCACCCAGGGCGCCGATTCCTACGCGGTCGCGTTCGGGCTGATGGGCATCTCGATCATCCTGGCCGGATTCAACATCATCGTCACCGTCATCTGCTACCGGGCGCCCGGCATGCGCTGGAGCAGGCTGCCGATGTTCGTCTGGTCGATGCTGGCGACGTCGGTCCTGATGGTGCTGGCAGCGCCGGTGCTTGTCGGCGGGATGTACATGATCATTACCGACCGGACGGTGCAGACCGCGTTCTTCGCTGACCAGCTCGGCGGCAGCAGTTACCTGTACCAGAACCTGTTCTGGTTCTTCGGCCACCCCGAGGTGTACATCCTGGCGCTGCCCGGCTTCGGCATCGTGTCGGAGATCATCCCCGTCTTCTGCCGGAAACCGCTGTTCGGCTACAAGACGGCGGCGGCGGGGATGATCGGCGTGACGGTGCTCAGCTTCTTCGTCTGGCAGCACCACCTGTTCGACTCCGGGCTCAACCCGGACATGCGCCCCCTGTTCATGCTCACCACGGAGCTGATCTCTATCCCGACCGGGCTCATCTACCTGGTGGCGATGGGCACCTTCTGGAAGGCCAAGATCAGGTTCACCGTGCCCATGCTGTTCGCGCTCGGCATGTACTTCAACTTCCTCATCGGCGGGATCTCCGGGGTGTTCCTTTCCGACGTGCCTGCCGATACGACCGAGCACGGCAGCTTCTTCGTAATGGCGCACTTCCACTACACGATCATGGGCGGGCTGATCTTCGCCTTCATGGCCGGCGTCTACTACTGGCTGCCGAAGATGATGGGGATCAAGCTGAACCAGACGATCGGGAAGATCCACTTCTGGACGATGTTCATCTTCTTCAACTCCACCTTCCTGCCGCTGTTCGCTGTCGGGCTGGCCGGCCAGCCGCGCCGGGTGTTCGAGTACGCCAGCAACCTGCAGACGATCAACGACTGGGTGTCGATCTCGGCGTTCTGCCTGGGCGGCTCGATCCTGATCTTCGTCATCAACTTCGTCTGGTCGACCGTGATCGCGCGGGAGCGGGAGGAGGGCAATCCATGGCAGTCCCGAGGACTCGAATGGCAGGTCGCGTCCCCGCCGCCGCCGGGTAACTTCGCGCGGATCCCCGTCGTGCTCTCCGGGCCCTACGAGTACGGCACGCCGGGGGCGCCGCCGGTAGCCGACCTGAACCCGCCGGCCGGCGTGGTGGCCGCGGCGTTCACCGGGGCACCGACGGCAGCAGCGGAGGCATAGCCATGACGCAGACATCGGCAGAGCCGGCCGGCCTGAGCCCGGAGGCCGAGGAGGCAGGTTTTTACCACGAGGCGGCGCTGAACGCGACGTGGACCGGCGCTCGGCTGGCCATGGGGGCACTGTCCTTCGGTTTCGGCGCCTTCGTGTTCGCCTACTTCTACCTGCGCTCGCTCAACTCACACGGCCGGTGGTACCCGTCCACGCTCACCGGGCCGCACTTGTGGGCAGGGACGCTCATCATGGGGCTGATCGTGGTCAGCGCCGCCGTGCAGACGGCCGTGCTGCAGCGCATCAAGGCCGGCCACAAGACGGCCTGGCAGCGCGGCGCCCTAGTTGCGCTGGTGCTCGGGCTTGCCGCCGTCGGCCTGCAGATCTGGGAGCTGCTGAACCTGCCGTTCTTCCCCGGTGCCGCGGGCTTCGCCAGTGTCTTCACCGGATTTTACCCCGTCTACCTGGTGATCGCGCTGATGGCGATGATCTGGCTGGAGATGCTGATCATGCGCTGCAGGCCGATAGCGGAGATCTCCTTCGTCGAGCAGCCGCCCACCTTCGTCGAGGCATTCGCGGTGCAGCGGTTCCAGGCGGCGCTGAGCGCGTTCACCGTGGTCTGGAACTACCTGGCGGCCACCGCTGTCGTCGCCTGGGTGCTGTTCTACCTGGTCCACTAGCCCCGCGGTATCCCGCCGCCGATGCGGAAGGAGCAGCTTGCCCCGGCAGGGGCGCACCGACATGGACATTCTTCTCGCGCACTGGTCGGTCGGCTGGCCGGTCGGCGTCATCTACCTGGCAGTCGTGGTCACGCAGGTGACCGGGCTCCGGCGGATGATGGCGGCACCGGCTGCGGCAGGCGTCCGGCGGCGTCCGGAGGCCAGCCCTCCGCGGGCCAGCTCCCTGCACGCCAGGTCCCTGCACGCCAGCTCCCCGCAGGCCAGCCGCGGGGAGCTGCTCAGGGAAGCGGCGGCCTTCCATGGCGGGCTGCTCTGCGCGCTGGCGGCGCTGGTTTCGCCGATTGCCTACTGGTCGGAAACCTATATCTGGGTGCGCGGGATCCAGGACCTGATGCTTGCGTTCTTCGCGCCGTCGCTGATGGTGCTCGGCGCCCCCTGGCGCGCGCTGCGGGCGGGCCTGCCGTTGCCGCACCGCGCCGACGACGGCAGTCCGGCAGGCGGGGCTGTCGCCGCAGGCAGCAGGGCAACGGGCAATAACGCGGCAAAGGGCGGGCCGGCCAGCGGCGGATGGCTGCTGGCCTGGCCCGTCGGCGTGACGATCGCCTTCAACGTGACCTGGCTGGGATGGCACCTGCCAGTGCTGTTCGACCTCGTGCTCAGCAACGCTGCCGTGCGATCCGCCGAGTACGCGTCCTACCTCGGCATCGGGATCCTGTTCTGGATCCAGCTGATCGGTTCGCGTCCGCTGCGCCCGCGGAGCTTGCCGCTCCGGCGGGTGGCGTTCCTCTTCGCCACGACGGGGATCGGCACCGTGCTGGGGATGATTCTCGTCTTCGGCTCAGGAGTGCTCTACCCGGCCTATGGCGGTGCCGCGCACCAGGTGATGACCGTGCTTGACGATCAGCAGCTTGCCGGAGCGATCGTGTGGATGGGGATGCTGCCGCCGCTGATCATCGCCACGGTGGGGCTGCTCGTGCGGTGGCTCGACGAGGAGGAGTCCGAAGCGCTCACGGCAGGCCTGGACCGGCTGCTCGTCCAGCGGCAGTCAGCCTGGCCGGCGCGCCCAGGGTCCAGATAAACCAGATGACCAGAACATTCATCCGCAGCGGGAGGCCGGAATGCCAGGATTGATCCTCGCTTCAGCGACGTCTGACAGTGCGGACGGCGGGGCCGTCCTGACGTTCGCTTTCCCGGTGGCGCTGTTCGTCGTCGTGGCCGTGATCCTGTATCTGCGGTTCAGCCGGCCGCATCGCAGGGTCCCCGCCCGGCCGATCCTCATGCCTGCCCGGGCTGCGGCGCCCGACGCGGGGACTGCGCGGGCGGCGGCCGTGGCGGCCGGCCTGCCAACGGCGGCCGGCGGTGGCAGCACCGAGTCCGCGGTCGAGCCCGCCGGGGCGACACGGGGTTCAGCGGGCGATGACGGGCCGGGTAACGTAGCTGGCGGCGAACCGGCTCCGGCCGGTGGCCCCGATCAGGAAGCGTCAACGGCGGACGGCACGGAGGCCGGCGAGTGACACAAGCGACGAGCGCGCTGCCCGGCCACGGGCATGCCCAGCTAGGCTTTCCCGTCGGCGGGCGGCGGCCCGTCCGGCTGGTCGCCAGGTCGCTCTTCCTGCTCACCAAGCCGCGGATCATCGAGCTGCTGCTTGTCACCACCGTTCCCACGATGCTGCTGGCACAGCGCGGGCTGCCGTCATTCCGGCTGATTGCGCTCACCCTGCTCGGCGGCGCGCTCGCGGCGGCCAGCGCCAACACCCTGAACTGCTATATCGACCGCGACATCGACGCGGTGATGAAGCGCACCTCGCGCCGCCCGCTGGTCGCCAAGGGAACGAAGGCGCCGATCAAGCCGGGCGAGGCACTCGTGTCCGGCATCGTGCTCGGGGCGCTGTCCACGCTGCTGCTCGGGCTAGGCGTCAACTGGCTCTCGGCGGCGCTGGCCGACGGGGCGATCCTGTTCTACGTCTTCGTCTACACCATCGGCCTTAAGCGCAGGACGGCGTCCAATATCGTGATCGGCGGGGCGGCCGGCTGCTTCCCTGTCCTGGTCGGCTGGGCTGCCGTTACCGGCACCGTCGGCCTGCCCGCGATCGTGCTCTTCGCCGTGATCTTCCTCTGGACGCCGCCGCACTTCTGGGCGCTGGCCATGAAGTTTCGCGATGACTACGCCGCGGCCAGCGTGCCGATGCTGCCGGTGGTCGCGCCGCCGGCGACAGTCGCGCGGAAGATCCTGGTCTACTCCTACGCCATGGTCGCGGCCACGCTAGTCCTGACTCCGGACGCCGGGTGGCTCTACGGCGGGTGCGCGGCGGTGCTCGGCGCCTGGTTCCTGGTCGAGGCGCACCGGCTCCGCGGGCGGATTAGCGCTGGCGACGCACCCGCCCCTATGCGCCTGTTTCACTTGTCCATCGCCTACCTGACCTTGCTGTTCACGGTCATCGCCGGCACTGCCCTGCTGCCGTTCGGACATTGGTAGGCATCATCGCCGGCCCGGCGGGGCGAGCGCACCGGGTCGCCCGGCCGGGTGCGCGGCCACCGGCCGCGGCTGCAACGCGCCGGCCGCCTCCTGCCCGGGTGAAGTGCGGCCCGTCGCCCGATCTTTAAAGCAATGCGCAGCAGCAGGCAAAATATTATTCTTCGGCACATTACGTTGCGGTTTCCTGTCAATGTTGCCGGTATGACCCGGCATAATCTGCCGCCGGAACGAGCGTTCCTCGCGACCAGGCGAGCCTTCCTCGGCCTTGGCGCCGTGGCGGTCGCTGCTGGCGCCGCGGCGGCCGCGAAGATCCTCGGCTCTGGCAAGCCGGCTGCCGCGGCGGGACACCGGGTGGTCTCGCGGCCGGGCGGTCAGCCGGCCGCCTCGGCGCGGCGCCAGGTGGCAGTGCCGGAAAGCGCGCTGCCCGGTGACCGGCACTGGTACATCAGGAACCTCGGGTCCGCCCATGAGATCGAGGGATACACCGGGCGGGCGAGCGTCCTGCCGGGCGAGCCGGTCCCTCTCTACGTATCCACCACCTCGTCGGGTTACCGGGTGGTGGCCTTCCGGATGGGCTGGTACCGCGGCGACCTGGCCCGCCGGGTATGGGAATCAGGGCCGCTGCGCGGCCACCGGCAGCGGAGGCCGACGCGGGTCGCGGACACTAACACGGTCAGCGCCGGATGGGAGCCTTCGCTGACGGTGCCGACCGATGACTGGCCGGCCGGCTCCTACCTGCTCCGCCTGGATGCCGATTCCGGGGCGCAGCGGTACGTGCCGCTCACGGTCCGTTCCGCGGACACCGCCGGCAAGGTAGTGATCAAGAACTCGGTCGCCACCTGGCAGGCCTACAACACCTGGGGCGGCTACGACCTGTACAACGGTCCCGGCGGGATCGACGACTACGACAACCGGGCACTTGCGGTCAGCCTCGACCGGCCAGCGAACGACAACGGCGCCCTGCTGTTTCTCGTCTACGAGCGCAAGGTGATCGAGCTCGCCGAGCGGATGGGCCTGCCGCTCGCCTACGTGACCAGCATGGACATCGCCGCCCACCGGCACCTGCTGGCCGGCGCGAGCGCGCTGCTCTCGCTCGGGCACGACGAGTACTGGTGCCCGCCGGAACGGGCGCACGTCACCGCGGCCAGGGACGCCGGCGTCAACCTGGCCTTCCTCGGCGCCAACGCGATGTTCCGCCGGACCAGGCTCGCCCCGACCCGCCTGGGCCGCGACCGGCTCGTCATCTGCTACAAGACCAGCTACCTCGAAGACCCGATGTACGGCAAGGACAACGCGCTGGTGACCAGTGACTGGCGGGAGCCGCCGGATCCCGACCCAGAGTCGTCGCTGACCGGTACCCTGTATGAGTCCAATCCGACCACCGCGGACTTCGTCGTCGTCACCCCCGATGCCTGGCTGTTCCGCGGGACCGGGGTGCGGAAGGGATCAAGGTTCCGCGGCCTGGTCGGCGACGAGTACGACAGGGTCAACCCGGGGGACCCCGTCGAGCGCCCGATCCAGATCCTGTCCCATTCGCCGCTGACCTGCCGCGGCATCCGCAGCTTCTCCGATTCCGCGTACTACACCCATCGCGGCGGGGCCGGGGTCTTCAATGCCGGGACCATGCGCTGGGTGGAATCCTTCGGCGGCCGCAACAACTTCGGCATCACCGCCGAGTGCGGCCGCTTCACCAGGCGGGTAACAGCCAATGTGCTGCGGGCATTCGCCGACGGGCCTGCCGCTGCCTCCTACCCCGCGCACGACAACCTGGACGCGATGGATGAGTGGCCCGGTGACCCCATCGCCGCCCAGCACGACCTGTGGTGAGGACACGACCGGTGATGAGGATCGGCCCGGCGACTCCGCCGCCGCCCAGCACGACCGGTGGTGAGGAGGCAGCCGGGCGCACGGCCTGCTGGTGCCGCTGGATATGTTGGTCCGATGCAGACCCGTCAGCTCGGTTCACTGTCCGTCTCTGCCCTCGGCCTCGGCTGCATGGGAATGTCGGAGTTCTACGGCACCGGCGCTGAGGGCGAGTCGATCGCCACCATCCGCCGGGCTATCGAGCTCGGATGCACGTTCCTCGATACCGCCGACATGTACGGCCCGTTCACCAATGAGCTTCTGGTCGGCAAGGCCATCGCGGGCCGAAGAGAGGATGTGGTGCTGGCGACCAAGTTCGGTAACGAGCGCAGGGAGGACGGCTCGTGGGTGGGCATCAACGGCCGGCCCGAGTACGTTGTCTCGGCGTGCGACGCGTCGCTGGCCCGGCTCGGCGTCGACCATATCGATCTGTACTACCAGCACCGCGTTGACACGACGGTGCCCATCGAGGACACGGTGGGCGCCATGGCCTCGCTCGTCGAGACCGGCAAGGTCCGCTATCTGGGATTGTCCGAGGCGTCCGCGCAGACCATCCGGCGCGCCCATGCCGTGCACCCGGTCACTGCCCTGCAGACCGAGTACAGCCTGTTCACCCGGGACGTCGAGGCCGAGGTGCTGCCCACCGTCAGGGAGCTGGGGATCGGGTTCGTGGCCTACAGCCCGCTCGGGCGGGGATTCCTGACCGGTGCGTACAAGCGCCAGTCTGACCTGCCCGACGGTGACTCACGGGCCGGGCGGTTTCCCCGCTTCGCCGAAGAGAACTTCGACCGCAACCTGGCGCTTGTCGCCACCGTGGAGCAGCTTGCCTCGTCCAAGGGGTGCACCCCCGGCCAGCTGGCGCTGGCCTGGGTCCTGTCCCGCGGGGATGACGTGGTGCCGATCCCCGGTACCAAGCGCCGGACCTACCTGGAGGAGAACATCGCAGCGGCAGGCATCGAGCTGAGCGACCAGGATGTGGCATGGCTCGAAGAACATGTCGGGCCGCCGGCCGGCGACCGCTACGCCGATATGGGCTCGGTCAACCGGTAGCCGCCGCGCTGCGGGCAGGCCGCGTCGCGGGGAGGCCGCGTCGCGGGCAGGCGGCAGCGGGGGGCCTGCGCGGCCGGCCGCGCCGCTGCCGGGAAGACCGGCTTGGCCGGCGGCGTCAGAACTGTCAGGAGCCCGGTGACGGCCAGCACCGCGGCGAGCGCGCCGATCTCCAGCCTGGTCGCCAGCGGCAGGCCGGCACCGCTGTCCGCGGGGCGGCGCAGCCCCGCCCGGCTGGCCAGCGCCAGCGCGGCCACGACCGCGACAAGCACCGCCTTGGCGATAAGAAACCGCCCGTAGGTGGTCGTCAGCAGCAATCCTGCCGGCACGAGCAGCAGGGCCGAGATCACGCCGGTCACCACGACGACCGCGAACAGCCAGGCCGCGGCCGTGCCATAGAGCCGGAACAGGCCGCGGGCGAACCGCGGGTAGGCCCGCCAGGCGAGCGCGGCGCGGGCCGTGTACACGAGCAGGCCGGCCCAGAGCACGGCGGGCAGCAGGTGGCAGTAAGTGAGCAGCGCTCCCGCCACCGGGATCATGCCCTCCGGATGAGCCCGTATTCCCTCGGCAAGTACGACCCCGAGGAGCGGTGGCACGCTCCAGCCAGGCTGCCGGAGGCGGAGCAGGATCACGGCGAGCGCGAAGCAGGCCAGTTCCGCGGCAGCGATCACGCCGGTGGCCCTGGAACCCAGGCCAGCTACCGGCGGGCGGGCCAGGCTCGCCGTTACGCCCGGACCCGCGAGCGCGGTGGCCAGCAGCGCGGCGCTTGCCGCCAGGCCGATGAGCGAGCCGCGCAGCGCCCACGGCGCCGGCAGCGGTGCGGGCGCGGCAGCCGTGTCCTCCCTGGCAAGGTACTGCCGGGCGAGCCCGCGCCCGGCGAGGCCGCCTAGCGCGATGGACAGGCCTGCCAGCAGCAGCGAGCGCTCCGCGCCGGTCAGCCACAGTGCTGGCGTTGTCAGCGGCGTCACACCCGCGACAGTAGCGCCCCAGCGGCAGTAGCGCCCGCAGCGGCGCTCAGTCGGGTTAGCGCCCCAGCCGAACGTGGTGNNGGATCGGTCACCTTGCAAGGTGACCGATCCCCGGATTCACCACCATGGATGACGTGCGCGCCTGAGCGGATGCATCGGCAGTAGGCTGTAAATGGTCTCAAATGCGGTAACGAGCGAGGTGGCCCATGAGTAAGGCGCCGAGATTCCCCCGCCGGGCGAGGTGGGCGGTGCCGTTCGGCGCGGTCGCGATCGTCGGGGTCGTGGCGGCCGGATCCTTGCTCACCGGCGCCCAGGCCGCGCCCGCACTGCCGGCCCGCACCCCGGCCCAGCTCGTCGCCGCGATCGCGGCGAACAGCTCACTGCCGCCGCTGAGCGGCGTGATCACGTCGGACGCAGCACTCGGGCTGCCCGACCTCCCGGCCGCTGGCGGCGCTGCGCCGATCACGTCGCTGCTGGCCGGCTCCCACACTACCGAGATCTGGTACGGCGGCCCGGGGCAGCTCAGGCTCGCCGTTCCGGTGCCGCTGGGCGAGACCGACCTGCGCGCCGACGGCCGTCAAGTATGGCTCTGGGACAGCAAGACGAACACCGCGACGCACCTTGAGCTGCCAGCCGGGCCGTCCCTGGCCGCCCCGGGCCCGGCGAGCTCGTTCAAGCCGGGGGCGTCGTTCTCTTCGGGGAGCAAGGCGCATTCGTCGACCGCCTCCTACTCGTCCAGCTCCCATTCGTCCAGCCAGGCCTACCAGAGCACCCTCACGGTCAGCGTGCCGACACCGCAGCAGGCCGCGCAGCGGCTGCTCGCCATGCTCGGGCCGACCACCACGGTGAGCGTGCAGAGCAACGTGATGGTCGCCGGGCAGCCTGCCTACCAGCTTGTGCTCGCGCCGAAGGACCCCGGCTCCCTCATCGGCCGGGTGAGCATCGCCGTTGACGCCAGCCGCTACCTGCCGCTGCGGGTGCAGGTCTTCGCGCGCGGCTCGGCGAGCCCCGCGTACGAGGTCGGGTACACCTCGATCTCGTTCGGCCGCCCGGCCGAGTCCAATTTCACGTTCACGCCGCCGCCAGGCGCCAAGGTAAAGACCGTCACGGTCCCGGCCGGCCCAGCAGGCCTGGCCGGCCCGCTCGGCCTGGCCGGCCCGCTCGGGGCACTGTCCGGCGGCAGCAGCGGTTTCGTCCACCTCCCGAGGGGCGTGCCCGCCCATCGCATCGGCATGGCGAAGGGTTTGCCTAAGGGTTTGCCGAAGCGCTTGCTCCCCAAGGGCGTGGCCATCCACCGCACGGGCATGGCGAAGGGGTCGCTGAAGGGCTTGACCAAGAGCCAGCGGCAGCGCCTGATGAAGCTGATCCGCGGGGACTTGACGCACGCCGGGCGCCTGCACCCCGGCGCCGGCTGGCAGGGCGCTGGCTGGTATGCGTACGCACCGACGACCGGCGGGACGTTCCCGCTGGGCGCGGCCAGCGCGCCGCGGGTGATCGGCAGCGGCTGGACGGCCGTGGCCGTCCTCCCCGCCGCTGGCCTGACCACGGGGCCGGCGGGCGGCGAGGCCGGTGCCCTGCTGCGGTCGGCCACGCCGGTGCACGGCTCGTGGGGGAGCGGGCGCCTGCTGCGCACCAGCCTGCTCTCGGTGCTGATCACGAGCAGCGGCAAGGCACTGATCGGCGCCGTCGCGCCGTCCGTGCTCTACGCCGCCGCGCCGCAGGCGAAGTGAGCGCTGGCTACCGCGGTGCCGGGCAGCGGGATGAGATCAGTTTCGGCAACCTCGGTGCTGAACCGCTGCCCGATAAGATCAGCCAGGCAGCCGGCGGCGCCAGCCCGGCGATCGCGACCAGCGGGCTGAGCAAGCGCTTCCGCGGCGGCCAGCTCGCGGTGGACAGCATCGACCTTGCCGTCTCCCGTGGCTGCGTTTACGGCTTCCTCGGCCCGAACGGGTCAGGCAAGACCACCACGATCCGGATGCTGCTCGGCCTGGTCCAGCCGACCAGCGGCGATCAGGAGCTGCTTGGGGTGTCCATGCCGGCGGGCGCGAACACGGTCCTGTCCCGGGTCGGCTCCCTGGTCGAGGGCCCTGCCTTCTACTCTCAGCTGTCCGGCAAGGCCAACCTGGCCAGGTACGACGCGGCGGACCGGACCGCGGACCGGCGCACCGCCGAGGCACGGATCTCCGCTGCCCTGGACCGGGTGGGCCTGCTCAGTGCGGCCAGGAAGCATTACCGCGCCTACTCGCTCGGCATGAAGCAGCGGCTGGCAATCGCGGCCGGCCTGCTCGGGCCGCGCGAGCTGCTGATCCTGGACGAGCCGACCAACGGCCTCGACCCGCAGGGCACCAGGGAGGTGCGCGGCCTGATCAGGGAGATCGCCGCCGGGGGCACCACCGTCTTCGTGTCCTCCCACCTGCTCGCCGAGGTCGAGCAGATCTGCTCGCACGTCGGGGTGATGCGGACCGGGAAGCTGGTGTTCCAGGGGACCCTGGAACAGCTGCGCGGCCGGGGCGCGACGCGGATCCTGGTCCGCACCGCCCAGCCCGCCCGGGCGGCGGAGGTGCTGGCTGGCCTCGGGCTGCAGGATGTCCAGGCCGGCCAGGACGAAGCGAGCGCGCAGCTCGGCGAGCAGCCGCCGGAGGAGGTATGCGCGCAGCTCGTGCACGCCGGCGTTCCGGTGGCCGGGCTCGCCACCCCGCGCCCCAGCCTGGAAGACCTGTTCGTTCAGCTCACCGGCGAGGGCTTCGATGTCGACGGCTGAAGCCAGCGGGCCGGCGGCTGAGGCCAGCGGGCCGGCGGCTGACCTGACCGGCACACGGCTCGATCCGGTCCGGCAGCCGGGTTACCGGGCTGGGCCCGTTATTCACTGGATACGGTTTCTCTGCTCGGAGCTCAGTCTTATCTTCCTGCGGTGGCGCAATCTCGCGCTGCTCGCGGTGCTTGCCGCGATCCCGGTGCTGATCGGGGTCGCGCTGAAGCTGTCCGCATCGCCGGCTGGCGGCGGCAGCGGGCAGGGGCCGGCGTTCATCGGCCAGGTAGCGGGCAATGGCGTGTTCCTCGCGCTGCTCTCGCTGACCGTGCTGCTCACTCTCGTGCTGCCGCTCGTCGTCGCGGTAGTGGCGGGAGACTCGGTAGCCGGCGAGGCCGGTCACGGCACGCTGCGCTACCTGCTCGCCATCCCGGCCGGCCGGACCAGGCTGCTGGGCATCAAGTACGTCGCCGTCGTCATCTTCTGCCTGGCCGCCTGCGGGGTGGTGACGGCTATGTCGCTGGCGATGGGCGCGGCGCTGTTCCCGGTCGGGCCGGTGACCCTGCTGTCCGGCACCACCATCTCGCTCGGCGCCGGGCTGCTGCGGCTGGTCTTCGTCACGCTGTACGTGGCCGGAGCAATGGCGGCGCTGGCCGCGATCGGGCTGGCGGTCTCGACGCTGACTGAGCATCCGATCGGCGCCATCGCCGCCGTGCTGGTGCTCGCGCTGGCCAGCGAGGTAACCGACAGCGTGCCGCAGTTCGCCGTCGTACATCCGTACCTGCCGACGCACTGGTGGCTTTCGTTCGACGCCTTGCTCCGGTCGCCGATCGCGTGGCCGGAATTGCTGCATGGGCTGACATCGTTTGGCATCTACGTGATCATCTTCGGCGCGATCGCCTGGGCACGGTTCACGACCGCTGATGTCACGAGCTGAACCTGACCCGCCGCCCGCGCTGAGCACCCGCAGGATGCTCAGGCTGGCGGCTTCTGCCTTCGTGGTACTCACCGCCGAGCCCTCTTTCGTGCTCATCGACACGGCGGTCGTGGGGCACCTTGGGCCGCTTCCGCTCGGCGCGCTGGGCATCGGCGGCACGCTGCTGTCGCTGGTCGCGATGATCGGCGGGTTCCTCGACTACGGCACGACTGGCCGCGCCGCACGCTGGTTCGGCGCCGGGCGGCGTGACCGGGCGATCGAGGAAGGGACCACGGCGTCGGTGCTCGCGCTGGCCCTGGGCGCGGTGGCGGCCGGCCTGGGCGAGCTCTTCGCCGGGCCGCTGCTGCGGCTGCTGGCGGGCGGTCACGGGCCGATAGCCAGTGCAGCGGAGACCTGGTTCCGTATCGCTGTGCTCGGCTTGCCGGGAATCCTGCTCGTGCTAGCCGGCAACGGCTGGATGCGCGGCGTGCAGGACACCAGGAGCCCGGTCCGGATCGTGCTCATCGCCAACGCCCTGTCGGCGGCGGCTTCGCCCATCCTGGTATATCCGGTGGGGCTCGGGCTGGCCGGCTCGGCAATCGCCAACGTCGGCGCCCAGGTGGTCGGAGGTCTGCTGTTCCTGCGCGCGATCCGCGCCGAGCGCAGCCGGTGGCGGCCCCGGTGGGCCGTGCTGCGGGCGCAGCTCGCCGTGGGCCGGGAACTGCTGCTGCGCGAGGCCGGCTTCCAGGCTGCGTTCCTCACCGCGGCGGCAGTCGCCGCGCGGATGGGCACCGCGCAGATCGCGGCGCACCAGATCGGGCTGGAGCTGTGGGAGTTCAGCGCGCTGCTGCTCGACTCGTTCGCGATCGCCGCGCAGTCCCTGGTGGGGGCCGCACTGGGCGGCGGGGATGCCGGCACTGCCCGCCGGACCGCCTGGCAGGTGGCGCGCTACGGACTGGGCGCGGGGATCGCGTTCAGCGCCGTGCTGGCAGCGGGCTGGTGGCTGATCCCGGCGGCCTTCAGCTCCTCCGCGGCGGTGCAGCACCAGGCCCACCTGTACTGGCCGTACTTCGTCGGCATGCAGCCGGCGGCCGGAGTGGTGTTCGCCCTGGACGGCGTCCTCATCGGAGCCGGCGATGTCGGCTTCCTGCGGACCGTTACGCTCGTCGCGGCCGTGGGATTCTTTGTCCCGATCACCCTCGCCGCGCTGCATTTCCACTGGGGCATCGGCGGGGTGTGGGCGGGGCTGGCCGCGTTCATCGGGGCCCGGCTGATCGGCATGCTGGCGCGCACCGCCCGGGGCCGCTGGGCGGTGACCGGGGTCACGGCGCAGCCAGCCTGATCCCCGGCGGCGGTCGGCGGTCGGCCTTATCCTGGCCCGGCGGCGGTCGGGCCTTCAGCGTGGCCCGCGGCNNGCGGTCGGCCTTCAGCGTGGCCGGGCGGCGGTACTTCAGCGTGGCCGGGCCGGCCTCAGGACGGACCTGCCTCGAAGCGGCGGTCAGGCACGGATCTGCTCACGGACGGCAGCGGTGATCTGCCCGGCACGGGCGATGATGTCGTCAGCCTTGCCCGTCTCGGCGATCATGCCCAGGCTGGCCTGCTCGTCGGCGATGCCGGCGAGGTTGATCTCGACGTTGACCCGGGCAGTTGCCGCCGCGGCCCGGGCAGCCTCGGCGGCGGCTGCGACGTCGCTGATGACGTTGGGGTTACTGATCGTCAAGAGCGCCTGGGCGAGATCCACCACCATCCCGGCGATGCTGATGACCTGGGCCGCCGGCCAGGCCGCGCCGACCAGCGCCTGGGCGATGACCGCGGAGCGGGCGGCCCGCTCCGCGGCGGTGGACTTGGGGAGCTGGTAGGCATCGATCACGGCAGTGAACGCCTCGGCGTCAGCCTCGGCGAGCCGGAGCGCGATGCCGCGCAGATCATCGGCCTCAGCGATGATGCGGGCGATCGTCACCTGATGCTCGGCGTACTTCTGGCCGGTGGTGTAGCGGGCGACCATGCCGAGCAGCGCCGCACCCTGCGCGGCGTGCAGGGCGGCAGTGGCGCCCCCGCCCGGGGCCGGCACGCGGTCGGCGAGCCGATCCAGGAAATCGCCGAGCTTCTCGTCGCTGATGGGCAACTCATCCTCCGGATCAGGGGTGATGGTCAGAGCACATGCGAAGATTCTTCCACGAGCGGGCCTGGTGCCTGGTCCGCACACCGGAGCCATCCGGATGGCACCAGCGAGCCGCCCGGTGCTGCTGAGTAACCACCAGCCTCCAGCGAGGCTGAGTAACGGCAGCCTGGAGCGAGCATTATTGCGCCATGGGCCTTCAGGGACGGGATTGGATCGAGCAGCTTCCTGCTGAGCTCGCGGGACAGCGGGCGCTCCTTGAGGGGCTGCTGAAGCTATGCGAAGCAGACGACGACATCGAGTGGCTAGTGATCGGCTGCTCGCTGGCCCGGGGCGAAGGAGACCGCCTTTCTGACCTCGACGTCGGCATGGGGGTCCGGGACGAGGACTTCCCTGCGGCCGCAGGGAAGGTCCGCCGTGCGGTGGACCGCCTTGGCGACCTCGTCGACAGCTATCATCACCAGCTGCCTGGCGTGCCGGGCACCCACGAGCGGATCTTCGCCCAGTACGCCGACCGCTGCCAGGTCGACCTGGTGGTCTTCCCGGCATCGGTGCCTGGCGGCTCCATCCCCGGTGCGGTCGTGCTCTACGATCCAGGCGCACTGCTCCTTACCTCCGGTGAGCGGCCTCAGGTAACGCCCGAGCATGTTCGCGAGTGGGCCTTCGGGGGCTGGTGCGCGCTGGCCGACTTCGGCAAGTACCTGCGCCGCCAGTCACTATGGGAGGCCCTGGAGCAGCTGCATGCGGCCAGAAGCCAGCTATGGCGGCTCGCGGCGGCCGCCGGTGACGTCCCTGATCCCCAGTACGGGCTCACCAGCATCCTGGACTTCGCGCCCGGGCAGATCCCGGCGGGGATCGGGGCCACGGTTGCTGATCTGGGTCCCGCCCGGCTGCTGTCCGCCGCCCGGCGCCTGGCGGCGCTGCTCAGCGAGACCGGCAAGCGCCTGCGAGATGAGCATCGAGCGGTGCTCCCTGACGCCATGGCCCGATACGTCACCGACGACCTGGCATCCCTCGAGGCTTCCGGCCACTCTTCGTGATCTCTCCCGAGCCGGGCGCCCGAAGAGCCCCGGTCCTGCCAGTCCGGGGGGACTGGCAGGGCCGGGGTCACGCCGGCTTGGGGGGCTGCCGGGCGGGGCGGGGGCGGTCAGGGAAGCGGGGCTGGCTGCCGGGCGGG
>PMSW01000078.1 GCA_003168215.1 Actinomycetota bacterium
TGCCTTCGTGCCCGTCCGGCTCGCCCGCTGCGCGGCGCGGCCCTGGTCCTCCCCGGTCCGCCTCCGTCGCGGCACGGGCTGACCGGCGCGAGTGTACGCCCGCGCTATTTCGCCGCATATTGATCACTTCACCGCAGTGGCGCGCCGGGATCGCCCCCGGGTCTCAACTCTGTAATTCGCGTTGTGATCATCTGGCGCTTCCGTTATCTTCGAGGCGCTTGTCATGAAGTCGGCCACTTTGAGATAAAACGCGGCGTGAGGGGCTGATGAGTCGCCACCGGCTTGAGATAACCCTCATCGGGGCTGCTCTGGCGTTCGTCGCGGCCTGCGGGTCGGCGGCAAAGCCGGCGACGTTCCACCCTGCGGGGCCGGCTCCGGCGGCGGCATCTCCAGCGTCGGCACCATCCGCCCGGGGGGCGCTGACCCGGCCGCCGTTCGGCCAGAACGTCCGCGTCGAGATGTCCGGCTGGCTGCCGGCCGGCTCCCGCCGGGCCCGCGCGGTAGTCGCGGACAAGGACTTCGAGCTCGCCTATCTCTACGCCGAGTACACCGGCGGCAAGGACACGCGGTGGACCGCGTACGTCAGCCACGCAGTGCTCCGTGATTTCGCGGCCGACCTCGCGAAGCCCGACGTGACGACGGAGTCGTTCCGCGGCACCGTGAGCTATACGCATATGCGGGCGTTCGCGGATCCTGCGCACAAGGGAGCCATCGACGTCAGCGGCTGCTATGACAATGCGCGGTCGGCTAACACCAGCATCACGACCGGGAAGGTGATTCCGGACCGGACGCCTGCTGATGACCACTATTTCCGCTATACCGACATTCTTGCCAAGGGCGGAACAGGTAACTGGCGGGTGATAGGCAACTATCCCGCCGTCTACTATCCGCAGGCTAGGGAGTGCAAGCCATGATCCGCCGCCTCCGCGCTGCCACCGTGATCGTTGCGGGACTTGTGCTGCCCCTCGCGATAGCGGGGACGGCGAGCGCGGGCAGCGGCGGCCCGCCTCCGGGGGTGAGCTGCGGCGGCTCCAGCTGCTCGGTGCCGCTGGAGAAGTTCATCCATTTCAGCGGGAACTGGTCTGCCGGAACCGACAACCCCGTCGCGATCCCGCCGCCGCCCTGCCTGTGGGAGCCCATCGGCGGTGCGGTCAGCGGAAGCCAGCAGATCATCAGCGAGTGGGGCCCGAATCCGCCCGCCACGTTCGACATCGACAAGTCCTACACGCAGGCAAAGCAGCTGCTCAAGCAGAACCCGCCGCCAGCGGGCACCTGGTACCTGCTGCCGATCAATCCGGCGGCATCCGCCGCGGGCAAGGCCGAGTGCCTGAAGCTGCCGCTGTACGCATGGGTACCGCCCGGGCAGCTGCCGCCGACACCGCCGATCCCGCCAAGCACCTTGCGCTTGCTTGCCCTGGCCAAGCTGACCAGGCCGGGGATCGCGAACATCGACATCAACCCGGCGGGCCGCAACTACACGAACCTGCCGACATACGTCCGGGTGCGCCTAGCCGGGGCGTTCGAGACGGCAGCCGGCGGCCGTCCCTATGCCACGGTAACCGCGTCGCTGCCCGACGGCTCGCTGAGCGTGACGGTGTGGGCGATGGCGCAGCCGCTGAGCATCCAGGCGGGCACGCCGGACGCGACCCTGTACACGGGTGGCTGCGGCTACCTGGGCTCCACGGCGACGGCGCGGCAGATGGCCGGCACCGGCGCCAACCAGCCGATCGACTGCGGCGTCACGTACCTGCGGCCCAGCACCGGATTCAACCTGACGGCCAGCGTGGGCTGGCAGACGTACTGGGCAATCACCACCGGCGACGGGGACGGCCCGCTGCCGCCGGAGCCCGGCATGCAGCCGCTGAACAACGGCCAGCTGCTGCCAAGTACGGCGGGCAGGCAGATCAGCGTCGGCGAGATCCAGAGCCTCAACGGCGGCGGCTGACCAGGACGTCGGCAGGCCGGATTGGTACTCGCATGTCCCGGCCACGTGACCACGTAAGATGCGCGACGTGATTGTCCGGGAGCAGGTAGCGCTCGCCGGGTACACCACGCTTGGTCTTGGCGGGCCGGCCGCGCGCTTCATCGAGGCAGCCAGCGACGAGCAGATCGTCGCGCTGGTCCGGGGCGCGGACCAGCGCGGCGAGCCGGTGCTCGTCCTTGGCGGCGGCAGCAACCTCGTGATAGCTGATGCGGGCTTTCCTGGCACGGTCGTCCGGGTGGCCACCCGCGGCATCGTGGCCGCGCATGACGGCGACCGCGTGGCCGTCCGGGTAGCGGCCGGCGAGGACTGGGACGCGGTCGTTGACTGGTCGGTCGGCAGCGGGCTGTCGGGCCTTGAGTGCCTGTCCGGCATCCCTGGCGTGGCCGGGGCCACGCCGATCCAGAACGTCAACGCCTATGGCCAGGACGTGGCCGACACTATCGTCGCCGTCCGAGCGTACGACCGGCGACGTGACACGGCGGCCGAGCTGTCGAACGCCGACTGCGGATTCGGCTACCGGACGAGTTTCTTCAAGCGCACCGCGGCTGGCGCGGCGACCGGCAGGTTCATCGTGCTCGATGTCACCTTCCGGCTCGTGCGCGATCCGCTGTCGGCGCCGGTCAGGTATGCCGAGCTGGCCCGTTCGCTCGGCATTGCCGAGGGCGGCCGGGTGCCGCTGGCAGCCGCCCGCGACGCGGTACTAGGGCTTCGCCGGGCCAAGGGGATGGTGCTGGATCCGGCGGATCCGGATACCAGGAGCGTGGGTTCCTTCTTCACCAATCCCGTCCTCGACAGCGCCCAGTTCGCCGCGCTCAGCAGGGCGGTCGCGGCCCGCGTGGGTGCTGATGTGCGCATCCCGTGTTTCGCGGCCGAGTGCGGCCGGGTCAAGATCCCGGCCGCGTGGCTGATCGAGCGCGCGGGCTTCGGAAAGGGATACGCGGGCAGCGGCCGTCCGCTACCGGCCGGCCAGCCAGGCCCGGGCCAGCCAGGCCAGCCAGGCCCGGGCCAGCCCGGCCCGCGGATCTCGACCAAGCACACGCTCGCCCTGGTCAATCCGGGTGGCGCCAGCACCACGGCGCTGCTCGCGCTCGCCAGGGAAATCAGGGACGGCGTCCGCGATACGTTCGGCGTTCAGCTGGTCAGCGAACCCGTGCTGGTGGGCGCGACGCTCTGAGCGAGGATCCGGCGGGTGGCGCCGCGGGTGCCCCTGAGCGCAGATCCCTCGCGTAGAGCTTTGACACCAATGGCCACGTTTCGTATCCGTGGAAGTTGCTGCGGGGGAGTACGGCCGTTCTGTAACTTAAGTGAGTTCCCACCTGGCGCCAGTCTGGCGGCCGGCGGCAAACCGGGGCCCTGCAGCGCGCCGGGCCGCTGGCCCCGTCCCGGTCCGGCATGACGATGGGGCGGCCGGTGGCCGGCCCGTGTCACTGCGCCCGGTGCGGAGACGCGAGCACCCGATGGAGCGGCAGGCGCCGGGGCGCCGTCAGCGCGGCGCCACGACAGAGGCGGGGTAGGCGATGGCTGACCTGAAAGTTGACTACACGCTGCTCGACCAGTCGGAGACATCCCTGAGCGGCCTGGTATCGGACTTCCAGAACATCAAGGCGCAGGAGAGTTCTTACGACAGCGCGCTCGGCTCGGGCGACATCGCCGGCGCGATGGACTCCTTTGCCGGGAACTGGGACTACCACAGGAAGAAGCTGGTGAGTTCCATGCAGGCGCTCGGCACCATGATCAGTCAGACGAAGCAGGCGTTCACGCAGACCGACACCAAGCTCCAGTCCAGCCTCACCGCGAAGCGCTAGCCGCAAAGCACCAGCCGGCCGGGCGGCACCGGGCCCGGCCGCACCGGGCACGGCCGCACCGGCCCGGGCGGCGGCACGAAGTGACCGGAAGGCCGAGCGGGCAGGGAGGAACGGCATGGCACGACCGGCCGGTTATCAGTGGCAGCCGCTTGGCCTGGACGCTGATCCGGTGCCCGGCGACCCATCGCAGGTCAGCGAGGAGATCGCGCATCTGTCGGCAGTGGCCAGGCAGATCACCGGCCAGGTGGCGGCGCTCCGCAAGATCGGCGGTGACAGCACGCTGACGGGCAAGTATGCCGACAAGATTCGCTCCAAGTCGAACGAGGTGGCCAGCGACCTGGACAAGGTCGTGGGCAGGTACCAGAAGGTCGCGTCGGCGCTGAGCGGCTGGCTGCCGGATCTTGAGCATGCCCAGGCCCAGTCGCTCACCGCGCTCAGCGAGGCGGAGGGACCGTACAAGACCGTCAGCACTCCGGCCGTGCTGCCGTCCGGCAATAACCTGACCGCGCAGCAGAAGCAGCAGGTGCAGGCTTATCACACCTCGGTGAGCCAGGCACAAGAGGCGCTCAGCGCGGCCAGGGCGCTGCTGAGCAAGGCGACGGCCCTGCGCGATTCTTCCGGCAGCTATCACGCGGGCCTGATCCACTCGGCGATCGACGATGCCATGAAGGACAGCTTCTGGGATCAGTTCAAGAACGCCTTTGACGACGCGTGGGACGACGTCAAGGACTGGGTGAAGGAAAATGCCTGGTGGATTCGCGACATCTGCACGGCCCTGGAAGTCATCGGCACCGTGCTGGCGGTTGCCGCCTTCATCATCGCCCAGTTCATCCCTGGACTCGATGTCCTCGTTGACGGGCTCGTGCTGGCAGCGTTCCTGACCACAGCGACAGCGACCGCGGGCCGGCTGCTGCTGGCCGGCACCGGCAACGGGTCCTGGTGGGATTTTGCGCTGGACGCCTTCGCCTGCGCGACCTTCGGCGTCGGCAAGCTGGTCAGCACGGGCATCCGGGTGATGGCGGAAGGAAGCGAGGAGGCCGCCAGCTCGATCATTGTCGGGCAGCGGGCCGCGATGCTGGCGAAAGGCGAGGCCCAGCTCTCCAGCGTCGCTGACCTCTACGATGATCAGAGCCTGTGCAGGATCGCCGTGCAGTACATGCAGCGGGTCACCGAGCTCGCCCCTGACCTCGCGGAAGTAGATGCCGGCCAGCTGCCTGCCCTGGCGAAGGTGGCCATCAACCTCGGCGGCTCACCCGAGGACGCGGAGAATCTCGCCAGGCTGTACACCCTAGGGCAGCGATTTCCCGAGGACTTTGCCGATGCCGCCGCGGCCGGGAAGGTCCTGGCCGGCGTCATGGGTATCGGGGCCGGCGCGAGCACGCTCACCGGCGTCGGCAGCCTGGCGCTGGGCGGATTCGAACTCGACGGCCCTGGCAGCCCGGCAATAGACCTGCACATCCCGGCGGTGTCCAGCTGGTACAAAAGCACCTTTGAAGTGCCTACGGGGGGCAGCTGAACCGTGCCAGTACCCGCTGAACCGGACACGACACCGCAGGAGATAACGCAGCAACCGCGGCCGGTGCTCTGCGATGGCGCAGCGAGCGGGTACACGATCGTGCTGCCGCCGGGATGGCAGCGGATCCCGGTCCGGCAGGGCACCGCCGAGGCGATCAGGAAGATCCTCGACCAGGTGTTCGGCCGCCTGTCCAGGGAGCTGCCGCGGGACTCGCTGGTACGGCAGCGGATCGAGCTCGAGCGCCGCCTTTCCGCGATGGCAGCCCGCGCGCGCGAGAAGGCCGGCCTCGATCTGTACCTGCCGGTTGAGTACGTGCACGGGGCGGCCGTGCCGGCCTCATTCGCGGTGTCGGAGGGATCGCCTGGCCCGGCCGGGCCCGGCGACCCCGCGCAGGTCGTCGCCTATCTGGCCGCCGGGCAGGACGACGCGGCCCAGGTCACCGTGGACGGGGCGATCGGAATTCGGACCGAGCGGATCGCGGCCGCCGATCCGGCCAGCGAGATCCCCGCCGGTTCCCGGCGGGTCGACTACACGCTGTCGGTTCCCGGGCGGCCTGAGAGGTGGCTGATGGCCGTGTTCTCCACGCTGGGCAGCGGTGATCCGGACGGCGAGTACGCGAAGATCCTGGTGGAGCTCTTCGACGCGATGATGTCGACGTTCCGGTGGTCCTGGGAATGAGGCAGGGCTGGGTCAAGGTCGGCTTCCACCGGGGAATCTGGATTCCGTGCCCGCCGGCGTTCCCGGCCGGGATGGACACCGAATCGTGGGCCGCCGGCTACGCCAGGACGTGGTGGGAGTCCTCCGGCAAGAAGCACGGAAAGCGCGAAGTCCGCCTGCTGGCGCAAAACCTTGCCGCCATCCATGCGAACACCTACGGCGTGCTGCCCTGCCACCTGGCCCTCATTCACCTGCCCGATCCCGGGCAGCCTCCGCTGCTGGTGTGCTTCGGCATCTGGCCTGCGCTGGGCGAGCGGGACAGCCAGCTGCGCATGCTGGCGCACGCCGACGAGGCAGCCGCGATGCAGCCGCCGATCGTGACGGAGTTCAGCACGGAGAATCTCGGCCCAGGCCTGAAGGTTCTCTATTACCAGCTGGCGGAAGACGGGTCGACCGTCATTGGCTGCCTCAACTACGCCTGGCGGTCGGCGGAGCACGAGACCGACGTGCGGCTGTTCACGTCGTGCCCGGACCTCGGTCGGCTGCAGGGCGCGATGCCCGACATCGACGAGCTGGCCCGCGTGATCACCGTGGTGCCCCGCACCGAGTGAGGGCCGGCTCAGCCTCAGGTTTCCGTAGTCAGCTGATCTTGGAGTTCTTGATGATCGGGTGCCCGCTGCTGTGGTAGAAGATGCCGGGGTAGGCGCGGGTCCAGAATACTCCGCTCGGGTTCAGGCGCAGCGTTGAGTTCTCGATCGTCAGCGTTCCGTGGCGGTTGTCCACGACGAAGAAGATGGCGCCGCCGCCCTCGCGGGCGTAGTTGCCGCGGATGATGGAGCCGTAGATCATCAGCCTGTAGTTGTCCCCGTCGGTGTAGATCGCGCCGCCGCTGCCGCCGCCCGGCGTACCTGGCAGGGCCGGGTTCTGGCCGTAGCCGATGGCCTGGTTGCCGACCATGAGGCAGTCGATCACATCCCAGGTGACGTCGATGCTGCTCAGCGCGCCGCCATTGGAGCAGCTGCCGCCGGTGAAGGTGTCCTTGGTGATGTAGACGGTGCGATTGCGGTACTGGGAGAGCGCACGAATCGCGGCGCCGCCCAGGTCGGGGCCGTACTGGTAGCAGCGGTTGCCGGTGAACCGCGAGTCGACCACCTTGAGCTGGCCGCCCTCGTCGAAGATGGCTCCGCCGCCGCCACCGCCGAAATATGTTCCCTTCGTCTGCCGGACGGCGGAGTAGCCGTCAGTGAACGTCATGTTCTGCACGACCAGCCGCGGCCATCGCTGGTCCCAGCAGTCGTCGGTGGTGATCTTCTGGCTCGGGTTGCAGGTGTCCATGTAGAGGATCTGGTGCGTGCCGCCGCCGCTGAGCGTGACCAGGCCGCCGCCGGCCAGCACGATTTGCTGGCTGGTGTTAACGACCTTGGCGGTGGCGGTCATCGTGATGGTCACGGGCTTCGGGCCGCAGTTGAAGGTGATGATGCCGCCCTTGGCCACCGCGCTCACCACGGCCGCGGAGGTGCAGCTGGCAGGCGTGCCGTTGCCGATGACCTGGTTCGGATCGCTGGTGTTCACCGCGCGCCCCGCCGCGGGGACGTAGGCGTTCCCGTGCGGATTGCCGAAGCGGGGCAGCTGGCGCGCCTCCTGGCTGGCGCGGGCAGCTGGCGCCGCCAGCGTGGTGCCGGCCGTTAACAGGACGAGACCGCCTGCCATGGCAACTGCCGCCAGGAGTCTGCTGGTACTACCTACAGGCTGCATGGCGCATCATGCTAACCCGGTGCTCATGATCAGTCAGTTAACCACGCAAGGAATGGCCATTTCGTGGCTCGGAGTTCACGATGACGCTGGCCAATTTCACGTTGATGCTGGTCAGGGGGCTCTGCTGGACTCGCCCGGACCACGCGGGCAACCAGGCCGGTTGCGGTAAGTATCCGGGCAATGCGATAGTCAGAACGTGGAAACGTCACCATCGGTGCGCTTCGTGCGGCTGGCGCTCCGCATGGTGATTGCCGGCGCCGTCATGCTCGTGGGCGCCATTGCCGCATCCGTTGCGCACGCTCCGGTGATTCTCATCGCGATCTTCCTGGTGCTCATGGTTGCGTTCGGTCTGGTCGGGGTCATTTTCGCAAGGATTTTCCTGTCGAAGGCCAAGGCAGAGCGGAATCAGCGGAGAATGGCGGCGCCGGGCTAGGCGCGGCCAATGGCGGCGCCGGGCCGCGCGCGGCCCAATGGCCGATTAGTCCAGCGGGACGGCGACCGTGACAAGCTTGCCGTCGCCGGTGTTCAGCAGCGCCCGGCCAGGCCTGACCGGCTCGCCGATCAGGCTGCGCTGCAGCCTGGTGCCGATCAGGTCGCCGTCGGTGATCTGCTGCGGCGAGAGCAGGCAGCCGCGCCTGGCCCGCCTGGCCTCGACCTGCCAGCCGCCGAAGCCGGCGCACAGATCCTCAGAATTGCCGCCGAAGACCAGCGCCCGGCGCTGGTCGCCGCCGAAGGCGATCAGCTTCTTCAGCTCCTCGGCCGCGTCGCATTCCCTGAGCACCTCAGCGTCATCGATCACCACCACGCCAGGACCGCTGAACTCCCCGATGGCGGCGGCGAACTCGCCGGCGGGCAGCCCGGTGCCGTCAAAGACGCGGACCACCCCGGGCAGGCCGCCAAGCGACCGCAGGGGCGATGGCCGCGGTGCCACCACGATGAGTTGCGCCCCGGATGCCAGGAACGACCTGGCCATCGCGACGAGCACGGAACTGCGGCCCGACTTGGCCGGCCCGCCGGCGATGAAAGCCGGCATGCCGTCGGCCAGGTCGGGGCCATAGGCGGTGAGCTCGTCCCCGCCGACGCCGACCAGTCCCCAGAGCCGCCCGGCAGCGCCGCCAGGCGGCCGCAGCCGCCATGCGTCGTCGAACGACAGGCGGGCGGGCAGCACGTCTACCCGGAACGGGCGAAGGCCGCGTGACACTCCCGCGGCCCGCCGGGCCGCCCCGGCGGCGATCTCGCGAAGCGCCGCGGCCTGGCCCTGCCCGGAGGCATCCGGGCCAAGCAGCGCCACCTGGATCTCGAGCCCTGATTCGCCGCGGAACGCATGCCCGGGCGGTATGTCCTCGGGCAGGTCGCGGGCACGCAGGCCGATCAGGTTGACATCATCGGAGTCCGGCAGCCGGAACGCCAGCTTGTCGTCGGTCATCGAGGAGATCCGGCTGGCGATCAGCGAGCGGTCGCCGGTCATCACCAGGTGCATGCCGACGCTCGCGCCCTCGCCCAGGATCCTGGTGATCGTGTCCGTGAGCCTGCCCCCGTCGGCCTCGCCGAGCGTCGGGGTGAAGCCCTCCCAGCGGTCAAGCAGCACCATGATGTGCGGCAGCCCGGTTTCGCCGGGACTGGCCCCCGAGCGCTGCTCGCCGATGTCGGCGAACCCTCCGTCGGCCAGTAGCTCTTGCCGGCGGCTCAGCTCCTGCCCCAGCCGGGAGATCAGCCTGGCCGCCCGCTCGGTCTGGGTGCGCAGCACGACGGCGCCGCAGTGCGGCAGCTCAGTCAGTGCCAGCAGCGCGCCGTTCCCGCAGTCGATGCCATAGATATGCACGTCCGCGCAACTCTGGGCGGCCGCTATCGAGCCCGCGATGGTGCGCAGTAGCTGCGAGCGCCCGCTGCGTGGCGCGCCCGCCGCCATCAGGTGCCCGAACGAGCGCAGGTCAATCGCCGCCGGCTGCTGGGCCTGCTGGGCCGGCCGGTCCTCGAGCCCGTACGGGATGAGCGGCAGCTGCGCGCCGGGCTGCGGGGACGCCGGCAGGCCGTCCGCAGGCAGGCCGCCGGCAGGCTGGCCGGCGGCACCCAGCTGGCCGGCCGGCAGGCTGGCCGGCAGGTCGGCCAGTAGCAGCGTAGCGGGCAGCGCCGCCAGCCATGGGCTGTGCTGCGCGGGGATACGGAGCTCCGCATTCGCCTCCCGGATCGCGCTGACCAGGACCGTCAGGTCGGTGATCTCCTCGGCTTCCCGCTGCTGGGGGGCCGGCCGCTCCGGCCCGGGCCGGCCGAGGTCTGGCCATTCGATCCGGGCCAGCCAGGGACGCTCCGTGCCGGAGGCCGCCGGCCCTGGCCGCCGTCCGCCGACCCGGGCCGCCTGGAACGGCACCAGTGAGGTGTGCCCGAGCCGGACATAGGCCCGGCCTGGCGTTGACTTGGAGATGTGCGCGGCATCCGGGGCGTCGATCACGTCGGAGCTCTCCGCCGCATCAGTGACCCGCAGCGCGATCCGCAGGTTGGTGTTGGCCCGGATTTCCGGCGACACGACGCCGGACGGCCGCTGGGTGGCCAGGATCAGGTGAATGCCGAGCGAACGGCCCCGCTGCGCGATGTTCACCAGACCGGTCACGAAGTCCGGCAGGTCCCTCGCCATCGAGGCGAACTCGTCGATCACGATCATCAGCCGGGGCAGCGGGGCCAGCGGCGGCGCTGGGGCGGGGTCGCCGCCGGCTGCGCGCGCCGTCCGCACCTGCAGTTCGGTGTAGTCCTCGATGTCCTTGGCGCCCCAGGCGGCCAGCATGTGCTCGCGCCGGGTCAGCTCGGCCGTCAGGGATTGCAGCGCCCGCTCGACCAGATGGGTGTCGAGGTCGGTGACCATGCCGACGGTGTGCGGCAGCCGGACGCAGTCCTTGAACGCGCTGCCGCCCTTGTAGTCGACCAGCACGAAGGTCATCGCATCCGGCCGGTTGGCGACCGCGAGGGACGCCACGATGGTCTGCAGCAGCTCGGACTTGCCGGCCCCGGTGGTGCCGGCGATCAGCCCGTGCGGGCCGTCCCTGCGCATGTCGATGCCGAACGGGCCGTCGTAGGCCTCTCCGACCACGGCTAGCGTCGACCGCCCGCCGGAGCGCCAGCGGGCGGCAATGGCGCTGGCCGCCGGCGGCTCGAGGCCGAGGACATCGAGCAGCCTGCCGGAATCGGGCAGGCCGAGGCTGGCATCCTCGTCGCTGATGTCCCTGATCGGCGCGATGCCGCGGGCCAGCCGGGCGCACCAGCCCGGTGACGCGTAGTCCGGCCGTACCTGCCGGATGGCGGCATCACCCGTCTGCTGGACCCGCAGGCCGCCCGGCTCGACGACAGCCACGGCCTGGCACTCGGCCGGGAGCAGCCGCTCCTCCGCGTCCAGGCAGATGGAGTACACGCCGACCGCGGGGCCCTCACGCAGGATCTGGATGGCACCGGGCAGCCAGCGCAGCCGCCTGGAGCCGTCGAAGACGACCACGATGTCCGCCTGGCGGAAGCTGACCTGCTGGGCCGCGGACTCACGCAGCGCGCTGCGCCGGGCGCTCAGCACGGCCAGCAGCTCGGCGATCCTGGCGCCCACGGTCTCGGCATCGTTGCCGATCAGCGTGCCGCCGCCGGGATGCTGGCAGTGCGGCAGCCAGCGGGTCCACTCCCAGCCCGGCCGCCCGGCCCCGTCGGTGAGCAGGTAGATCTGCACATCGTTCGGGCTGTGCAGGGTCGCGGTCTGGGCGACGAGCCACCGGCCGATGGCCCTTGGCTCGTCGCCTGGCCCGGCCACGCCGAGTACCCCCCGCTCAGGCAGCGCCGCGGTGACCGGAGCGTCAGGGATGTCCCAGAACACCTGCCGCCGGTGCTCGTCCCTGGTCGGGTCCTGCAGCTCGACGGATGACGGCAGGTCAGCGGTACCGACCCGGAGCAGCAGGTAGTCGGGATCGCTGCTTCGCCGTTCCCAGAGCCGCCGCCGCGGGCCGGTGGCGATGGACAGCACCGCGGCCGGATCGGGGGAGTCAGCGCGGCGCTGCAGCCGGTCGGCATCCAGCGCGTCCCTGGCATCCTGCTCGATCCGCTCCTTACGTTCGCGGTACTCGGCCATCCGCTCCGCATACGACCGGCGGCCGCGCTTACGGTCACTGAAGTGGCTGCCCAGCAGCATGACCGGGCTCAGCGCGCACATGGCGAGCAGGTAGACCTCGTGGATCGCGAATGCCAGCACGACGCCCATCAGCACCGGCGCGACGGCCATCAGGATCGGCCATGGCCGCCGCTCGTCCCGGGCCGGCGGCGACGGCAGCTGGAACCTGGTCTGGCGTTCCGGCGGCAGCAGCCGGGGAGGCCGGTTGAAGTCAAGGCCGCCGCCGTCCTCGGACGGGTGCAGCGCCGCATCCGGCGGCTCATAGGGCGCGAGCTCAAGCAGCGTTCCGCCAACCGTGACCTGCTGGCCGGGGAGCCACGGCACCGGGCCGGTCAGGGGCTCGCGGTCCTTGGTCGCGGCCGCCCCGTCGCCGGCCGCGACCTGGCACGCGCCGCGCGAGTCCACGGTGACGCTGAGCGCGTGCGCGGGGATGTCCGGGTCGGGAATCCGGATGTGCTCAAGGGGCCCGCTGCCGATATCAGCCGAGCCGACGGAGAGCCGGTGCACCCCGCCAGCGGCAGGACCGCCGGCGATGCGGCACTCGACGACGCCGGTCGGCTCCGGCGGCAGGCAGCCGGCCGGGTCGCCAAGGCTCACCACGCATCCCGTGCGCAGCGGTGAGCTGGCCAGGGCCTGGTCCGCGGGGATCAGCAGGTGATCAACGTACAGCGGCATGCCAGTGCGCGGCGGCGTCGTCACCGTCGCCGCGGCGGCCGAGCCGGCCGGGCGCTGCGGCAGGCCGGGCGGGCCGGCTGCGGGGCGCCCGGCCGGCACCCGCGGCCCGGGGAAATGCAGGACGGTGCCGTAGTCCTGGCCTGGTTCGCCGCCGCCCAGCAGCCGGGCGAGTTCAGCGGCGACCTCGCCGACCGGCGTGCCAGGGTCCGCGTCGAGCAGCACGTCAGCCTGCGTCCTGGCTGCTGGTGATACGACCGTCAGGGCCAGCCGCATCGCGGTCCTCCCTGCTGTGGTTTCGCCGCCCTGCAGCTCAGATCACGGCTCCGGGCATCGAGGGAGCTGCTGGTGACAGGCCCCTCGATGCCCGTTATCTGCCGGGCTACTTCAGCGCGTTCGCGAGCTGGCTGTCGGTGTCGCCGAACGCCTTCGCGGCTGCGGTCAGGTACTTGCTCATGCCCTCAAGTCCCTGGATCGTCTGGGTGACGCCCTTGTTGAACTCGGTGTAGGACGCCTCGAACGCGTGACTGGACTTGTCGGTGACGTAGCCGTTCTGGACCAGCCCGTCGATCATCGACTTGAGTGACGTGAGCCGGGCGGTGATCTCCGTGTGCCCGTTGATGAGCTGCTTCGCGGCTGTTTCCATCTCCGCATAGGTAACTCTGACGTCTGCCACTGCAGGACTCCCTTTCTGCTGGCTGGATGCCCGTTCACGTGCTTGCCGCCCGCGTGATCCCGGCTCTGCCCGCCGCAGGCGAGCAAGACCCGGGCGTGATCTGGGGCCCGCGGCGGCCGTTCGGCTTCGGTCAGCCGGTCTCGCCCGGCGCCCGGCTTGCCTGCTGGCCCCGCCCCGTGCCGGCGTCGCTGGAGGACGGAGGATGCCCCAGGAAGGATCGCATTGCCGGACATGTCCTGCAAGCGCTTCTTAACATTGAACGGGGCATACCGGCCAGCTCGCCCGGCCTATCGCGGGTGTTCCTGCTGGCCCGGCTGACAGCGGCCATCGCCTGCGGGTCACATTTATCGACGGATTGTCCGTAAGCGAGCGCAACGGCGCTTCTGGCGGGATACGTTCGCTTAGCCGTGCATCGCACCGCCGATGCCGCGGCGTTCAGGAGGAGGCGCTGCCAGCAGGGAGAGGCCTGAACGATGTCCAGCGATCGAGGAACGATGCAGCGCGGGCCGGCCTCCGGGACCGACCAGCAGGCTGGCTGGCAGGTGCCTACCGCGCCGGCAGGACGGCGGTTGCCGAGCGCCCCGCGGGAGCGCAAGCCGGCCCTTGCCGCGCTCGCGATCCTGCTCATCGTCGGCGGCGCGCTCGGGGCGGGATTCCTGGTCACCCAGACGGGCAAGCGAGTCGGGGCGATCGAGATCTCCCAGCAGATCGGGGTAGGCCAGAAGATCCCGCAGGCTGCGATGCAAGAGGTGCAGATCGCCTCGGACAGCAGCGTCAACTACGTGCCGTGGAATGAGGCCAGCCAGGTCGCGCAGTTCTACGCGGCCAACGCCATACCGCCGGGGACGCTGCTGAACGGTGCCATGGTGGTCCGGGCCAACCATGCGACCGCCGGGAAAGACGTGCTCGGCCTGGCGCTCAAGGACGGGCAGCTGCCTGCCGGGCTTCAGGTCGGTGATCACATCAACATCTACCAGGTCAGCAATGCCACCGAGTCCTGCCCTGGCTCGCCGGGCAGCACTCTGGCCGGCAACGCGGTCGTCCTCGCCATTGCTGTTCCGTCCGCCACGTCCGGCAGCTCGGCCGCAGCGGATGTGCAAATCGCGCTCGACCCGCGTGCCGCTGGCCAGGTGGCGTGCAACGCCGCGAACGGGGACGTCGCCGTGGGCGTGCTGCCGCCCGGCGGGCAGCAATCGGGCGGCACCGGCCAGCCGTCCTCCCAGGGTGGCCAGCCTAACCAGGGTGGCTCGGGTGGCTCGGGTGGCAAGACGACTCCGCCCGGCGGGGCATCACCCTCCGCTTCTCCCTCTCCGTCGGGCACGAGGACTGGCTGAAGCCCATGGCATTGATCGCGATCGCTGCCGACAAGGGATCGCCGGGCGTTACCACCACGTCAGTCGCGCTGGCCGCGGTCTGGCCGCGGCCAGTGCTGCTCGCCGAGTGTGATCCGTCCGGCGGTGACCTCGTCTACCGCCTGCCGGGCAGCGATGGCGAGCGGCTCGACCCCCGCCGCGGGCTGCTCAGCCTGGCGGTGGCCGCCCGCCGCGGCCTGCAGCCGCATCAGGTGTGGGAGCACGTGCAGAAACTGCGCGGCGGCCTGGATGTGCTGGCCGGGGTGACCAGCGCTGAGCATGGTGCCGGGCTGGAGGGTCTGTGGGGCTCGGTTGGCGCGGTGCTCTCGGCGCTGCCGCAGGCTGACGTGATCGCTGACTGCGGCCGGATCGGCGTGGACGGGCCGTACTACGATCTGCTCGCCCAGGCCACGGCCGTGGTCATGATCAGCAGGGCGACTCTCGGTGAAGTGATCCGGCTGCGCGAGCGGGCCGTTGCGGTGGCGGCAGCCCTGCAGCGCCGGGGCCGGCCCGGTGCCCGGGTAGGGGTCGTGGTCATCGCCGGCCACAAGCACTTCAATAGCGCTCTTGCCGAGGTCGCGCGGTCCCTGGACCAGGGCAAGGTGCCGGCCAGCGTGATCGGCGGCCTGGCCGATGAGCCGAAGAGCGCCGACCTGCTGCGCGGCGAGTGGGGCGGGAAGCTGGACAAGTCGCTGCTGATCAGGACCGCGCGAGAGATAGCTGCGCACCTCGCGGCGCAGCTGCCTGCTGAGCCGGACCCGCAGCCCCGGGCACCTGGAGAGTCGATGGACCCCCGGATGGCCCGGCCCCGCGGCCCGGCGGTCCCTGACGGCCGCCGGGTTCCCGGCAGCTACCCGCCGGCTGCCGCCGCGCCGCAGGTCGAATCTGCCGCCCCCGCCCGTTCCGAGCCCGCCCGGCCTGAGCCTGTCCGTTCCGAGCCCGCCCGGCCTGAGCCTGTCCGTTTCGAGCCCGCCCGGCCTGAGCCTGTCCGGCCGGAGCTGAGCTGGCCCGAGCCGGTGCGTTCCGAGCCCGCCCAGCCTGAGTCCGACCAGCCTGAGTCCGCTCAGCCTGAGTCCGCTCAGCCTGGGTCCGACCAGCCTGAGCCTGTCCGGCCTGAGCCTGTCCGGCCTGAGCCTGTCCTGCTCGGGCCGGTCCGGCCTGAGCCTGCCCATGCTGAGGCGGCCAAGCCTGAGCTTGTCCGGCCCGAGGTGGCCTGGCCAGAGCCCTTCCAGGCCGAGGCGGCGTGGCCTGAGCCCGTCCGGTCCGAGCCGGTCCGCCCCGAGACAGCGTGGCCTTACCCGGACCCGGGCGGCTGGCCCGACCCGGTCCAGAGCACCGGGCCGCTAGCTGACCAGCCACGCGACCGGCATGGCCGCTATGGGGACCCACCCGGCGTCGGCGGTGACGCCTGATGGACCATGGCGTCGTCAAGCGACTGCGCGGCGAGGTCGGCGACCGGCTTCGCGATCAGCGCAGGGTCGACGCGGCAGCCGGGATGCCGCCGATGTCCGGCGAGGACGAGCGCCAGTTCGCCCGTGCGCTCATCGCGCAGGCACTGGAGGAGCACGCCCGCAGTGAGATCACCGCTGGCCGGGTTCCGTCCAATGCGCAGGAAGAGGAACAGCTCGCCGCGGCCATCCACGCCGCGCTCTTCGGCGTCGGCAGACTGCAGCCGCTGCTGGAGGACCAGCAGATCGAGAACATCGACATCAACGGCTGCGACCGGGTGTTTCTCGGCTACGCCGACGGCCGCGAGGTGCTGGGCGAGCCGGTCGCCGAGAGCGACGAGGAGCTGATCGAGCTCATCCAGGTGCTGGCCGCGTACTCGGGCCTGTCCAGCCGGCCGTTCGATACCGCCAACCCGCAGCTCGACATCCGGCTGCCGGACGGGTCCCGGCTGTCTGCCGTGATGGATGTGACCCTCCGGCCGGCGGTGTCGATCCGGCGGGCACGGATGGGCAAGGTATTCCTCGCCGACCTGGTCGGGAACGGCACGATCCTGCCGGAGGCTGCCGCCTTCCTCGCGGCCGCCACGGCAGCGCGGAAGAACATCATGATCGCCGGAGCCACCAACGCGGGCAAGACGACCCTGCTGCGGGCGATCGCCAACCAGATCCCGGCCAGCGAACGGCTGATCACCGTCGAGCGGGCGCTGGAACTCGGCATGGATCACTTCCCGGAGCTGCACCCGAACGTGATCGCGCTGGAGGAACGGCTGCCGAACATGGAGGGCATGGGCGCGATCTCCATGGCCGAGCTTGTCCGCCGCTCGCTCCGGATGAACCCGAGCCGGGTCATCGTCGGCGAGGTGCTCGGCGACGAGATCATCACGATGCTGAACGCGATGACGCAGGGCAACGACGGCTCGCTGTCGACCATCCACGCCAACTCCTCGCTGGAGGTGTTCAACCGCATCGCGACCTACGCGATCCAGTCGGCCGAACGGCTTCCGGTCGAGGCGACGCACATGCTGATCGCCGGCGCGATCGACTTTGTCGTCTTCATCGAGAAGCGGAACGAGTACGCCAGCGGCGGCAGGCTCCGCAGGTATGTCAGCAGCATCCGCGAGGTGACCGGGATCGATGGCCGGGTGCAGTCGAGCGAGGCTTTCGCGCCAGGCCCCGACGGCTGCGCCGTGCCCCGTGCCCCGGTGTCGTGCATGGCCGAACTGGCCGAGCACGGCTATGACGCGGCGGGAGGCATCTGGTGACCGGCATCCCGGCCGCAACGCTGCTGGCGCTACTGATCGGCGCGGCGGCAGGCGGTGGCCTTTTTCTCCTTGTGATGGCGATACGCGGCCTGCCACCCGCGCCGCCTGGCAGGGGCCGGACCCGCCTGGACCGGCATCTGCGCAACGTCTTCGGTCCGCGTGGCGCGATCGCGGCCGTGGCCGGCGTCGGCGTGCTTGTCGCGACCGGCTGGGTGGTGGCCGGGGCAGGCGTCGCCATCCTGGCCTACAGCTGGCACGGGCTCAGCGGGGCCGCCAGCGAGCGCCGGGCACTGGCCAGGCTGGAGGGACTGGCCGTCTGGACGGAGTCGCTGCGGGACACCATCGCCGGTGCCGTCGGCCTGGAGCAGGCGATCCCGGCATCGCTGCGGGTCGCCGCGCCGTCGCTGAGCGAGCCGCTCGCGGCGCTGGTCAGCCGAATGCACACCCGGGTGCCGATGCCCGACGCATTGCGTATCTTCGCCGATGACCTGGATGATCCCGGTGCCGACCTGATCATNNTCGGTCCGCGAGGAGCTGGACATGCGCCGGAAGGTCAGCGCCGACCGCAGGTCAACCCGGCGCAGCGTGCAAATCGTGGTGCTCGTATCGGTGGGGATGGCCATCGCGCTGGCCCTGCTTGACCATGGCTTCCTGATCCCCTACAACGGCGTGCTCGGCCAGTTCGTGCTGGTCATCGTCGTCGCTATTTACGCCGCGGGCATCATCTGGCTGCGCAGGCTGGCGCATTTCGAGACGCCGCAGCGGCTACTCGGCGCCTGGCCGCAGGAGAGCGCCGCGGCGGCCTCGAGGAGCCCGGCGTGACCGCGGCGCTGATCGCCGGTGCCGTCTGCGGGCTCGGCCTCTTCCTTTTCGCCTTCGCCCTGATCCCCCGCCGGATCAGCCTGGCCCGTCAGGTTGCCGCGTTCGACGCCGGCCGCCCGGCGGCTGTCCGGGCCGGGTCCCGGCCGGGCCTGGACGCGGAGAGCGACTTCAGCCGGTGGCTGGGTACCGCCCTCGCCAAGTTCTGCGCCGAGCAGGGCTGGGAATTCCGGTCGCTGCGGTCCAGCCTCGCCCTGGTGGACAAGTCGTTCGAGAACTACCTGGCCAGCAAGGTCCTGATGGCAATCCTCGGGCTGCTCTTCGCGCCGATCCTGCTCTTCGCCCTCACCTTTTCCGGCCTGCATCTGACTTTTATCGTGCCGGTGTGGACGGGCCTGGTGCTGGCCGCTGTCTTTTTCCTGCTGCCCGATCTGGAACTCAGGCAGAAGGTGGAGCAGCGGCGGCGGGATTTCCGGCACGCCATCGGCGCCTTCCTCGACCTGGTCGCGATGAACCTGTCCGGCGGTCGCGGTGTGCCGGAGGCGCTGCTGGCGGCGAGCGAGATTGGCACCGGATGGGCCATGTGGCGGATCCGGGAGGCCCTGGTGAACGCCAGGATCACCGGCCATACGCCCTGGCAGGCGCTGGGCGCGCTCGGGGAGGAGATCAGGGTCGACGAATTGCGTGACCTGGCCGCCGCGCTCAGCCTGGTCGCCGACGATGGCGCCAAGGTGCGCGAATCGCTGTCGACCCGTGCGGCCAGCCTGCGGCGGCGCGAGCTAGCCGACATGCAGGGCGAGGCGGGGGAGCGGTCGCAGTCCATGCTGGTCGCCCAGATGCTGCTCTGCGGAGCGTTCCTGATCTTCCTTATCTACCCGGCGGTGCGGGTGATGCTCGGGTTCTAGTCACGAATGCCTGCCGCAGGAATAACAAAGCTGGAAGGACCAGGAGGGAAACAATGAGAGCCCAAGTCCCCGGGCAAATGGAGCTGGATTACGCGCGGACGCTTCTCGGTGTGCGGCTGGCTGAATTCAGGGCAGCCAGGCAGCAGCGGGATCGCGGCGCGTCAGCAATCGAGCTGGCGATCATTACGGCCATCATCGTGGGCCTGGCAGCCATCGTGCTGATTGTCATCACGCATATCGTGCAAACTCGCGCTAACCAGATCAATCAGAACAACGGCCAGATCCCTTAATGGCTGGCCTGCGCTCATGGTTGCGCGGCCGGCCTGGCCGCGAGTTCACCATGCGCGGGCGGCGGGACCGTGGCGCGGGCGCCTGCGGGCTGGCTGGGCGGACGCGGCGTGACCGCGGGTCGAGCGCGATCGAGCTGGCCATCCTGGCGCCGATGCTGCTCGCGATGATCTGGCTGACCATTCAGTACGCGCTCTACTACCAGGGCAGGCAGGTCGCGCTGGCGGCCGCGCAGCTCGGTGCGCGGGTAGCCAGCCAGGACGCGGACGCTGTGCCGGGCTGGGCGGGGCTAGCCGACCAGAGCGCCGAGAACTACTACCACGGACTAGGCACCCGGGTTCTCGGGCCGCACATTAGCGCGGTCGCCGCCGCGTCCGGCCCAGGACAGGTACGGGTAACGGTGACCGGCCAGGCGGCGTCCATCATGTTCGGGCTGAACCTGACCATTCACGCGACCGCGGGCGGTCCCATTGACTGCTTCCGGCCGGACCTGAACGGAGGCCAGCAATGCCAGAACTAGGGCACGTGACTCGCCTGCGGTCACGTGGCCCGCGTGCAGGAACGGTTGCAGGAACGAGCGCGGGAAGGAGCGCGGCGGCCCCGCGACCGGCTTGCCTGCACCGCCAGCGCGGCTCCATGACGGTCGAATTCGTGCTGCTCGCACCGCTGCTGCTCGGCCTGATGCTCTTCCTGGTGCTGGCCGGCCGCGTCGTAGAGGCGCACGGCGAGGCCGACGGCGCGGCCAGGGACGCCGCGCGGGCCGCGTCGGTCGCGCGCTCGCTTGGCGCGGCCCAGGTCGCGGCGGACCAGGCGGTCCAGGCCGACGTGCGGGGCGAGTGCGGGCTGCCGATCGTGCAGGGCTACGCCCGCGGCAGCACGGCGGTCGTTGTCACCCTGCACTGCCAGGTTGACCTGGCCTTCATCGGCTACGCCACGCTGCACGTGAACGGCTACGCGGTGGCCCCGCTCGACCAGTTCGTAGCGAGAACCTATTGATCGGCCGACGATGATGCGCGACACCGACCTGGCACACGGCGTCGGCCCGCCATGCGGCGCTGACCCCCTGCCCCGCGCCCACCCAGTACCCCGCGCCCACCAGGTACGCGGCACTGACCGCGGCTCGCTCACGCTGTTTGTCCTCTTCTTCGCGATCACCGCGCTCGTGCTCGCCAGCCTCCTTGTCGATGTCGGCAGCGCGGTCAACGCGCAGGAACGGGCCGCCGACCTTGCCGAGCAGGCGGCCCGCGCCGGGGCCAACGCCATTGACCTCGCAGCGCTGCGGGACGGGAATGTCGTCGTTGACCAGAATGAAGCGTGCGTGAGCGCCGGGCAAGTCATTCAGAAGTACGCGACTATCAGTGGAATCGATGCTGCCATGACGCAGAACTGCACCTATCCCGGACCGCGGCAGGTCACGGTCTACGTCTCCGTGACCACTAAGCCGATCATCACGACTTTCTTCGGCAGCTTCACCATGAAGGCACACGAGACCGCATGCGCGGAATTCGGCATTAACCAGGGGGTGGCCTGCTGATGGCACCGCCGATTCCGGGGCTCAGCCGGCCGCCCGCGATGCCGCGCCGGCCGGCCGGCGACGTGCTCGCCGGGATCCTCGCCGTCCTCGCCCTGCTCGCCTTGACCGCGGGCGTGCCGCTCGGGCTGATTACCGTCTTCGGGCTGCCGATCCCGCAGAGCATGCCGACGATGTCGGTGCTCACCCATCAGCTCGACATTCACGCCGTCCTGCAGGTCCTGATGGTGGTCGTCTGGCTGGCCTGGCTGCAGCTGCTGTGCTGTGTCTTCGCCGAGGTGCGGGCCGCGGTGCGGAACGCGGGGATGCCCGCCCGGGTGCCGCTGGCCGGCGGCACGCAGGCGGTCGCGCACCGGCTGGTGACCGCGGCGCTGGTGCTCTTCACCGCGACGGTGGCGCTCTCCCCGGCGATCTCCCACCACGCCCCGCCGCGGCCGCCAGCAGTCGCGGCCGCCGTCCTGCCCGGGCCGGCTGCCGCGGTCCTGCAGGCACCGGCCGCCGCTGAGTTTGCGATCCAGCGCGACTACGCCGGGCCCAGCGCCGAGAAGATCTACGTGGTGAAGCCCCCCGTCGGCCGCTACCACGAGAGCCTCTGGGAAATCGCGGAGAATCATCTGGGCAACGGGCGGCGCTACCCGGAGATATACGAGCTGAACAAGGATCATGTCCAGCCGGATGGCTCCAGGCTCACCATCGCCAGCCTGATCCGGCCGGGCTGGGTGCTGCACATGCCCCGCGATGCGCACGGGCCCGGCATCGAGGTCGTCCGGCGCGGCGAAGGTCCGGACGCCCGCGCTGTCGCCGGCCACGCCGGCCAAGTCGTCCAGGCGGCGGGCCATCGCGATCAGCGCGGCAGCCAGGAACAGCGGCAGCCTGATGGCGTGGCGCCCGCCGATGGCAGAGCGCCCGGCCAGCATGGCGGGGGAGCCGGCACAGCCGCCGTCGGGCATGGTGACCGCCCTGCCGCCCCGCACAGTGCGCCCAGCCCGGGCATTCCCTGGCTGCCGGCCGAGCTTGCGGCGGCCTCCCTGCTGGCCGCCGGCGTACTGTCGGCGCTGGGCCGCCGGCGCAGGGAGCAGCTGTGGCAGCGGGCGTTCGGCCGCCGGGTGGCGGCTCCGGCCGGCGACGCGGCCCTGGCCGAGGCAGCGCTGCGGCTCGGCGCGAATCAGCCGTCCGCCCGGCTGCTCGATGCCGGGCTCCGCTCCCTGTCGGCGGCACTGGCTGAGCTGGGGAAAGTACCGCCGAACGTGTTCGCGGCGCACCTGAGCGAGGACTACCTGGACCTGTGGATCGCGCCAGCGGACACCAGCCCGCCCCGGCCGTGGCTGGCGATGAGCGACGGCCAGGTATGGCGGCTTCCGCTGGCGGCAGCCGCAAGGCTGGACCCGGACGAGGCAGGCGGCGCCATGGCGCCCTATCCGGGGCTTGTCTCCATCGGCACGGACGACTCCGGGCGGGTGCTTGTCGACCTGGAGGCAGCGCACGGGCTGATCGCGGTCAGCGGGCCTGATCACCAGGTCCGGGCCGCGCTGGCGGCCATGGCGGTGGAACTCGCGACCAACCGGTGGTCCGACCGCATGCAGATCACGCTGGTCGGGTTCGGCGCGGAACTGGCGATGCTCGCCCCCGAGCGGGTTGCCGTGGCGCCCGCGCTGGCCGATGTACTGCCCGGCCTGGAGCGGCGCGCCGCCGAGGCGGAGGCGGCGCTGGCAGCGGCCGGCGCGGACTCGGTACTCACCGGCCGCTCCCGCGGCGTGCATCCGGACGCCTGCGCCCCGCACTACCTGATCATGGCGGACCCGCCGGCGCCAGCAGAGCGGGAAAGGCTGGTGGCCCTTGCCCGCACCGGGGACCGGATGGCGGCCGGGTACGTAGTCGCAGGTGACGTGCCAGGGGCGACCTGGACCTGGGAAGTTACCGGGGAAGGGCGGCTGCGCGCTCCGCTGCTCGGGTTCGATGTGCAGGCTCAGCTGCTCCCCGCACGGCAGTACGCGGCCGTAGCAGAGCTCTTCCGGGCCGCGTCCGAGTCCGTCGGCGTCGGCCTTAGCCGGCCCGACGCCGGCGCCGCGCCCGCCGCGCAGCTGATTCCCGGGGCCATGATGCCGGTCGAGATCTGCATGCTCGGCCCGGTATCGGTGCGGGCGCCGGGGACCATCGAGCCGGACCGGGTAGCGCTGGCCACGGAGATCGTGGTGTTCCTGGCCGCGCATCCCGGTGGCGTGCACCCGAACGTGCTCACCGGCGCGATCTGGCCGCGCGGCGTCACGCCCGAGGTGCGAGATGCCGCGCTGGCGCGGGCCGCGGCCTGGCTTGGCGGCACCGCAGGCCAGGGGCACCTGGTTATCGACTCCACCGGCCGGCTGCTGCTCGGCCCGCAGGTCCGGGTCGACTGGCAGGTGCTGCGCGCGCTGGTGGCGCGTGCCGAGCCAGGGCTGGCCGACGGCGGCCAGGGCGAGGCCGGCTACCTTGAACGGGCGCTTGCCGAGGTCCGCGGCCAGCTGCTTGACGGCCGGGATCCGGGCAGGTACCTATGGCTCGCCACCGATGACCTGGAGTACGAGGTCACCGCGCTTGTCGCCGATACCGCGCACCGGCTGTCGGTGCTGCGGCTGGCGGCCGGCGACTTCCCCGGCGCGATGGATGCGGCCCGCTGCGGGCTCAGGCTGGCGTTCAATGATGAGCTGCTCTGGCGTGACCTGCTCATCGCTGCGCACGCGACCGGCGAGGACACCGTGCTCCGCGCCGTCGTGGGCGAGGTCTCGGCCCGCGCCGCGCTGGATGAGGTGCTGCCCCGGCTGGCGCCGGAGACCGAGTCACTCATTGACGAGATCCTGCCGTCCTGGCGCTCGTCGGTGGCATGACGGCCTGATTTAGCCCGTCAGCGCGTTACCCGGAGCCGGCAGGCGGTGCGGGTCCGGGGCAGCCAGCCAGGCGTCGATCCCGGTGAGCAGCCGGGCGCGGACTGGCGGCGGCGCCGCCGAACCGCGAACCGACATCCGGGCCAGGTCGGCCAGCGTCTCGTCAGGCAGCCCGTGCACCTGCCTGGCCTGCTCATACTGCGCGACCAGCCGGCGGCCGAAGAGCAGCGGGTCATCGGCGCCGAGAGCGACCTGAATACCCGCGTCGAGCAAGATTCTCAATGGCACGTCGGCCGGGCTGGCGGCGATCCCCAGGGCAACGTTGGACGCCGGGCACACTTCGAGTGTCGTCTGGCGCGCAGCGAGCCGTTCTGCCAGCTCTTGATCTCTTGCCGCGGCTACACCGTGGCCTATGCGGTCGGCGTTCAGCTCGTCCAGGCAGGCCCGGACGCTTTCCGGGCCCGCCAGCTCGCCGCCATGCGGCACCGCGAGCAGGCCGGCCCTGGCCGCGATCCGGAACGCGGGGGCGAAATCAGCCGCCTTTCCCCTGCGCTCGTCGTTGCTCAGGCCGAACCCGGTCACGCCGTGGCCGGCCAGCCCGGCCGCCAGCCGGGCCAGTGTCCTGGCTTCCAGCGGGTGCTTGGTCCGGTTGGCGGCGATGATGACGCCGATGCCGACGCCGGAGGCCGCAGCCGCCTCCGCCGCGGCATCGAGCACAAGCTCGGCGACCGACGTGATGCCGCCGAAGTACGCCGCATAGCCAGACGGATCCACCTGGATCTCCAGCCAGCCGGAGCCCTCCGCCCGCTCGTCCTCGGCGGTCTCCCTGACCAGCCGCCGCAGGTCATCCTCAGTCCGGATGACTGACCGCGCGATGTCGTAGAGCCGCTGGAACCGGAACCAGCCGCGCTCATCGGCAGCGCTCAGCCGTGGCGGCCAGTCGGCCTGCAGTGCTTCTGGCAGGTGGGCTCTGTGCCGCGCTGCGAGGTCAACCAGCGTGGCGTGGCGCATGGCACCGGTGAAGTGCAGATGCAGGTGCGCCTTGGGGAGCGCGGCGAGCGGCCGTGCCATCGGCCCAGTCTGGCAGTGCCGGCCCGGCTCAGCTGGCCTGCGCGAGCAGCACGGCCAGCCGGGTGAGCCCCTCCTCGAGGTCGGCATCCCCGAGCGCGCACGACAGCCGGAAGTAGCCGGGCGTCCCGAACGCCTCCCCGGGCACCACGGCGACATCGGCTTGCTCGAGGACGATCTCGGCCAGTTCGGCCGTGCTGTCCGCGCGGCGGCCGCCGATCTCCTTCCCCAGTACGCCCTTGACCGACGGGTAGCAATAGAAAGCGCCTTCGGGCAGGGGACAGGACACCCCGGGAATCTCGTTCAGCATTTTCGTCATGGTGAGCCTGCGGCGGTCGAATGCGGTGCGCATCTCGGCTACCGCGGACAGGTCGCCGGTCACCGCGGCGAGGGCGCCGGCCTGCGCGACGTTGCAGACGTTCGAGGTGAGGTGCGACTGCAGGTCGGCGGCGGCCTTGACCACATCCGGCGGGCCGATCATCCAGCCCACCCGCCAGCCGGTCATCGCGTAGGTCTTGGCCACGCCGTTCACGACCACGCACCGGTCGCTGATCTCCGGCGCTGCTACCGGGATCGAGCTGAACCTCGCGTCGCCATAGACGAGGTGCTCGTAGATCTCGTCCGTGATGACCCACAGGCCGCTGGCCGCTGCCCAGCGGCCGATCTCGGCGACCAGTTCCGGCGGGTATACCGCACCGGTCGGGTTGGACGGGGAGACGAACAGCAGGACCTTGGTGCGCTCCGTGCGGTGCGCCTCCAGGTCGGCAACCGAGGTCAGGTAGCCGGAGTGCTCATCGGTCAGCACGGGTACGGGCGTGCCTCCCGCCAGTGCGATCGCCTCCGGGTACGTGGTCCAGTACGGCGTCGGCAAGAGCACCTCGTCGCCGGGATCGATCAGGGTGGCGAACGCCTGGTAGACGGCCTGCTTGCCGCCGTTGGTCACGAGCACCTGGCCGGCTGCGACGTGATAGCCGGAGTCCCGTGCCGTCTTGGCGGCAATTGCCTCCCTGAGCTCAGGGAGGCCGGCGGCCGGTGAGTATTTCTGCATGCGCAGCTCGGCGCAGGCTCGCTGCGCGGCGGCCACGATGTACCCGGGGGTCGGGAAGTCGGGCTCGCCGACGCCGAAGCCGATGACGGGCCGGCCGGCGGCCTTGAGCGCCCTTGCCTTCGCGTCGACGGCCATCGTGGCCGACTCCGCGATCGCCGATACCCGTGCCGAGATGCGCTGATGAGGAGATCCCATGAGTCCATGGTGGCATTAGATGCCGTCCGGTGCGGCCCAAGCTGCCGTCCGGTGCGGCCTAAGATGCCGTCCGGTGCGGCGCAAGCTGCCGTCCGGTGCGGCGCACGGCGGCTCGCGGCTGGCGCGGTTCGACGCCGGGGGCGCCGGCCACGTACACTTCAGGATCTGGTGAAGGTCCACCAGGTGGCCGGTGCATGCCCGCACGGGCCGTCACAGGGCAGTAGCTCAATTGGCTAGAGTCCCGGTCTCCAAAACCGGCGGTTGGGGGTTCGAGTCCCTCCTGCCCTGCGCTTACGGCTCGTGACTGTCACGGGCCGGTGACGGTGCGAGCCGTCAAATGATCAGTGCTGCTCAGGTGAGGACATGGCTACTCAGACACGCGGGAGTGCCCCGGAGAAGCGGGACAGGCCCGGGCGCCCGGTGAAGGCGGCCAGGATCACGCCCGCGGTCTTCCTGCGGCAGATTGTCGCGGAACTGCGTAAGGTGATCTGGCCAACCCGCAAGGAGCTTGGCACCTACACCACGGTGGCACTGGTTTTCATCCTCGTCATGGTGGCGATCGTGACCAGCCTGGACTATGGGTTCACCAAGCTGGTGTTCGCCGTATTCAGCTGAGTGCCGGCCGGCTGGGTTAGGCGTCCGGCTGCTGGGGTGGCAGCATGATCACGCCAGCCTGGCGGCACGGCCCGGGAGACCGGGCACGGCCCGGAGGCCTGGGCACGGTCCGGGCGACCGATGGTTCGCGGGGCCGGGCACGGCCCCCGGGATAGATGGTTCGTGCAGGAAGCCCTGGGGCCTGCGCCGCCAGGAACGCATGCCAGGAGAGCCCGCCAGGAAAAGCGGAGAGAAAGAGCTACTGTGTCCGAGTCCGAATTGCACGTCGGCGATCCGGCGGACGTCGAGTCCGTCGCCGATGAGGGCGAGTCCGTCGTGGCCGGCGAGTCCGCCGTTAATGGCGAGGCCGCTCCCGATGGTGAATCTGCCGTCGACAGCCCGTCCGCTGCCGATACCTCGGCCGACGGCGGCGCTGCCGTCATCGGCGCGAATGGTTCCCTCGCCGGCCAGACCGAGCCGCCCGCTGGGCCGGAGGCCGATGCGCCGGCCAGCGAGGATG
>PMSW01000095.1:0-413 GCA_003168215.1 Actinomycetota bacterium
GGCCCTACGACCTGCGCCATGCTGCCGTGTCGACCTGGCTCAACGCCGGGGTGCCCGCCGCGCAGGTCGCCGAATGGGCAGGGCACAGCACGGACGTGCTGCTGCGGGTCTACGTCAAGTGCATTGCCGGCCAGCAGGGTGAAGCCAAGCGGCGCATCGAGGACGCGATGGGAGAGCCGGAAGACAGCAAGTCAGGCGGCACCGACAGGGAGGCAGAGCCCGGATGACTCGGCCAGCTAGCCAAGGCGACCAGCGACCGCAACTTGGGCACGTATTCGGCACAGCCACCCGCACAAGGCCGCCCCTGGCCGCATGCAACCGCACATCCCGGCAAGGTGGCACGACCAATTCCGAGGCGCGTGTGTGCAGGTCAGAGAGCGTTTTTGCTGGCCTTTGCGGAGGGTGTGGGATTT
>PMSW01000095.1:428-147227 GCA_003168215.1 Actinomycetota bacterium
ATCGGCATGCGGGGCCAGGCGGTCCGGGTCACCAGCGGCATGCGGGGCCAGGCGGCCCGGATCAGGTGAGTAGGCTCTCCGCTGGAGGAGGTCACATGCTGCCCCCGTTCGGCTGGGAAGCGGCCGTCAGCCGCTGGCAGTTCGCGCCCATCGTCACCGCCCTCGTGGTGATCGCCGCTGGCCTGTACCTGTGGGGCGCCCGGCGGGTGGCCCGGCGTCATCCGGCCCGGCCCTGGCCGCTGTGGCGGACGGCGATGTTCCTCGGCGGGCTGGCAGTCGTCGTGGTGGCCACGCAGAGCGGCATCGGCGCCTACGACGACGTGCTGTTCTGGGACCACATGATCCAGCACCTGATGCTGATCATGATTGCCCCGCCGCTGCTGATCGCCGGCCAGCCAGTCACCCTGCTGCTGCACGCGAGCAGGAATCCGCTGCACACGTGGGCGAAGCGGGTCGTACGCTCCCGCGTGGTCGGCTTCCTGACCTGGCCGGTCTTCGGGTTCCTGGCCTACAGCGCGGCAATCGCCGGGGCGCACCTGACGAACCTGGCGAACCTGGTGGAGACCAACCAGACCCTGCATAATGCGGAGCACGCAACGTTTCTGCTGGTCGGCTTCCTCTTCTTCCTGCCGATCCTCGGTCATGAGCCCATCCGCTGGCGGCTCTCCTATCCGGTCCGGTTCGTCATCCTGGTTCTCATCATGCCGGTGGACACCTTTACCGGGCTCGTGCTCGGCTACGGCAATGCCGGGACGCCCGGCGTCCCCCCGGGCCCGCGGCCTGCCTGGGCGCCAGGCCCCGTGCAGGACCTGCACTGGGGCGGGGCCATCATGTGGGTCGGCGGCGACGCGATCATGTTCGCCCTGATGATGCTCGTGTTCCTCATGTGGAGCCGCGATGAGCGGTCGGCCGTGAGCGGGCAGGGCTGGCTCGAGGCGGCCCGCCGCACCAGCATGGCCGATCTCGTCGCCGCGCATCCCGCCGCGCATCCCGCGGCGAGCGCGCCGGGAACTGAGGACCAGTCCGCTAATGATCCGGTGGCCAGCGGCGACTGGTCCTCCCGCGGCGGCATAGACGACGACGAGCACCTGGCCGCCTACAACGCCTTCCTGGCCAGGCTGAACGAGTCGGGACCCCGTCGCCAGCGGTAATTTCACCGAAATGCCGGTGTCCTGCTGAACCGGTATGCCGGCCGGTACGTGCTACAAGCGCGGGCACCCTCCCAGCGGGGGTCTCCGCTAGGCCGTGCCGAGGGACTAGTGGCCCCGTCCTTCGGCCGGTCCAGCGGGCCGGCCGGTCCCTGCGTCGGCGCGTCGAGTCCTCGAAGGGAGCACGCTGATGTCGGTGATCCACAGGGTGGCTGCGGTGGCTGCCGCCGCGGCCGTGGCCGGAGCGGCAGGGCTCATGCTGGCGCCCGCCGCCGGGGCAACGGCGCACCAGCAGTCCTCGTTCATCGGGCCGTTTCACAAGCTCGCGACCATTGGCTCGACGGTGCCGGGGAACGGGGACGTCAACCCGTACGGCATGGTGGCGATCCGGCACAGCCGCGGCAAGCTGCGCCGCGGCGACGTGCTGATCAGCAACTTCAACAACAAGGCGAACCTGCAGGGCACCGGCACCACGATCGTGCAGGTCAGCCCGCGCGGCCGCCGGACCTTGTTCGCGCATGTCAGCCCGTCCGGGCTGCCGGGGGCCTGCCCGGGCGGCGTCGGCCTGACCACCGCCCTGGCCGTCGTGCACGGCTGGGTCATCGTCGGCAGCCTGCCCACGTCCAACGGGATGTCCGCGACGGCCAAGGCCGGCTGCCTGATCGTGCTGGACAGCCACGGCCGGGTGCGGGAGACGATCTCCGGGCATGGCATCAACGGGCCGTGGGACATGGCCGCGCTCAGCGCGGGACCGTTCGCCGAGCTCTTCGTCACCAACGTGCTGAACGGCACCGTCGCGGCGAATGGCGCCGTGGTGCATCACGGCACGGTGCTCAGGCTGACGCTCCGGTTCCGGGCCGGCCGCGCGCCCAGGCTGGTGGCCCGGACCCGGATCGGCTCCGGCTTCGCCGAGCGCACCGACCCGTCAGCGCTCGTCGTCGGCCCCACCGGGGCCGGGCTCGGCCGCAACGGCACCCTGTACATCGCGGACAGCGCATCGAACCGGATCGCCGCGATCCCGGACGCGCCCTTCCGGCTCACTAGCGCGGGCACCGGCAGGACGGTGACAAGGAACGGCGCACTCGCCACCCCGCTTGGCCTGACCATGGCGCCGAACGGCGACGTGCTCACCGTCAACGGCGGCAACGGCAAGCTCGTCGAGATCACGCCGGCCGGCGTTCAGGTCGCCACCCGCCAGCTGGACAGGTCGGGCAGGCCGGCCGGCGCCGGCGCCCTGTTCGGCCTGGTGGTGAAGCGGCACGGGCGAGGCATCTACTACGTGGACGACGCGACCAACACGCTCCGCCTGCTGCATTAGCCGCCGAGCCCGCGCGCGACACGCCGGCAGCGCTTTCTAAGGCAATCTAGGGAAAGCGCTAGATCACGTCATAGGCTCCTATGGCGTGGATCCCGTACGCAATCCCTACGCACCGGGTGCCGGACAGCGGCCTCCCGAGCTGGCAGGCCGTGACCGCGAGATCGGGCAGTTCGAGGTCGTGCTCGAGCGTGTCGCGCGCGGTCGCCCTGAGCGCAGCATGGTCCTGACAGGGCTGCGCGGCGTCGGTAAGACCGTGCTGCTCAACGCGTTCAGGTCGATGGCGATGCAGCGTCTCTGGGGCACCGGCAAGATCGAGGCCCGGCCGGATCAGTCGATCAGGAGGCCGATCGCCGGCGCCCTGCACATGGCCGTCCGCGAGCTTGCGCCCCGGCACCGGGCGCCGGACCGGATCGACCACTTCCTTGGCGTGCTCAAGGCGTTCTCGACCCGGGATCCGGCCGCGCCGAAGGGGTCGCTCTCCGCCCAGCTCGGCATCGACGTGCCCGCGGTCCGCGGGCGCGCCGACTCCGGCGACCTGGAGATCGACCTGACGGAGCTGCTGGCCGACGCGGCGTCGGTCGCTGCCGACCTCGCCGTCGGCATCGCCCTGTTCATCGACGAGATGCAGGACGTGCCCGCAAGGGACGTCTCCGCGCTCTGCGCGGCCTGCCACGAGCTCTCGCAGTCAGGCGGCCCGCTGATCGTCGTCGGGGCCGGCCTGCCGCACCTGCCATCGGTGCTGTCCGCGAGCAAGAGTTACTCCGAACGGCTGTTCAGGTATGTGTCCATCGACCGGCTGGACCGGGATGCCGCCGACGTGGCGCTGCTCGCGCCGGCCCGGCGGGAGGGCGCCGACTTCGAGCCAGCGGCGCTCGACGCACTGTACGCGGCGGCCGACGGTTACCCGTATTTCGTGCAGGCCTACGGAAAGGTGACCTGGGACGTCGCGGCCTGCAGCCCGGTCACGGCCGGCGATGTCAGCGTGGCCGGCCCGATGGCGGCCGGCGAGCTGGCGGTCGGCTTCTTCGGCAGCAGATACGAGCGCGCCACCCCTGCGGAGCGGGAGTACATGCGGGCGATGGCGGTGCTCGGCGACGAGCCCGTGCAGACCGCGCAGGTCGCCGAGGAACTTGGCCGCAAGCCGTCCAGCGTCTCGCCGGCCCGCGACAGCCTGATCAAGAAAGGGCTGATCTACAGCTCTGAGCGCGGCCTGATCGCCTTCACCGTGCCGCATTTCGGCCGTTTCCTGCGAGCCCAGCCGGCCTGACCGCCACGCGATGCTAGCCGTTTGCGGCCCGCGGCGGTCGCGTTCCTGGCGGAGCCGGCAGGTGATTCCTGGCGCAGCCGGCAGGGGGAGTCCTCGCGCTGGTGGCTGGCCTTCTTGCCAGTATCCGGCTATCTATGGTCGTCTGCGAGAAATTCTAGAGATCACTAGAAAGTGGCAGATCACCGGACCCCGGCACCCCGCACGCCCGGCACGGCCGGTATCCCGAGACCAGGGTCGGTCGGCGCGGAGAAGGCCGGGGCGGGAGCCCGAATCAGCCGGCGCATCCGGTCAGCCTCGGTGGCGGGCCGGACGGATCCCGGCCACGGCAGGACATTCCCGGTGGCCGCGTCAACCAGTGCGGCCTGGATGGCCGGACGGTGCTGCCGCAGGAACACGGCGAACACCAGCTCGACCGGCCTGCCATGCAGCTCGCCGGGATAGACCACGTACCGCCAGCACAGCTCACGCCACATGTCGACCGGCTCAGCCGCGCTGACAAGGCCGGCATGCCTGCGCCACTGCGAGCTCCGGTGCAATGCCGCCACCGTCCGCTCCGCCGGGACGGTCCGCAGCTCACAGGGTTCTGAGTAGCCGAGCCGCACCAGTGCCTCGCCGATCTCCGGCGACAGCACCGCGACAAGCGCTAGCTCGGCGGCGAGGATACCGAGCGGCAGGATCGCAGCGACACCCCGGTGCGGCGGCTGCAGCGGCGGCAGCCCGACCGTGCTGAGCGCGGCCACGGCGAGCAGGGCCGACCTGGCGAGCGCACGGCCGCTCACCGGGGCCGTACTGAAGTCGCCGAAACAGCCGCAGCCGATGTCCGGCCTGGTTCCCCGCAGCTCGATCAGGGCGCAGGTAGCGACAAGGAACAACAGCGCGGTGCCGAGCCGCACGGCGTTGGTGGGCACGCCCCGGCAGATCCTCCCGGCGGTAAGGATCAGCCCGACGCCGAGCGCGAATTCGCATCCGCAGATGAGCATGGCGGCCGGCCGCCGCAGGTACACGGGGAACAGCGCGGTCGGTCCAAGCGCCGCGTCGACCGAGCGAACGCGCAGCATGTGCACGAGCTTGGCAGCGGAGCCGCCAAGCAGCAGCGACGCCAGCAGCGGAACCTGCACTTCTCGAACCACGACGCTCAGCTGCATGGTCAGCCGCCGATCGTGATCGTCGCGTTGAAGCAGCCTCGCTCCAGCTCGCCGCCGAGCGCGACGAAGCTGGCTTGGGTCAGGTCGGCGACGCGGCTGCGGGGCGAGGTGCCGCAGGTAACGCAGCGGTCGTTGAACAGCCGGCCGACTGCCGCGCAACTCGTGACCGGGAGCGCGCAGGAACTGCCAGTGCAGTCGTTGCGGACCAGTAACACGCTGCCGATGGACAGGTAGGGCATCCGCGCGTTGCCGGGCACGCCCGGGCCTGGGCCCTCGGCGCATCCGACCTCCGGGTCGAGCGCCGGATAGGCCACTCCCAGGACGCCCGGCGGCTCGTCGGCCGGCTCATGCCACGTCGCTGATCCGCTGATCGCGTCCGGCACATGGCCACTGACCAGGGCCGGAGCAGGCATCTGGTCAACGCGGTAGGCAGGCTGGGAGGTGGCGGGAATCAGCCCCTCAAGCGCGCCGCCCCGCCGGAGCCCGATCACGTCGATGAGGTAGCCGGGCTCCAGGCTGGGGAAGCGAACCTGGATGCGGCCGGATGCGCGCGGCGGAATGGTGACGAACTGGCGCTTCCTGGTCGTGCCCTCGTCGACGAGCAGGCCGTCCCTGGTGCGCTCGACGATCGTGCCGGTGACCCGGCCGATGTTCGCCCAGATCCGGTCGGCCACGCCTCGCGCCTTCTTGTGCAGCCGCACGACAACCTGGTCTCCCGGCCGCAGTGCCGCGGGCTCAAGCGCGCCGCCCCGCCAGGCAGTCGCGTCCGGGGTCAGGGCGAACCGCTGCTGGCTCGCGCCGTTGCTCACCACCAGGAAATGCGGGCTGACGTCGATAATCTCCCCGGTCACCGCGCGCGGAAGCTCGCCGGACGTCGCGAACCGTGCCCGCGCCCGATCCGGCAGTAAGCCAGCGGCGCCCTGCGTGGCGCCGGCCCTGGCGCCGGCCGTGCTGCTGGCCCTGGCGTCAGCCGCCCTGGCGTCAGCAGGCCGGACGTCAGCAGGCCTGGCGTCGGCAGGCCGGACGTCGGCAGTCCGGAACACCGCGGCCTTCAGCAGGCGGCGCCGGGCGATGCGCACGGCTGTTCCCGCGCCCGCACAGCGATCGCAGCACGCGTGATCCCCGCCAGTGTCCAGCATCGGCCCTCCCCTGGACTGTCAGTACCACCCTCATGACCATGCGTATCCGTATGGTCCTAGTCAAGCGGTTCGGTGACCTTCCCGCCCGGTGGTCGCATATACGACCTTGTGGCGCGGCCGAAAATACTGCCACGACCTGTCAATACCATCGCGGCAGGATCGCCGTTACAGTGCGCGCAGGGCGCCTGACCGGCCGCTGGCTGGGTTACGGTGGGGACGTGAGCGTCGGGGGCGATCACTGAGTGTCTGAAGCGCGTGCGGGCGGGCCTCCGCTGGCCGGGCCGGCAGACCGCGTCTGCGGGACACTGCCGGGGCCAGGCGGAAGCGTGAGCGTGCCGTCAGCGCTGCACACCGACGACCGCGGTTTCCGTGAATACGTGACAAAGCGGAGCAATTCGCTGCTGCGGACGGCATACCTGCTGACCGGCAACCGGGCAGATGCGGAGGACCTCGTCCAGGCCGCGCTCGCCAAGACCTTCGTGGCGTGGGACCGGATCGAGGACCGGGGTGCGCTGGACGGGTACGTGCGCAGGGCGATGGTGAATACGCACATCTCCTGGTGGCGCCGCCGCCGGCTGGATGAGTACCCTACCGCCGATATCCCCGACCGGGCAGTTGCCGACCACGCCACCGGGGACAGCGACCTGCAGGACACACTCCGCCGCGCGATTGACCGGCTGCCGCAGCGGATGCGGGCGGCGGTGATGCTCCGCTACTACGAGGACATGACCGAGGCGGAGGTTGCCGATGCGCTCGGGGTAAGCCTCGGGACGGTCAAGAGCACGGTGTCGCGGGCAGTGGCGAAGCTCCGGATTGATGCTGAGCTGCTGGCAGAGTTATTCAGCGGTAGTCAGCGGAGTGACGTTTCGCTGCTGACGTGGCACTATCCACCCAGGAACAATTCCGGCATCCACCCAGGAACAATCCCGGCGCTCCGCCGCATCCGGCTGAGGGTCACCGGGCAGGCACAGCAGGAGGTTGTCAGTGCTCAGCACGATGATGGACGTGCAGCTGACCGTGACCGCGCTGATGCGGTACGGCACCTCGGCCTACGGGGACCGCGAGGTCGTGACCTGCACGGCGGACGGGTCACGGCGCCAGACCTATGCGCAGACGGGCCTGCGGTCGGCCCGGCTGGCGAACGCGCTGCGCGGCCTTGGCGTGGACGCCGACCAGCGCGTCGGCACGCTCATGTGGAACAACGCCGAGCATCTTGAGGCCTACCTGGCGATCCCGTCCATGGGGGCGGTGATGCACACCCTGAACCTCCGGCTGGACCCCGAGGTGATCGGTTACATAGCGACCCACGCGGGCGACGACGTTATCATCGCCGACGCGACCCTGGTCCCGCTCCTCGCCCGGGTGCTCCCGCATGCTCCGGCCGTCCGGCACGTGCTGGTGACCGGCCAAGAAGCCAGAACGGATGGTTCGGTGCTGGCCGCTCTCGCCGGCCTGGGCCCGGAGGTGCACTCGTATGAGGACCTGCTCGCGGCCCAGCCGGATTCGTTCGGCTGGCCCGAGATAGACGAGCGGCTGGCCGCGGCCATGTGCTACACGAGCGGCACGACCGGGCGGCCGAAGGGCGTCGTCTACAGCCACCGCTCGACGTACCTGCATTCGCTTGGCGTCTGCCTGGGCAATGTGTTCGCGTTGTCTGAGCAGGACAAGGTGCTGCCGGTGGTGCCGATGTTCCACGCCAATGCCTGGGGGCTCGCGTACGCGGCGGTGCTGGCCGGCGCCGACCTGATCATGCCGGACCGGTTCCTGCAGCCCGAGCCGCTGGTCCGGCTGATCGAGGCCGAGCGGCCCACGCTGGCCGGGGCCGTCCCGACGATCTGGAACGCGCTGCTTGCGCATGTCCGCACCAGCGGCGGCGACCTGTCCTCGCTGCGCATCGTGCCGTGCGGCGGCTCGGCGGTGCCGCACGCCCTGCAGGAAGCGTACGAGAAGGAACTCGGCGTCCGGATGGTGCAGGCCTGGGGAATGACGGAGACATCGCCGCTCGGCAGCGTGGCGCATCCGCCTGCCGGGACCCCCGCAGCCGAGGCCTGGGCTTACCGCGACACTCAGGGCAGGCTTTTGAGCCTGGTGGAAGGCCGGCTTGTCGGCGACGGCGGCACGATGCTGCCGCATGACGGCGAGACTGTCGGCGAGGTTGAGGTCCGCGGGCCGTGGGTCACCGGGTCCTATTACAAGGACGACGACCCGGAGAAGTTCCGCGACGGCTGGCTGCGGACCGGCGACGTGGGGACCATCGACCGGCTGGGCTACGTCACGCTGACCGACCGGGCCAAGGACGTGATCAAGTCGGGCGGCGAGTGGATCTCCTCGATGGAGCTGGAGAACGCGCTGATGGCGCATCCCGATGTCACCGAGGCGGCCGTCATCGGCGTGCCGGACGAGAAGTGGGGCGAGCGGCCGCTGGCCGCCGTGGTCGTCAAGGATGGCGCCTCGGTCACTGCGGCTGACCTGCGTGCCTTCCTCAGCTCGCAGGTGCCGCGCTGGCAGCTCCCGGAGCGATGGTCGTTCATCGGCGAGGTGCCCAAGACCAGCGTCGGCAAGTTCGCCAAGACGCGGATCCGCGAGTGCTATGCCCGCGGTGACTACGAGATCATCGAGGCTCGCTGAGGCGTGCCGCCGGACGCGGCGTAGTGCTTTGCCTGGTCTCCGGCGATACCGGTACCCTGAGGGCCGACCGTCAGGTCACCAGGAGGCTTCGCCTAGTCCGGTCTATGGCGCCGCACTGCTAATGCGGTTTGGCTTCGCGGCCATCCGGGGTTCAAATCCCCGAGCCTCCGCCCCGTGAAATGGGAGTCCGTGCCTACGGGCATGTGCCCCCGCCGTGCCCTGGGACCCGTCGTGCCCTGGGGCTGCCGTGCCCTGGGGCTGCAGTGGACCTGGGGACTGCTCAGTCCTCGCTCGGGTCGTTGTTCGGGTCAGCGCTCTCGATGTGGGGGTCCTCGAAGCCATCGGTCCGCTGCGGGGGGGCCTTTCCCGTACCGTTGCAGTTCGGGCAGGTGACAGCCACCAGCTTGCGCTCCTCGACCATCACGACATTGCCGCTGCCGTTGCACATCTTGCAGTCGGGGGGCGGTGCCGGCGGCCAGAGCATCTCGCATACGTCGAGGTAGAGCTTCTCCGGATTGGGGATATGGTCAACCGTCCGCAGCGCCTGATCCTGGCCGGCCGACTCGATGATGAACTCGCCGAAGCCCAGCAGCTGTCCGGCGAACGACCGCTGGAAGCTCATGTCGGTGACCTTCCCCAGGGGCATCATCGCCACCTTGCGGCTGAGCAGCCCGCTGGTCAGCATTATCCGCTGTGAGGTCACCACGAAGTAGTCGACTGCCCAGTTGACGGCCTTCCATACCAGGCGCAGCGCGAGCGCTATCCAGGCGACCCACACAACATCGCGAAGAGGCGCATTGGTGCGCAGCAGCGTCCCGCTCAGCAGGAAGGCGGCAACCAGGCCGCCCACCGCCTCGGCGATCGGCGGGATCAGCACGGCGGGATGCCTGCGCACGGTGATGACGCCCTGGTCGCGTTCTCGCGGCAGCAGGTACCGCTGAACCGACACCGGGCTGGTGTCCCAGTTCTGTGCCCGCCCCCGTGTCTGCGTCATCGCCTTAGAGGGAGTTAACAAACGTCGACAGCGAGTTCCCTGCGGAGTGCAGCCCGCTGAAAGCGGAGTGCAGGGCGTGCGCAGCGCCGACCGGCTGGGTGGCTAGGTAGAAAACGATGAAGATGGCGATCGCCCATGTGAGAATTTTCTTCAACACGTCACGTTCACCTCCCGGCTGGCGTAGAGAGACTGACATGGCCGTTGGGCATAGCTTAACTCAGCACAATTTCCAGGCCAATGTCCATCAGCCGGAAACAGCCATGTTACCGGACCTCGGGGCGGGTGCGATGTTACCGCGCCGCTACGGGTGGGAAGAACGGGGTAGATACGTCCTCCTGGTGGAGGATCTGATCCGATTGATCACGATGAGTATCGTTATCATGCCCACCTGTAGCAGCTTGATGCGCTTCGGTCACGTCGGTACCGCACCCCGCCGATCGGCCCACAAGCGTCACGGGAATCTGACACCATTCCTTTCCTGGATGCCGCGCCCGTGGGGTGGACGATGACCGAGGTGAGCAGTAGCGACTTTTCCGTCGTCGTTTACAGGGAAGACGATGCATGGGACGCCGAGGTCCTGCCTGCCGCGTTTACCGAGCACCTGGACAGCTTCATCCATGCTCTGCGGCAACAGCCGAGCATCGGCGGAACGATGGGTCTCGCGGCAGTCGGCGACGACTTCTTCGTGGCTATCCGGGTGCTTGGCAGCCAGGTATCGGTCTTCCTCTCTGACCTCACCGCGGCGGTCGACTGGCCGCTCGCCCGCCAGGTGCTCGACTATCTGGACATCCCCCTCCCGGACGATGAGGATCTCGACCAGGTGCTCCCGGTCGGCGACCTGTCCATTTTCGCTGACCTTGGCGTGGACGAGATGGAGTTGGGCGCGCTCGCCGGGGATCTGGACCTCTTTCCTGATGAGGTACTGGCGAGCATCGCCCGCAGGCTCGGGTTCGGCCCGGCATTTGAGCGCGCGCTTGATGTCGCGATCGGTCCGTGAACTGACCGGGCACAGGTCCCGGCCGTACCGGCCGGGACCCCGCCCGTGAGCATCGGCTATCTCGCGTCGTTCGAGCCAGCCATGCTGCTGGCGATCGAGCAGGCCGCGGCCGCACGGGAGACCGACGTGCCGGTCGGCGCGGTAGTGCTGGACGCGGCAGGCACCGTCATCGCCAGTGCCAGGAACCGCCGCGAGGCCGACGCTGACCCCACGGCGCATGCCGAGATCGTCGCGATCCGCGGTGCGGCACGTGCGCTGGGCGACTGGCGGCTGGCTGGCTGCACGCTGGTCGTCACCCTTGAGCCGTGCACCATGTGCGCCGGAGCGGTCATTGCCGCGCGGGTCGGCCGCCTAGTGTATGGCGCCGCTGACCCGCGGGCCGGCGCGGCTGGCTCGCTGTGGGACGTGCTGCATGACCGCAGGCTCGGACTTGATGTCGAGGTGATAGCCGGCGTGCTCGCCAGCGAGTGCAGCGGGCTGCTCCGCGACTTTTTCGCGCAGCTCAGGAACTCTGGCGAGGGCCGGGACGTCTGACGTTATGCCAGGCACCAGGGTGCGGGCACTGCCCGGCACAGTCCGGCCGGGTCGGGTAGGCTCAGCGGCGGTGGAGTCGCCTAGTGGCCGAGGGCGCACGCCTCGAAAGCGTGTGAGGGGGCAACCCCTCCGTGGGTTCAAATCCCACCTCCACCGCCGGCGCAGCCAGCGCGAAGCTGACAGCTTCGCGTGAACTGCGGTCCGCGTGCTGGCACCGCATCCTGAACAGAATCCAGCGGGTTTCCGGGGAGTTCCAGTGCCAGGGCCGCAAAGCACGGTGTTCTTCTTGCTGATGGCGGCTGCGTTCGGCGGCCTTATGTGGTGGCTGGTCGTCACCAGGCAGGTAGTCTTCCGCGTCCTCGCGGCGTGCCTGGCGTTCATCCCGGCCATGTTGTTCGGGGTCGCCGCGGTCAACAAGTACTACGACTACTACCAGAACTGGAGCGCGGCCTTCGCTGACCTGACCAACCAGGGCGGCCAGGCGCCACAGCTGACCGGGGCTGCGAGCCGCTCTGGCGCGGGCTTCAGCGCATTCCTCGGCAATAACATCGATGACAGCATCGCCGCGAAACAGGGATTTACGGTGCGCCTGACCGTACCGGGCCCGGCCAGTCATATCACTCGCACGGTATTCGTCTACCTCCCGCCGCAGTACTTCTGGCCCCGTTATCGCCATCGCCACTTCCCCGCGATCGAGCTGATCCACGGGTTCCCCGGCGTTCCGCAGGACTGGATTAGCGTCCTTGGCATCACGACGATCCTGCTGAACCTGATCCAAGCGGGCCGGGCAAAGCCAGTAGTGCTCGTTATGCCGGATGCCAACGGCGGGCGCGGGATCTCCTTGCAGTGCCTCAACCAGGTACGCGGCCCTCAGGACGCGACCTACCTGGCCAGGGACCTGCCCGCCGTCCTCTCGCGGATCATGCGGGTACAGCCTCCCGGGCCTGCCTGGGGCATCGCCGGCTACTCGGAAGGCGGGTTCTGCGCAGCGAACCTCGGCCTGCGTTACGGGCGGTATTTCGGCTTCGCCGGCGTGCTGAGCGGCTACTTCAGGCCACTTGACAACCAGCTGGGGCACCCGCCCCGCGCGGTCAGCCCATTCGGCGGCAATGCGCGGCTGCGCCGCCAGAACACGCCCGACGACCTGGTCAGGTCACTGCCCGCCGGCGCGCTGGTTTCGCAGTTCTGGCTGGGCGCGGGCGCCGGGGTTGCGCAGGACGTCAGGAACGCCCGCGTCTTCGAACAGCTGCTGCAGATCCGGCAGCCCCGGGTGACGCTGCGGCTGGTGCCCGGCGGCGGGCACAGCATGTTTACCTGGCGGTCGCTTGCCCCGCCGCTGCTGGAGTGGATGACTCCCCGGCTTACCGCCGACGCGGATCTGGCGGGCAGGCGGGCGGTTCGCGCCCGGAATGCCCGCGCGAGGGCTGCCCTTGCGTGGACTCGCGCGCGCGGCCCGGCAGTCGCCCGCGCATGATCGCCAGGGAGCGTTTCCGCCGGAAGCACACCGCGGACGCCGGTCAGACTGGCGCTTTGACCGCGGGACGCTAGTCCAGCTCGAGTACCCGTGCGTGCAGTACCGACCGCTGGTGCAGCGCGGCGCGCAGCGCCCGGTGCACGCCATCCTCCAGGTAGAGCTCCCCCCGCCATCGGACGACATGGGGGAACAGGTCTCCGTAGAACGTCGAGTCCTCCGCCAGGATCTGGTGCAGATCGAGCACGTTCTTCGTGGTGATGAGCTGATCGAGCCGGACGGGCCGGGGGGGTATCGCGGCCCATTCGCGAGAACTCCGCGCATGATCGGGATAGGGCCGTCCCTCTCCGACCTGCTTGAAGATCACAGGGTGGAGTCTAGATCAGCGGAGCCAGGATCGCTGACGAGAATCCCGGAGCGAGTGCTGCGGCAGCCCGCCGGGCCGGCGGCCCGGCCCCGGTCGCCGGCCCCGGATTCACGAGATATGGCCAGCTCACAGCCGGACGCCGGAAACTGGCCACCGGGACTACGCAAACTACGCAAACTGACAACTGGCGCTGCAATTTCCCAAGCTGACAACCGGGATGCCGCAACTGCCCGTGGCTTCGCCATTGGCTGGCCCTTCCTGGCCAGGCATCTCGCCACGGGGCCATCTCAGCAGGTGGCCAATCCCCACGTCATCATCTCCCGTGAGCAGCTCCCGGCCCGGCCAGTGCGCGCTAGATCCCGCTGCACTGACAGCGGTGACGATCTGTCCGGCAGAAACCGGATAAATCGTCACCGCTGACTAACATGGCGTTGAACGTGATGCAGGTGGGGCCAGTGAGATCGGCAGCAGTCAGGAACGGGCCTTATCGGCTCAGCTTGCCGGGCCGCTAAGCGTCGGCCTGGATTGGCCGCAGGGGCCCACCATTGTTGCTGCGTCGCCCCGGAGCCATTGACCACTGCGCCCGCCATCTCGGGACGTTCGAACACCGACTGGATGGCCCCCGGCCTGGTCCCTGCGGAGTAAGCCATGCCGACCCAGCCTGCCATTCGCCGGCCGCGGCCGTGATCGTAAACGATCGTTCCACCGCTGGGAGACCCACGGCCGGCCGGTCGATTTCTGGCGTGAAGGAGACGAGTGGCCCGGTTGAGGCAGGCCGGCCACGATGTCGGCCACGCTGAACTTCAGCATGGACCAACGTCGTGCCCGATCGGGTGGCGGAGGATGCGAGATTCGAACTCGCGAGGGCTTGCACCCAACACGCTTTCCAAGTCTGGGGCCTGTGTCCGGCTCAGGTTGCCGACGTCTGCCACCAGCAATAGCGTGCGCCGAGGATGGCCGCTGGACGGGGCCGAACGAGGGCGAATGAGACCAGCGCTCTCACGGAGTTTCCTCAGTCGGCCAGCCTGCCACTTGCCTGCTTTCAGCCCGTCGCTTCGCCGCAGCTGCACTGCGTTGCCGAATGTGCCCTTATTGATGCTCAAGCGACTTGATGCTCAAGCGACGCCGGCCAGCACATCCCCGCCGGGCACGCTGCCGCGAGCCGGCACCGCGGTCGCAGGGGGCTCGCTCTCTGGCTGGGCCGATGGGGACGCCGCCTCGAATAGCAGCACCGCAACGTCGTCGTCGAGCCTGCGGCCGGTGTGGGCCACCAAGCGACCGAGCAGCTCGTCCGCGGCGGCCTCCAGGTCGGGGCCGCGGAGTGTGTCAGCGCAGTCCTCCAGCCGGAAGTAGCGGCCCGCCCGGTCGCGGGCCTCGATCAGGCCGTCGGTGTAGAACACCAGCCGGTCACCCTCGCCCACCGAGAACGTGGACGTCTTCATGTCGGGGTGCAGGCCCATCGGTGTCGCGTAGACGCTCGGGCTAAGGGCCTGCAGCCCGCCGTCCGCGGTCAGCCGCAGTGGCGGCGGGTGGCCGCAGGTGACGAGTTCAAGCCAGCCATGCGGGTCGAACTCGGCGAACAGCGCGGTCACGAAGTCCTCCTCCCCCGCGGCCAGCGTCACTGACCGGTCCACCACCCGGGCGATCTCGGGCAGCGACAAGCCCGGGTGGGCGCAGGCATCCCCGAAGCTGGTCGTCGCGATGCTGGCCAGGCGCACCGCCGGCAGCCCCTTCCCGCGCGTGTCGCCGATGAGCCAGCGGGTGCGGCCCCCCTCGGAGACGACCTCCAGGATGTCCCCGCCCACCCGGGCCTCCGCCGCGGCCGAGACGTATCGCGAGGCCATCCGCCCCGCCGTGACCGTGGCCGGGACCTCGCGCAGCAGTGCGCTCTGCGCCACCCGCGCGACCGCACGGACCCGGCTCAGCCGCCGCTGCGCCGCGGTGCGCAGTGCGGCGTTGGCGACAGCGAACGCGGCTAGCAGCACGAAGACGCCTAGATGCGACACGAGCGTCCCGGGCCGGGCGGGCTGGTTCACGATCAGCCCGACGCCCAGCAGCGTCGCCCATCCCGCCAGCACGGCGGTGATCCGCGGGCGCAGCAGCAGGGACGCCAGGAGCGGGCCGACCGCCAGCCACGCGACCGCAACGGGACCCCGGCCCGTGCGGTACTGCGCCACCGCCACCACCGTGATCGCCAGGCCGATCAGCACCGCGAGCACCCGCTTAGCCAGGATGCCGGACGGCTGGGACGGTCCCGACACGTTCAGTCGAATACCGCGGCCGGGGCGCTGGTACAGGCGCCGCCACCCGGGCTCAGTATGTCTGTTCACGTGGTTGCCCCTCATCTGCGGTGGGTCGGCTCTGCCACGTACTGACAGCAATCATGCAGGTCATGCCGGAGAAGCGGCTGAACGCCAGCTCTGGGGAACCTCACAGAAAATCGCAGATCACGAAAACCCCCGCGGGGCGCGGGCGGACAGGGTTTTCTCAGCCTGCGGTCATTGAATCGCAAGGTTGAGGGGTGAGCGTTGGACCATGGATTCCTCAGCCAGCAGGGTGGAGGTACCGGCGGGCCTCGAGGCCCGGCTGCTGGTGGTCGAGGATGAGCCGACCATCCTGGAACTCCTGTCGGGGTCGCTGCGCTTCGCGGGCTTCGACGTCGTGACGGCGGCCAGCGGCCGGGAGGCGCTTCGCGTCGCGGCGGCAGTGCGGCCGGATCTGATCCTGCTCGACGTGATGCTCCCGGACGGCGACGGGTTTGAGGTGGTTCGCACGCTGAGGGCCGGGGGGCCGCGGGTGCCGGTCATCTTCCTGACCGCCCGCAGCCAGGTCCATGAGCGGGTGGCCGGGCTGACCCTGGGCGGAGACGATTACGTCACTAAGCCGTTCAGCCTGGATGAGGTGCTGGCCCGCATCCGGGCGGTGCTGCGGCGCTGCGGCGGACCCGGGGCGGAGAGTTCCCGCCTGATCGTGGCTGACCTCGAGCTCGATGAGGACGCTCACGAAGTACGGCGCCACGGCGCGCTGGTGACCCTGACGCCGATCGAGTTCAAGCTGCTGCGGTATCTGATGGTCAACGCCGGCCAGGTGCTCAGCAAAGCGCAGATTTTCGACCATGTCTGGGATTACAGCTTCACTGGCGACGGCAACGTCGTGGAGCCCTGCATCAGCTACCTGCGGCGTAAGGCCGATCAGGGCGAGCCGCGGCTGATCCACACGATCCGCGGCGTTGGCTACGTGCTGCGGGTGCCCCCGCCGTGAGCTTGCGGCCGTACCGGCGTCTGCGGACGGCGCTGGCCAACGCGTCGCTGCGGGTCCGGGTCATGGCCGTCGCCGCGTTCCTGGTCACGATCACCTCGGTGGTCATGGGTTCGCTGGGGACCATCCTGCTGCACGGTTACCTGCTCGGCCGGGCTGACCAGCAGCTCCGCGACTTCGCCGGGGTGGCCAGCCGCAACCTGACCGCCGGGACGCCGCGGCTGCCCCGGGCCGGCCAGCCCAGCCAGCCCTTCCAGTTCCTGATTGAGATCATCAGCGCCGGCGGCCGGGTCTCCGTGACCGAGGCACCGCTGCACCACGCCTCCCTTCCCCGGATCGCCCCCGCACGCTTGACGGGCGCGCAAGAACCGTTCACGGTGCCCGCGGCGGGCGACCCTGGGCATTCCTGGCGCGTCCTGGTCCGCACCCTGCCCGGCGGCCGGCACGCCGTCATCGCTTACAGCCTGGACGACCTGACCACCACCGTCACCCGCCTGGAAATAGCCGATGCGGTGGCCGGGGCCGTCGCCATCGTGCTCCTGGCCGGTATCGGGCTGCCGCTGGTGCGGATCAGCCTGGCGCCGCTGGCCAAGATCGGGAACACGGCGGCGGCGATCGCGGCCGGGGATCTGTCCCGGCGCATCGACCATCCACCGCATAGCACCGAGGTGGGCCGGCTGGCCGACGCCCTGAACACGATGCTGGCCCGGATCGAGGCCGCCTACCGGGCGCGGGAAGAGGGCGAAGCGCGCGCCCTGGACTCCGAGGACCGGCTGATGACACTCATCCAGCAGGAAGCCATCCGGATGGGCCGGCTGGTGGAGGACCTGCTGATGCTGGCCCAGTTCGACCTGGACCGCCCGCTGGACCGCCGCCCTGTCGACCTGTCCAGCATCGCCGCCCAGGCCGTCCTGGCCGCCCGCCTGATCCAGCCCGACCGCCCGATCACCCTGCACGCGGACGCCCCGGTCATCGTGGACGGAGATGCTGAGCGGCTGCGCCAGGTCCTCGACAACCTGATCGGCAATGCCCTGCAGCACATGCCGAGGGGGTCAGCGGTCACGGTCAGCGTGCAGGATCAGGCTGGGCAGGCTCAGCTCACCGTGGCCGACAACGGTCCCGGCATGACCTCCGACCAGGCGTCCCGCGTGTTCGAGCGTTTCTACCGCACGGACCGCGCCCGGGCCCGGGCGCGGGGCGGCACCGGCCTCGGCCTGTCCATCGCGGCCACCCTGACGTCCGCGCACGCCGGGACCATCACGGTCGACACCCAGCCGGGCCGCGGCGCCGCCTTCACGGTCAGGCTGCCCCTGGCCACCGTGGCCAGCGGGAAGGCCGGACTCCGCTAGCCGCACGGGGCCGGGCGGCGTCGTGACCGCCAGCGGGGGCGGGCGTTTTCTGGGTGCCACCTTGCGGCTCTGGCTGTCCTCGCCTGCTGACGCGCCAGCGGCCAGCCCCCGGCCAGGGATCTCACAGTCCGCCGCAACGAGATCGCAAGCTGTGCGCCATTGACTACAGAGCGAAGGGCCAGCGGGCCCGTCCGGCAGGCACCTCGGGGTCGCCCGCCGTCCACCACGAAGGAGACATGTTGACCAGCGCCTACCAACTCCTGACCCGGCGCCGGGCCTGGCTGCCCGTGCTCGTGCCCCTGCTGCTGGCCGGCGCCCTCGCCACGGGATGCAGCGCGAGCAGCGCCGCGACCAGTCCGGCCTCGTCCGGCTCCTCTAGCCCGGGCAGCAGCCAGGCCAGCTTCCGGCAATGCCTGCAGCGGCAGGGAGTGAGCCTGCCGCAGGGCCGGCCCTCACCGGGCAGCGGCCAGCCGCAGGGCCGGCCGACCGGATCGGCCGCGTCCGCGTTCCGCAAGGCCCTGAAGGCCTGCGGCGGCGGCTCGTTCCCGCGGGGCGGCAAACCGGCCGGCTGAACCGCCGGGACGGCACCAGCGACCAGATTCTTGAGAGAAAGGAATTGAGATCACATGTTCATCACCTACCTGCGGCGGGAGCTGCGCCGGCGGATGCGGCAGGCGATTTTCATTGCGCTGGGCCTGGCCCTGGGCATCGGCCTGGTCATCACCGTGATGGCCGCCTCGTCGGGCGTCTCCAACTCTCAGGGCACGGTGCTGCACTCCCTTTACGGGGTGGGCACCGACGTCACGGTCACCCAGACGCCGACCGCGGGGTCAGGCGGCCCCACCCGGTTCGGCTTCGGCGGCGGTAGTTCGGGCAGCAAGCCTTCCGCGGGCACGAGCTTCAGCCGCAACGTGCTGACCAGCGGCGGGCTGGGGGCGCTGCAGTCCTCCGACGTGACGAAAATTTCTAGCCTGAAGGATGTGTCCGCGACGGCGGGCGCGCTCACCCTGACCGACCTGAAGCTGTCCGGCACGGTCAACGCCAGCGCATCAGGCGGCGGCTCGGCCGGCGGCTCCGCATCGGGCGCCAAGTCCTCGATCAAGAGCAGCAGCTTCAGCGTGACCGGGGTCGATCTGGCCAACGGATCACTCGGGCCGCTCACCTCCGGGACGATCACCTCGGGCCACAACTTTAGCTCGGCTGACTCCACCGCCAACGTCGCCGTGGTGGACGCCAACTACGTCAAGGCGGAGAACCTGAAGACCGGGTCGACGTTCAAGGTCGCCGGGACGAAGTTCACCGTCATCGGGATCGTCAGCGTGGCCCAGGGCAGCTCGTCCGCGGATGTCTACATCCCGCTCGCCCGCGCGCAGGCCCTGGCCAGCATGAAGAACGAGGTAAACACGATCTACGTGTCGGCGGCCAGCGCCGCGGACATCACCACGGTGTCCAGCGAGATCTCCACTGCGCTGCCTAAGGCCACGGTGACCACGTCCAGCGACCTGGCCAGCGAGGTCACCGGCTCGCTGTCCAGCGCCTCAAGCCTGGCCAACAACCTCGGCAAGTGGCTGGCCGTCGCCGTGCTCGCGGCCGCGTTCGGCCTGGCCAGCCTGCTCACCGTATCGGCGGTATCGCGCCGCGTCCGTGAGTTCGGCACGCTCAAGGCCCTCGGCTGGCGCAACCGCCGGATCCTCAGCCAGATCATGGGTGAGGCGCTCGCCATCGGCCTCATCGGCGGCGCGGCCGGGGTCGCGCTCGGTTTCGGCGGCGCGGCCCTGGTGCAGGCCCTCGCCCCGCCGCTGACCGCGACCAGCGCACCGTCCGGACCGGGGGGCGCTGGGGGTACCGGTGCTGGCGGTCCCGGCGCGGGCGGCGGCTTCGCTCACGCCGCACAGTCCGCCGCCCACACGGTGTCCGTGCACCTGACTGCGCCCGTCGCGCTCAGCGTGGTGCTGCTGGCCGTCGTCCTCGCCGTCGCCGGCGGGCTCGTGGCCGGCTCGTTCGGCGGCTGGCGGGCCGTCCGCCTCCGCCCGGCCGACGCACTGGCCCGGGTCGTCTAACCAGCAGAGCGTCTGATCCGCAGAACCGCAGAACCGCAGAACCGCGAAGGGAAAGCCCATGTACCAGCTCACCGGCGTCACCCGGGACTACCAGAAAGGCCGGCACACGGTCCACGCGCTGGACGGCGTGGACCTGGTCATCGAGGACGGCGACTGGCTCGCCATCCAGGGACCCACCGGCCACGGGAAGAGCACACTGCTGCAGATTCTCGGGGCGCTGGACCGCCCGACCTCGGGCACGGTCCTCTTCGACGGCCAGGATCTGACTCGGCTGCGGGAAAGCCAGCTGACCCAGGTCCGCGCCACCTCGATCGGCTTCATCTTCCAGTCCTTCAACCTCATCCCGACCCTGTCCGCCCAGGAGAACGTCGAGACCGCCCTCGTCCCGCTCAGGGTGGCCTCAGCCGAGCGGCAAGAGCGCGCGCTCCGCGCGCTGACCGATCTCGGCCTCGGCGACCGGGCCCGGCACCTGCCCTCCGAACTGTCCGGAGGGCAGCAGCAGCGGGTCGCCATCGCCCGCGCCCTGGTCAAGCAACCCACAGTGCTGCTGGCCGACGAGCCCACCGGCAACCTCGACGAAGGCACCAGGGACGAGATCATGACGCTCCTGGAGCAGCTATGGGACCAGTTGCGACTCACCCTCGTCATCGTCAGCCACGACAGCATCGTCGCGGGCCGGGCGCAGCGAACCGGCCTGATGGAAAACGGCCGGCTCACCATCGGGACCCGTTCCACCCACCCCATCTCATGATGAGGAGCTCAGCAAAATGTCTTCCCGCAAACTCACCAGGTCCATCGTCGTCGGCGTCGCGGCTATCGCGGTGGCGGGCGGTTCCTAGGGATCGTCAGCGCAGCCTCCGGCAGCAGCCCGGCCGCGGCCAGCAGCAGCTCATCCACCGCCGGCAGCGGCTTCGCTCACGCTCCCGGACCGGGCGGCGGATCCGGCGCCCGGTCCGGGCCGGCCGCAGGCGGAGCAGCCGGCACGGTCGCCAGCCTGTCCTCCTCGGGTTTCACGCTGACGACATCAGCGGGCCAGAAAGTGACCATCAAGGAGACGTCCGCCACCACCTACCACAAGCAGGCCAGCGCGGCCTCAGCGAACGCCGTCACCGCCGGCGAACCCGTCCTGGTCCTGGGGACGACCAGTAACACGACCATCACCGCCGCCCAGGTCACCGTGGAACCGGCCGGCAGCGCCTATACGGCGTCCTCGGCCGCGGTGGTCCCCTTCCGGCAAGGCGCCCCCGCCACGTCCAGGCAGGCCGGGCAGATCCCGGCGGACTACACCGAGGGGACCGGGACGATCGTCAGCGGAACGGCCGCGGACAAGGCGACGCAAGCCGCGCTGGCCGCCTACCCCGGGGGCCTGGCCGACCGGGTGGTGAAGCTCGGCAACGGCGATTACGAGGTCCACTACATCGGCGTCAGCTGGCCGCACCACGTCTTCGTCAACCAGGACTTCAAGGTCATCGGCGCCGATTAGTCGATACTTGACCTCACGCCTGGAACATCGCCGAAGCGGCGGTCCACCGAGTCGACGGCAGGTCCTCGTCGGCAGCCAGGCGCACTATTTCCAACAATGCTTGCCAGCGTCCGCCGGGGTCCGCGACCGTCCGTGACCTGCCGCAATGCACGCGGGCCGGACGATGGCGAACGGTGGCGGACGGGGTGATCATCTCGCATCTATGCGGTCGTACGGTGGCGAACGGCGGGGTGGTTCGCTGCCAGCTTGCTTAGTGGTCGTCGTAGTGGAAGCGGCACGCGATGACAACGATGGCGTCGTGCTGGATTTCATAGACCAGCCGATCTTTCTCTGTTATCCGGCGTGACCAGACCTCGCCGCCGAGATGCTTGAGCCGTTCGGGCTTGCCCGTGCCGCTGCGGGGCGTTCGCGTAACCTCCGCGATCAGCCTGATGATCCGTGATACCAGCTTCGGATTGGTTGTCGACCAGGCCTCAAGGTCCTCGAGAGCGCCGGAGGTGATCGACAGCTTCACCTGGTCGGCTGGCCCTCGAATCGGGCGGCCAGTTGCTCAGGATCGGTTGGCTCGGCCGTGCCTTCGCGGGCCTCGGCCAGCCCGCGAAGGAGATGGGCGGCGTTGGCGCGCGTAGAGAACAGGTAGAGGGTCTCCTGAAGAGACTCGTAGTCTTCTGCTGACATCAGGACGGCGTTGCCGCCGTTGCGCGCGACTATCTCGATGACGACGTGGTCCTCGCTGACTTGCCGCACCAGTGGGAACAGGTTCTGGCGTGCGTTGCTGATGCTCACCGCGGTCACAAGCGCCACCTCATTCGTACAGGAATCACGTACAAGTCTAGGGGCTTGGCCCGGGATGGGCAAAGAGCCATGCGACCGTAGGTCGGTGCCGCGAAGGGCCACCGCGGCACCGTGCCGCCTTGGGCAGTCGATTCAGGACCCGTTAACGGTCCGTCGTCGCTGGTGGGAGTTTCTTTCGCTGTGCGCCCTGGCCAAGGGGCCGCACTGGATACCGACGAGCTGGCGATCGCTGCCGTGCCTGTCGCCGAGTACCGGGTCGGCATCGCGCTCACCGATACTCCTGCCGGGCGCCAGTCGTGCCCGGCCGCTGGCCGGTCCTGGGCGTGCGTGACCAGGCACAACAGGTCCGGCTGCTCCCAGCGATGGCCTCGCATGCGGCTGTCGGCTTGAGCGGGCTGTCACCGAGCGTCGGGCCTGCGCGGCCGGAGGCCGGTGGTGTTGTCCGTCACTGGCTGCCCGCAATGATCGCCTGTGCTTCTTCCCGGGACATCGGCGGGCCGAGCACCAGCCGGGAGATCGCCCCGCACGCCGCCGAATAACCCTGCGTCGGCGGAAAGTGCGCTGCGCGTTCCAGCAAGACGCGATCAGCGCCGCTTCCTAGCCTCGTGACAACCGCCAAGCGCGGGTCGCAGGCGAAGGGATCTCCCATGCCGAACATCTCACCGGCGGGTGCCGTCCGGGTCGCGGTTACGGTCGACGACTTCGTGCTGTGGGACGGCCTCCCGATGCCAGACGGCATTACGCCGCTGGTCATCACCAAGTCGCTGGCAGCCACGCTCGCCGATCACGGCCTGACGGGTATCTACGGGTTCTCGCACACCCATCGGCTTGAGGCAGACCCCGGCCTGATGGCCGCCTGGGAATCCTGGATCGAGGCCGGGCACCACCTGGGTAATCACACGCACTTGCATGCCCCGCTGCGATGGATGTCGGGCGACCAGTACTGCGCCGACATCGACAAGGCCGAGGGCCTCATCGGCAGCCTCATCGAGCTGGCCCCCGAGCGCTACTTCCGGTACGCCATGGACATGGTCGGCGAGACTGAGACCAAGCACGGGCAGGTCGAGGACCACATTCGTGCGTCCGGTTACCAGAACGCGCCGATCACCGCATGGTTCAGCGACTTCGCGTGGATCGTGCCTTATTACCGTGCCGTCGTGTCCGGGGACCAGGACGCGCAGCGCATGCTGCAGGAAACCTACATCTCCTCGGCAATCGAGCAGCTGGCAGCACACGCGGAGCTGGCCAGAAAGCTGTTCGGCCAGGACATCCCTCTTATCTGGCTGATCCACGGCACGACGATCGCGATGGACACGCTGGGCGCGATCCTGGACGCCTTCACTGAGCGAGGAGTGGAGTTCATATCCCTGCGGGAGGCAATGACCCATCCCGCGAATTTCGGGATGGCGCCCTGCAACTCCGAGTTCCTCCGCAACCATCTTCAGCGGTACGCGATGGCCGCCGGCATCCCGGAACCGCATCTGGACCCGCAGCTGTTCGGCCAGGTCATGACCGCCGCCCCGCTCGATGGCTACGACTCCGTCCCGGTGTATGAAGAGGGCATGCTCAAACCACTCGCACAGCGGGCCGGCGCCACCTACGACTGGACCTGGTAGGAGGCTGCTGCCGGGGCCCGAGCACGGCCTGTAGTTATCCGAGTTCTGGCGTTATTCTGCGGTCAGGTCCGGTGTTAGCGAGGTCCGCCGTGTACGCACGTGACTCATACCGCTGCAGCAACGTGGCGGTAACGGAGCGAGCCGAGTGGTGGAGCGAGATCGTCTCCTCGATCCATGCCCGGATGGCGATCCGAGTGCCCGACGACTACCGCGGACGGATCGAGCACCAGCACACCGGCGCCTACCAGCTGGTGCGATGGTGGGGCGACGAGGAGTTCATCAAGCGGACCGGCCGCCAGGTTCAGCAGGATCCGCACTTGGCCTACGAATTGCTGGTCCCTGTCACCGGGTCAATGACTGTCCGCCAGGCGCACACGACGGTGACGCTCGAGCCAGGCGGCATGTCGCTCGTCAGCCTGGATGCGCCGATGGACATGTGGCACAGCAGCAACTTCTCGTGCCTTGCGCTAGTGATACCCCAGGCCCGCATCGACGCCCGCATCGGCGGAAGGCCGGCCCGGACCATCGCGCTTAATGCCGGCCATGGCATGGGCCGGATCGTGGCCGACCTCCTGAGAAGCTTGCGCGGCCAGGCGCACACGATCAGCGGGCTGGATTTCGACGCTGCCGCCGACCGGGCCGTGGACCTGCTGTGCCTCGCCTACGGAGGGGCGCTGCTGCCGCCGGCGTGCGAATCTCAGGATGATCTCATCGCAACGATCCGCTGCTTCGTGCGCGCGAACGCTCATGACATCTCACTGACGGGCGCGACAGTCGCCGCAGAGCTCGGCTGGTCGCTACGCCAGATCCAGGCGCAGCTCCAGCGTGTCGGCACGACGCCGTCCCTGCTAATCCGGGAAGAACGGCTCGAGCTCGCCCGGCTGAGGCTGCAGCACCCCGGCTGGGACCACCGCACGGTGGCCAGCGTCGCCACCTCGTCGGGGTTCAGCAACGCCAGTACCTTCAGCAACGCCTACCGGGAGCATTTCGGCGAACGGCCGACCGACACGCGGGAGCGCTGCCGCGCACATCGCGTCCCTGAGCCGCAGCGGCCGGCGCCGTCGGCAGCAGCCGGTGCGCGCGGGAAATGAGCCGTGCGCTTGCGGTCAACCGCAGGCCGGCTGCGTAGCCTAGCCTGCGAAGTCATGAACGCAGTCGTGATGGTCATCCCGGGACGGGTGCCGCTGGCATCCGACCGGCCCACTCGTGATGCGATGCCTTGCGGGACGTCTCGATGGTGACCGCCCGCGAGCTGGTGCTCTCGCGTCGACCGCAGGAACGGATCGGCCCGGATTGCTTCACGCTTGTCGAGCGCGAACTGCCAGCCCTCCAGCAAGGTCAGTTGCTTGTCCGGGCCGACTGTTTCAGCGTCGATCCGTCGATGATCCCCCGGCTCTTCGTGGACACATACGCGCCGGCTTTCGAGCTTGGGGTCCCGGTAGAGGCGAGGGCCGTCAGCCAGGTCGTGCAATCCACCGCGGACGACTGGTCAGAAGGTGACTGGGCGGTCTGCTGGGGAGGGTGGCGTGACTACGCCGTGCTCGATGCGACTGCTGCGACGCGCATCGAGCCACGCCACGGCCTGCCTCCGCACACCTGGCTGCACGTCCTGGGCGTTCCGGGACTGACCGCCTACATCGGCCTGGCCGATATTGCGCGGATGCGACCGGGTGACCGGGTCTGGGTGTCCGCCGCAGCCGGTGCCGTCGGATCAGTCGCGGCCCAGATGGCAAAGGCCCGCGGCGCCTCGCTGGTAGTAGGAAGCGCCAGGGGGGACGGCAAGGCGCGGTACCTTACTGACATTCTCGGGCTCGACGCGGCCGTCGACTATGGGGCCGGTCATCTCACCGATCAGCTGCGCGCGGTTGCGCCGGAGGGTATCGATCTCTATTTCGACAACGTTGGCGGTGATCACCTCGAGGCAGCAATCGACCTTCTTCGCATCGGCGGCCGGGCTGCCATCTGCGGGATGATCTCGGGCTACGGGAAACCGCCAGGACCCGGGCCGGGCAACCTCACGCACCTCATCGTCAAGCGCCTTCGAGTCGAGGGCTTCCTGGTTCTCGATCACCTCCACCGCAGAGCCGCATTTGAGGAAGAGACCCTCCCGCTCGTCGAGGATGGCACGCTCCGCTGCGAGGTGACCGAGTTCGACGGCCTGGAAAGCGCGCCGCGGGCACTGCTCTCGTTGCTCGACGGTGGAAAGCTCGGCAAGGCGCTGGTCAGGCCCTGAAGGGAGCACAGGGGTCGCCCACTCGGGCCCGTCTCGGGGTTCGATCCAGCGCTCGCAGCGGCGCGTGATGCTGCCACGGGCATGCGCACGGCCCGTCAAATGAGCCATTAAATTAGTTCACGGCACCGCCAGGCGCCTGTTCCGCGGCGGCCAGGACGGGTGTTTCCGCAGTTCGGGGTGGCGGAGGATGCGAGATTCGAACTCGCGAGGGCTTGCACCCAACACGCTTTCCAACAAGGTTGGCCAGCGTCCGCCGGGAGCCGCCACCGTCCGTGACCTGCCCGGATTCGCTCCGGATGGCCGTCGGCGAACGGCTCATTCCGGTGCGCAGCCTGGAAGGCTCAGAAAGGGGTTGGGCGGCGTATCAGGGCCGCCACCGTCCGCTCTGTGTCCCCTGCGCTGGTCCGCATTCCGGGACAGCGCAGGGCCGCGGGCAAGGACGCGACCGGCCGCGGACGGGACCGGTGGGAGCGGTTACGCTGACCGTCCGTCCGGCTTGCTGGCCGCTGATCAGGGTGCGGATGATGCGGTTGGGCTTGGCCGGACGTCCGCCGATGCCTCTGGCCCGTTCACGAAGGCGCGTCTGCTGACCTGTAGGGGCGCGTTGTCACCGTAAGTCTGCGTCAGGCCGGGCGACGCCAAGTGACCGGGCGAGGAACGCGAGCTCGTGCAGCGGCAGCTGGCCGAGAGCGTCGGCCGCCATGTGGGTGGCGCCGGACAGCGGCAGGACCTGGTGCGGTCGGCCGGCCGCGAGCAGCGCCGCCGACATCCGGAGCGTGTGAGCCACTACCACGTTGTCGTCGGCCATCCCGTGGATCAGCAGCAGCGGCCTGGTCAGGCTGGCGGCCTCGGTGATGGTGGAGGACCGGTCGTATCCTTCCGGGTTCTGCTGTGGCAGGCCGAGGAACCGCTCCCGCCAGTGCGTGTCGTAGAGCCGCTGATCGTGCGGCGCGGCCCCGGAAACGGCCGCGTGGAACACGTCGGGGCGGCGGATCACGGCGATGGCCGCGAGCGCCCCGCCGTAGGACCAGCCGCGGATCCCCACCCGCCCCCGGTCCAGGTCGGGGAACTGAGCGGAGATCGCGTCGAGCGCGTCCACCTGATCGTCCAGCGGCGCGGCCAGGGTGTCACCGAACACGGCCTTCGACCATTGCGGCCCGCGACCGGGCGTGCCGCGCCCGTCAATGACCAGGACGGCGAAGCCCTGCTCGGCGAACCACTGTTCTTCGCAGAACGCCGCGTCACGCGCGCGGACCACCCGCTGCATGAATGGGCCGCCGTACGGGCTCAGCAGCACGGGGAGCCGCGTTCCCGGCTGGTACCACGACGGCAGCAGCAGGGCAGCGCGCAGCTTTCTGGCGCCGACAGTCAGCCACGTGATCCGCGGCTCGAGCAATGGTTCGGCTTCGAGGCTGGCGATGGCTGCCCGGGTCCCGTCGCGCCAGGCGACCGCTGCGGCGCTGCCCCCTTCGGTGCGCGAGAGCACGACGACCGTGCCGCCGGCCGCCGCGCCGTCGTGCACGCCAGGGTCCGCGCTGCACCGCGACATGCCCTGCCCCGGGTCGTACCGCCACAGGTGCCGCTCGGTCGGGTCGTGTTCATCGGTGGCGGTGAAGTAGACGGCCTCGCCGTCGGTTCCGCTGACCGAGCCGACGTGCAGCCCGTCCGGCGTGACGGCAGCGCCGCCGACCACCAGACGGCGTGAGCCGCCCCGGTCGGACACGGTGACCAGGTCCCCGGCGCTGGTCCGCGCCGGGGTGCCGGGCGCTAGCTCGACCCAGGCGTCGTCGCGCTCGGTGTGCAGGAGCGTTGTCTGTCCGGTGACGGCGTCGGCTGCCAGCACCATGACGGTCCGCTGGTCCCGGCTCTGCACGCTGAGCAGCGGCCCCTGGGAGTCCCACTCCGCGGCCGCCAGGTACTCGTATGTGCTGCGGTCCCACGTGACCTCGGTCCTGGTCCCGTCAAGCCGCAGCACGTGCAGGGTGACGTCCGCGTTGGCGGTGCCGGCCGCCGGGTACCTGACCGCGCGCGGCGCCCGCTCCGGATCAGCGGGGTCTGCGATCCACCAGCGCCGGACGGGAGAATTGTCGACCCGCGCAGCCAGCAGCCGCCGGCCGTCGGGAGCCCACCAGTAGCCGCGGAACCTGAGCATGGACTCGGCCGCGACATGCTCCGCCAGGCCGTAGGAAACCTCGTCGTGCTCAGGGGCGGCCAGCAGGCGGCCTGTCCCGTCGGCCAGCTCGGTCACGTGCAGCGCGCCGTCCGCGACGTAGGCCACCCGCTGCCCCGCAGGGTCGATCCGCGGGTCCGTGGCCGCGCCAGCGGCAGGCACCGGTTCCGGGACGCCGGCCGGCGCGCGCGGGTCGTCGCCGAGGCCCAGCACCCACAGCCGCCCGTCCAGCGCGAACACGACCGTCCGGCAGTCCGCGTCGGCCGAGTAGGCCACGATCCCGGCCGCGGTCTCGCGTGCCCGTTCCCGCCGGACGCGCTCAGCCTCGGGCACATCGCCAGGACCGAAGTGCCACGACGCCGCCGGATCGATGATAAGCCGCTCGCGGACTCCGCCGCCGTCCCCCGCGCCGTCGGCCAGGTCCAGCCCCCAAAGGCACGTGACCGGGTCTTCACCGCCCCGGGTGCGGAGAAACAGCACACGCCCGCCATCCTGGGAGACCGTCACCGCGTGCGGAATGCCAAGCGTGAAGTACTTAGTGCTGGCCAGCTGCCGGGGGAAGTCGTCGATCGCCACGCCAGCAATCTGCCACGCGGCCCCGTCGCCGCACCACGGGTTAACCGGTCCCCGGACGCGGGCAGTGGCCCAGGTCACCGTCCAACCGCCGCGGCGCCGCCAGCCCCACCGTGCCGCAATGGCGGCCACCACCTGAAAGCCACAGCCGTGACCGTCCCTCCCGACCCGCCATGCCCCGCCAGCTCCAGGATGATGGCCCGGATCGACGACGACAGGGGAGGGATCAACGCACCACTGTGGGTTACACATCAAGACGGAACATGTCGTCAGCGCGGCCCGTAGCCGTCCGCGGAAAACCGACGGCTACACCAGCTATGCGACAGGCACGGACACCATCCGCTACACGTCCGCGGATGCCGAAGGGGGCGCTGAACACTCTTTAAGGGAGCGAAATTCCCGGCCGCTGCGCGACCGGATTCCCGGCCATATCGGCGGGTCGGCGCGCGTTCTCCTCGAACTCCCCGATCACTCAGTGTGATGCCGTCTGTAAGTTGGCGGGTGTCCGGCCGCGCAACAGCAACCTGCACCCAGGTCGCGGACGGTCCCGGCCAGCCCTGAACTGTAGGGCGCACGCTCCGGCGGCGTGCACCTCTCCGTTCATGGCCGTCTGGCATGCCTGTGACCTGGCAAAATAGGGCAGCCTTAAGCCGCCGAGGGCGCCTTCCGACGCTCAGAACTGAGACCACAAATGAGACCGGCGGAAACTCGGAGCGCCTGGCGGTCGGTGGCGATGAACAGTGTTTGCAGGTCAGGGTGGCGGAGGATAGGAGATTCGAACTCCTGAGGGGTTTCCCCCAACACGCTTTCCAAGCGTGCGCCCTAGGCCACTAGGCGAATCCTCCGTCGTCAAGCCTACCGACTCCCGGACCGAGCCGGCGCCCTGCCCGGGATCGGGGACGGCAGCGTCCGGCGGCTGGCTACACTAACCTCCAGACCCCTCGCACGGCGTTTATCCCGCCAACTCCCCCAGGGCCGGAAGGCAGCAAGGGTACGCGGGCTCTGGCGGGTGTGCGGGGGGTCCCTTCCGTCCTGGTAAGGATGAGGTCATGGCAGGCGACGTGCCCAGTCCCGTCCCCGTGGATCCGGCTGGCCCCCGGGCTCCCGCTGTCCGGCTGGCGCTGTACCGCCGGTACCGGCCGGCCACTTTCGCCGAGCTCAAGGGGCAGGATCACGTCACCGAGCCACTCCGGCAGGCGCTGCGCAGCGGCCGGGTCAATCATGCCTACCTGTTCAGCGGGCCGCGCGGCTGCGGTAAGACGTCCAGTGCCAGGATCCTGGCGCGCTCGCTGAACTGTGAGCAGGGCCCGACGCCGGATCCGTGCGGCGAGTGCGAGTCCTGCATAGCACTGGCCCCGTCCGGGCCCGGCAGCATCGACGTGATCGAAATCGACGCGGCCTCGCACGGCGGCGTGGATGATGCCAGGGACCTGCGGGAGCGTGCCTTCTACTCCCCTGTCTCCGCCCGCTTCAAGATCTACATTATCGACGAGGCGCACATGGTGACCGGGGGCGGCTTCAACGCCCTGCTCAAGCTGGTCGAGGAGCCGCCGCCGCACCTGAAATTCGTCTTTGCCACCACGGAGCCGGACAAGGTCATCCCGACGATCCGGTCCAGGACCCATCACTACCCGTTCCGGCTCCTGGCGCCCGGTGTGCTGCGGGAACTGCTCGAGGAGATCCTCGCCAGCGAGGACGTCAAGTACGAGCCGTCGGTCCTGCCGGTCGTGGTCCGGGCCGGCGCGGGCTCGGCGCGCGACTCGCTCTCGATCCTTGACCAGCTGCTCTCAGGATCTGGCGAGGAGGGGCTTACTTACGAGCGCGCGATCGCCCTGCTCGGCTTTACGGACGAGAGCCTGCTCGATGAGGTCACCGAGGCATTCTCCGGCGGAGACGGGGCAGCCGTCTTTCATGCCGTCGACCGGGTCGTGGAGAGCGGCCACGACCCCCGGAGGTTCGCCGCTGACCTGCTCGACCGCCTGCGCGACCTGATCGTCCTCGCCGCTGTCCCGGCAGCGGCGGACACCGGGCTGCTCGACATACCCGCCGACCGGCTTGAGCGGATGCGCGCGCAGACGGAAAAGTTCGGCCAGGCCCAGCTCACGAGGGCTGCCGAGGTCATCAGCGCCGGGCTGGTGGAGATGCGCGGGGCGACGTCGCCGAGGCTGCTGCTCGAGCTCATGTGCGCGCAGGTGCTGCTGCCCGGCGCCGCCACGGGCGAGCTGGCGATGCTGGCAAGGCTGGAAACGCTCGAGCGCAGGATCGCGGCCGGCGCCGAGGCAGGCGCGGCAGGTGACGGCCAGCCCGCGACGGCGAGGTCGCGTACCGCGGCAGCCGTGCCCGATCACAGCCCCGCGCCGGCCGCTGAGAGCACTCCGCGGCCGCACGGCGATCGGCCGGCCGCGGGCGCCCCGCCAGTGCGGGACAGCATGCCGGACAAGGCCCCCGGCCGGCCGGCCGGCCCAGGCCGGGCCGACACCGACTCGGTCAGGGAACGCTGGCCGGAAGTACTCGAGGCGGTCAAGCGCGAGCGCCGGGTAGCCTGGATCCTGCTCGAAAACGCTACTGTCGAGTCGCTGAGCGATGGGGTCCTGACCCTTAATTTCAGCAATGAGGGCTACGCGAAGGGCTTTTCCGCCAGCAGCTACGACCGTGATCTCGGGCGTGTGCTGCAGGCGGTCTTCGGCACGACTCCGCAGATCAGGTCAATGTCCGGCCAATCCGCCGGGGGCGCGCCCGCCGCCCGGCCCGGCCGCGGCGGGTCGCAAGGGCAGCAGGCTACGGCGAGCCGTCAGGCCCCTGCTCACCGTCCGGTCCCGGCCAGCCAGCAAGATCCCCCCGGCCGGCCCGGTGACGACTTCGCCGGTGACCCCGGCCCGTACGACTCGGAGCCTGCCAGCCAAGACGACGGCGGAGACTCGCTCACCGGCATGGATCTCATCCAGCGCGAGCTCGGCGGCAAGGTCATCGAGGAGCTCGGCGACGGCTAATCGCCGCTGTAAAAGTTGGCGACGATGGCTGCCCGATCGGTGCTGCGATGATGCCCGGCCGTCCCGGCAGGCTTAGGCTCGGAGACGACAGGCGATCCCGGTGCGCCCCCCGCGCGCCGGGATGCGTGGGCCCATCGCGAAGACGCGATGACAACAGCAGATGGGGGCAACGTGGACCCTGGCGGTCAGTTGGACATGCAGCAACTGCTCGCCGCGGCGCAGCAGATGCAGGAACAGCTCCTGAACGCGCAAGAGGAGCTGGCCGACACCGAAGTGGAAGGCTCGGCAGGCGGCGGTCTCGTGAAGGCGATCGTCAACGGGCAGGGCGAGCTGGTGGACCTCACCATCGACGCTGCCGCCATTGACCCCGCCAGCCCTGAGGAATCCGCGCAGACGGTAGCCGACCTCGTGCTCGCCGCGGTCCGCGATGCCAACCGCGTGGCCAGCGAGCTGCAGCAGGAGATGATGGGCCCCTTCGCGGCCGGCTTCGGCGGCGCCCCGGCGGGAGACACGGGACTGCCCGGCTTGCCGGGGTTCCCCGGCCTGCCCGGCCTCGGCGGGCCGGCCGGCCCCCCGGACGGGAACTGAGGTGTACGAAGGCATCGTTCAGAGTCTCATCGACGAACTCGGCCTGCTCCCTGGCGTCGGCCCGAAGGGCGCGCAGCGAATCGCGTTCCACCTGCTGACCGCAGACCCGTCGGACGTGCGCCGCCTTGCATCCGTCCTGCTCGAGGTGATGGAGAAGGTGAAATTCTGCCGCACCTGCGGCAATGTGGCCGAGCAAGACGAGTGCCGGATCTGCCGGGACCAGCGCCGCGATCTGTCGATGATCTGCGTGGTGGAAGAGCCGAAGGACGTCGCGGCGATTGAGAAGATCCGCGAGTTCCGGGGCCGCTACCATGTCCTCGGCGGCGCGATCAGCCCCATCGACGGAGTCGGCCCGGAAGATCTGCGGATCAAGGAGCTGATGACGCGGCTGGCCGACGGCACCATTACCGAGCTGATCCTCGCCACCGACCCCAACCTAGAGGGCGAGGCGACAGCGACGTACCTGGCCCGGCTGATCAAGCCCCTCGGGATCCGGGTGACCAGGCCCGCCAGCGGCCTGCCGGTCGGCGGCGAGCTTGAGTACGCCGACGAGGTCACCCTGGGACGCGCATTCGAAGGACGGAGGCTGATAGATGTCTAACGCACCGGACCCGGAGCTGCCTCGAGAACGAGGCGGGTCCCGGTGAGCGCCGGTGAGGGACAGGACACGGCTGCCAGGCCGGGCGAGGACTGGCGCCCGCTCGCTGACCAGATTGCCAGGAATGCCCGGGATTTCCTGGACGGGGTGGCGGCGCTGGCCAGGGGTGAGGGCGGCGAGGAGACAGTGCCGCTGCTGCTGCTTGAGGTCGCCCAGATCCTGCTGGCCGGGGCGAAACTCGGTGCGAGCAAGGACGTCATCCTGCCGGGCAACTGGGAACCTGACGTCGGCGCCGATCCAGATCTGGATTTGCTTCGGACCGGGCTGGCTGGCCGGCTGCTCGATTGCGACGAGTACGCGGAGATTTTTGATCCGTACTCTGACACCTGGGCAACTCCGTTCCGGCTGTCAGATGATCTCGCCGCGGTCGCAGCGGATCTTATCCACGGCCTGAAGCATTATGAGGCCGGCCGCTCTTCCGAGGCGCTGTGGTGGTGGCAGTACTCCTACGTGAACCAGTGGGGCCTGCACGGCGGCGCGGCGCTGCGGGCGCTGCATGCCGTCGTGGCGCACGCCCGGCTGGACGTCGCGGAGGAGAGCACCTCAGGCTGAGGGACCGCTCGCCGGGGGCAGAACCGGAAAGCCGCCCGCTGGATAGACTCGGGCGGACGCCTGCGAGCAGCCGGAGCGAAGGAGCGGCGACCCTGTGGCCCTGGTCGTGCAGAAGTACGGTGGATCCTCGGTAGCCGACGCCGACGGCATCAAGCGCGTGGCCCAGCGCATCGTCGCGACGCGCAAGGCCGGCCATGCGGTGGTCGTGGTGGTGTCGGCCATGGGCGACACCACCGATGAGTTGCGCGACCTGGCCAACCAGGTGAGCCCGCTGCCGCCCGGGCGCGAGCTGGACATGCTCCTTACCGCCGGAGAGCGGATATCGATGGCGCTGCTGGCGATGGCCATCGCCAATCTCGGCCTGGAAGGCCGCTCGTTCACCGGCTCCCAGGCCGGCGTGATCACCGACTCCGCGCACGGCAAGGCCCGCATCATCGACGTGACGCCCGGCCGGATCCAGACAGCGCTTGACGCTGGCGCGATCCCCATCGTGGCCGGCTTCCAGGGCGTGTCGCAGGACACCAAGGACATCACGACGCTTGGCCGGGGCGCCTCCGACACGACGGCGGTCGCGCTCGCCGCCGCGCTTGGCGCGGACGTCTGCGAGATCTACACCGACGTGGACGGGGTGTTCACCGCCGATCCGCGGATCGTGCCCAGCGCGCGGCGCATCCCGCGGATCAGCTACGAGGAAATGCTGGAAATGGCGGCAAGCGGTGCGAAGGTCCTGATGCTGCGCTGCGTGGAGTACGCAAGGCGTTATGCCATCCCCATCCACGTGCGGTCATCGTTCAGTAGCAGGGAAGGCACCTGGGTCACCGGCATGCCGCGGCAGGAGACGGAGGACGGCGGGATGGAACAGGCGATCATCTCCGGAGTCGCGCACGACCGGGGCGAAGCGAAGATCACTGTCGTGGGCGTGCCGGACAAGGTCGGCGAGGCGGCGAGGATCTTCCGTGTCATCGCCGGCGCGGCCATCAACATCGACATGATCGTGCAGAACGTTTCCGCTGCCGCGACCGGCCGCACCGACATCTCGTTCACCCTGCCGCGAGAGGATGGCCAGACGGCCATGACCTCGCTGCGCCAGTTGCAGGAGGAGGTGGGCTTCGAGTCGCTGCTCTACGACGACAGGATCGGCAAGGTCTCGGTGATCGGCGCGGGGATGCGCTCCCATCCGGGGGTGAGCGCCACCTTCTTCGGCGCGCTGGCCGAGGCGGGGGTGAACATCGAGATGATCTCGACGTCGGAGATCCGGATCTCGGTCGTCGTCGACGAGAACGATGTCGCGGTGGCGGTTGACGCCGCGCACGAGGCCTTCGACCTGGGGACAGGCGAGGAAGGGGCCGTCGTCTACGGCGGGACGGGCCGGTGACCAGCGGGTCAGGCGGCCATGAGGGCCGCGAGCCGAGCGGGCCGGGGGCAGGCCGGCACCAGGCCGGCGGGCCGGTGCTGGCCGTCGTGGGCGCCACCGGCGCTGTCGGTACCGTCATGCTCGATGTCCTGTCCACCAGGGACGATGTCTGGGGGGAGATCAGGCTCATCGCGTCGCCGCGGTCTGCTGGCAGGCGGCTGCGCGTCCGTGGCGAGCTGACCGAGGTCCGCGGGCTTGCCCCGGAGGTCTTCGATGGCGTGGACCTGGCCATGTTCGACGTGCCGGATGAGGTATCGGCCGCCTGGGCGCCGGTCGCCGCGGCGCGGGGAGTCGTCGTGATCGACAAATCCGGGGCGTTCCGGATGGACCCCGAGGTCCCCCTCGTCGTGCCCGAGGTCAATCCGGGCCAGGCCGCCAGGCGGCCGAAGGGGATCATCGCCGTCCCTAACTGCACGACCCTGTCGCTGATCGTGCCGATGGCCGCCCTGCACCAGGCCTTCGGCCTGCGCGAGCTTGTCGTTGCCTCTTACCAGGCGGCATCGGGGGCAGGTCAGGCTGGCATTGACTCGCTCTATGACCAGATGGGCAAGGTGGCGGGCAACCGCTCGCTCGGCCAGCGCGCCGGTGACCTTCGCGGTGTGCTCGGCGACTTCGGGCCGTTCCCGGCGCCGCTCGTGCTCAACGTGGTGCCGTGGGCCGGCTCGCTCCGGGATGCGGGCTGGTCCTCGGAGGAGCTGAAGATCCGGGATGAGTCGCGCAAGATCCTCGGCATGCCCGGCCTTAAGGTGTCAGCGACCTGCGTGCGCGTGCCGGTGGTGACGACCCACTCGGTCGCCGTGCATGCTGTTTTCGGCCGGGATGTCACTCGCGGCGAGGCGCAGCGCGTGCTCCGCGACACTCCTGGCGTAGTGCTTCTGGATGATCCAGGCCGCGGCGAGTACCCGACGCCCGCGGACGTGGTCGGCACCGACCCGACCTGGGTGGGCCGGGTGCGGCAGAGCATGGACGATCCCGCCGCGCTCGACCTGTTCATCTGCGGTGACAACCTGCGGAAGGGCGCGGCGCTGAACGCGGCTCAGATCGCCGAGCTGCTCGTACCCGAACTCTCGGCACGCTAAGCCCGGCGGGTGCCACTGCTCGGCTCGCCCGCGAGCGAGGACAGCCGCAGCGCCGCCGCGCTGACGCTCCGGAAACAATGCAAGTCGAATGGTAACCGGCTAGCGCCGCGTTTCCCGCGTTAATCCCACCAAGACGGATTAGACGATGGCCGTGCGGGTAAACATCCCGGTGGGGCTAGCTCGCTGATACTGATTGCCGGAAATATCGGTAAACGATCCTGAGCATATTTCTGGCTCCGCGGAAATAAGGAAATAGTTTCAGCGGTCGGCTATCCTGGGGGAGGGTACGTTGACTATGCGAGGCGGCAGAGTAATTTCCGCCACTGCCCGGAATTCCGGGAGGCATGCGGACCTGCCTAGCTAGCCCTGGTGCTATCGCGGTGCACATATCACCGAGCGATTCTGATTTCGAATTGTGTCTATGGCCAAGGGCGTTGCAGCTAACAGCGCTATTGTGAGGCGCATCGGCCGCTAACTGTGCCCATCGGCAGTTCGACGATCCGAAGATGCGCTTGCGCTGCAGTTTTGGCTTGCAACAAGCGCCGACAAGGAGCCATCTCATGTCTATGGATTACGCCATGCTCAGTACATTTCCGCCAACCCAGTGCGGGCTGGCGACGTTCAGCGCGGCCCTGCTCGACCATCTTCCCGAACCAGGCGACCACGTAGGCGTTGTGCGGGTACTCGATGAGCCAGCCCCGCGGAATTCATCCCTTGTCGTACATGACCTCATCAATGGTTCCGCGGCCAGCGCGGCGGATGCGGTTGAAATAGTCAACGGCTTCGACGTGTCTATCGTGCAACACGAGTACGGCATCTATGGCGGGTCCGACGGCCAGGACCTCATCCCCTTGCTGAACGCGCTCGACGTGCCGAGCATCGTCGTCTTGCACACGGTCCTGGCGGACCCGACAAGTAATCAGCGCATAATTCTTGACGAGGTTATTGCCGCTGCCGACAGGCTTGTCACGATGACGCAGACGGGACGCTCGCGTGTGCTCGACATCTACGGCACGAGTCCCGACAAGGTCTTCGTGATACCGCACGGCGCGGCCGGCACGCTGGCGGCCAGGTCGTCGTCATCGCGGCGGCGAGCCGGCCGGCTCAGACTGCTGACCTGGGGGCTGCTGGGGCCAGGCAAGGGGATCGAGCACGCGATCGAAGCTGTCGCCCTGCTTCGCGCGAGCGGGCTGCAGATGGACTACACGGTCGCCGGGCAGACCCATCCGCGGGTGCGCGCGCGGACCGGCGAGGCCTACCGGCTGTCCCTGGAGAGGCGCGCGCGCGCCCTGGGAGTCGGCGACAGCGTGCACTTCGACGACCGGTACCTTCCCGCCAGCACCCTGATCGATCTCGTCAGCACCGCGGATATCGTGCTGCTGCCTTACGACTCGCTCGAGCAGGTAACTTCCGGAGTCTTGATTGAGGCCATCACCGCCGGAAAGCCAGTGATCTCGACCCGATTCCCGCATGCCGTCGAACTGCTCGGCGACGGGGCAGGACTACTTGTCGAGCGAAAGGACCCGGCCGGCATTGCCCATGCCCTTCGCAGGGCGCTCACCGAGCCGGGGCTGTCCGAGCAGATGAGCCGGCATGCGGCGGAGATCGCGCCACGACTTGTCTGGTCAGCGGTGGCCGCGTCCTACCGGGAGCTCGCATCCGCACTTACCAGGACCCCAGCGGGAGCCACGATATGAACTGCCCGCCCGCTCCCTTCCAGCACCTGCAGCGGATGACCGACGACGTGGGCCTGCTGGAGCACGCCAAGGGCAACGAGCCCAGGTACGAGCACGGTTACTGCGTCGACGACGTGGCGCGCGGCCTGGTCGTGGTGTGCCGGGAGCCGTCGCCATCCGCGGAGCTCATCACCATGGCGCACCGCTACCTCAGCTTCCTGGCGCAGGCGCAAGCGCCCGACGGCGGATTCCATAACCGCCTGGGCACCGATCGGCGCTGGCATGACCAGCCCGGCACGCAGGACCGCTGGGGACGCGCCCTGTGGGGCCTCGGCACGGCGGCGCTACGGGGTCCCGCCCCGGAAATCCGTTCAGAATCTCTTACCCGATTCAACCAGGGCGCCCGCGCCCGCTCGCCGTGGCCGCATGCCATGGCGTTCGCGGCGCTTGGTGCCGCCGAGGTCCTCGATGGCTGGCCCGATCACTCCGGCGCCCGCGGCCTGCTCGCCAGCGCCGTCGCCGTCATCGGCGAGCCGTCAGCGGACCGCGGGTGGCCGTGGCCGGAGCCGAGGCTCAGCTACGCGAATGGCGCGATCGCCGAGGCCGTCATCGTGGCAGGCTGGAAGCTCGGGGACGCCACGGTGCTGCGAAACGGGCTCCGGATGCTCGAGTGGCTGCTGGCCGGGGAGACCAGGAACGGCCACCTGTCCGTGGTGCCAGTCGGCGGCTGGGGTCCAGGTGAGCCTCGCCCCGCCTTTGACCAGCAGCCGATCGAGGTAGCCGCGCTGGCTGATGCCTGCATGCGCGCGGTAACCGTCACGGGCGACAGCAGCTGGCTGGCAGCAGTCGAGATGTGCGTGGCATGGTTCCTCGGAGATAACGACGCTAAAATTGCCTTGCTCGACGAGCAAACCGGCGGTGGCTGCGACGGCCTTAAGCCGGCCGGCCGCAACGGCAACCAGGGTGCGGAGTCGACGATGGCCATGATCTCGGTTCTGCAGCAGGGACGTCGCCTGATCGCCGCGCCGAGGTGACGGGCACGCGCTCGGCAGGCCCGCTCCTGACCCGGACTCAGCTGCGGCTCAGGCCGGACGCTTCTCGCACGCTGAGCCGGCTGTTCGTGCCTGGCCAGGAGACCCTCATCCGGGGTGAGTCGCGGGCGATGGATGTCATTAACCGTGTCCTGGCGATGAGCGGGGATTCGGTGGATAGCATGCTTGCCCGCACGCTGGCCCGGTTCTCCGGTCAGTATCGCGACCTCGAGGAGGCACTGGAACGTAACTTCGGGCTGGTCGCCCACCGGCTTGACGGCGATATCACGGTGGGCCACGCGCGGCGGCTGCTGATCGGCGCGTACTTCACCCAGCAGTACGCGCTGGAGGCCGCTGCGCTGTTCAATCCGTCGATCGTGCCGCATCCCGACCAGTCTGGCTGCGCCGCTGGCGAAGTCAGGTTCGTGATGAGCCTGCGGGCGGTCGGCGAAGGCCATCTGTCCAGCATCGAGTTCAGGACCGGCACGATCAGCGCCGGCCTCGGGACCAGCGACCGCGAGACCAGCGATCTCGGGATCAGCATCGATCCGCCGGGCCGGTTCCCCGACATCGGGCGCTCACGTCCTGTCATCTACGACCGCAGCCTGTTCCAGGAGAAGCTCGCCGAGCTCGGCCACGAGGAAGAGAACGCGCAGTTCCTCTGGAGCTTGCTGCCGCCGCGCTTCAGCCTGTCCGAGCTTGACGCCGCGGTCGCGGAGCTCTGCCTGCAGCAGGTGATGCGCGGAGACAGCGTGGCGCTCGTGGCCGGGGTCCGGTGGATGGCGGCGTCCAACTACGAGGTCGAGTTCGACGCGCGGCACGCCATCTCGGAGCGGGTGCTGTGGCCAAGCGGGCCGGCCGAGAGCCACGGCATGGAGGACGCGAGGTTCGTGCGCTTCACCGGCGACAGCGACCCGGTCTACTTCGCGACCTACTCCGCGTTCGACGGCAGCAAGGTCGCTTCGCACCTGCTGCAAACCGCCGACTTCCGGACATTCACCATCTCCCAGCTCTCCGGTCAGTCGACGAAGAACAAGGGCATGGCGCTGTTTCCGCGGCGCATCGGCGGCCGCTATGTCGCGCTGTCCCGCTGGGACAGGGAGAGCAACGAGATCGCGTACTCCGGCGATGCCCATCGCTGGAGCGAGGCGGTCACGGTCCAGGCGCCCGCCCGGCCCTGGGAACTCGTCCAGCTCGGCAACTGCGGCTCGCCGATAGAGACCCCGGCAGGCTGGCTGGTCTTCACGCACGGTGTCGGGCCGATGCGGGAGTACTCCATCGGCGCCATCCTGCTCGACCTCGACGAGCCCGAGCACATGAAGGCGGCGCTGCCAGAGCCGCTGCTGGTGGCCAGCGAGTCGGAGCGCGTGGGATACGTCCCTAACGTCGTCTACTCCTGCGGCGCGCTGCTGCACGGCGACAAGGTGGTGCTTCCTTACGGCTGCAGCGACTCGTCCGTGCGGTTCGCCATCGTGGACCTTCCGCAGCTACTGGACCGGCTGATCCCGGCCTGACCTGGCCGCCTGAGCCTGGCTCAGGCTCCATGACATCCTCGTCTGGCGGCACGCAGCCAGCAGGCCCGCGCTGCGGGGCTGGCATCAGCGGACGCTGGCCGGGCTGCCACCGCGCCGGATTGGATGCGAAAGACCACGGGGAGGACGCTGATGCCCGTAACAGTCACTGACCGGCTGATGCGGGGTACCGAGACGAGGCACACCGCTCGCCGTACCGGCGAACGCTGGGCCGTTTCTTGGCTCCCCGGCCGCGTCCTGAGCCACGATGATGCGGGCACGGCGATGATCATCGCGGAGACCGTGGGCGACGGTATCGAGCTGGCAGACGACAGGCGGTGGCCAGCTATCAACGCCTGGGCCGCTGAACTTGGCTTGTCCGGCACGGAGGCGGTCGCTCGGGTCTCACGGGCCACTGGCCGATAGGCCTGGCATGCATCGCCACCGGAAGCCGTTCCGTGCGGTGGTGTCCATGACGAGGTACCCGATCGATGCTGGCATGGCCCGCCGGTACCACCACGGGGCCAGGCTCCGCCGCCTGGAGACCTTTCCATGATCAATAACGAAGTACGGCTGCCGTATTTGGTGGGTCGCGGTCAGCGGCTATGAACGTCTTGTCAGGCCTTCGGCTGGTGGTAAATGTCGCTGCGGCGGTTAATGTCGAGGACGTGAACGGTGCGGGTGCCCTCATCAATGCGGTAAACGATCCGGTAGGTTCCGCGCCGGGCGCCGTGGCAGCCGGCCAGCGGGCCGAACAATGGCTTGCCGACACGTTGCGGATTTACCGCAAGTGCGGCGTCGCAGAATTCCAGCACGGCTGCGGCGACGGTCTCGGGCAGCCGCTGGGAGATTGCCCTGCGCGCAGCGGGCTGGAAGCGGACGTCGTACCGCCCGTCGGGCGGGGCGGTCACCCGCCGGTGGCGCGGCGCCTGGCCAGCTCCTGCCGGACAGTCGCCAGGTCCGCGCCGGACTCGCCACGGCCGAGCGCGGCCAGACTCTCGGAGATACGGGCGGCCGATTCGCTGTCGCCGAGAATCTCCAGGGTCATCTCCAGTCCTTCCAGGTCATCAACCGAGAGCAGGACAGCCTCGGCCTCCCCGTTGCGGGTCAGGGTGATCCGTTCGTGCTGGAGGCGGACCCGGCGTGCCAGTTCCGACAAGCGGGCCTTGGCCTCCGATAGCGGCATGGGCGTGGCAGCGATGCTCATGGTCTGAAGTATAGCCTGCTCTAGTCAACCTTCAGACTAACGTGCCCGGCTCAGCCCATCGCGGGCTACTCCGGCTCGGCCCCTCGCGGCTACTTATGTCTTCCAAGACAACCCGGGCTGGCGTCAGGGCATTGCAGCCGTGGCGCTCAATGGGGCCCTGGACCTGATCCGTGGACGGCTATTTTCTCCCGATCCCGCCTGTGCGGGTGGCGATCGGCCGACTCAGCCTCCGCGGGCGCCCCGGTGGGTGCCGAAGTAGAAGCCGAGTACGGTGCCGGCGATGCCGACCATGGGGGTGATGATCGCGGCCGTCGCCGCGGACAGGTCGCTGGCGGCGATCCCTCCGGCGACGAAGGCTATGGTGAGGATGAGCGTTTCCAGGATGACCGCGCCGATGACGGCCAGCGCGACTCCCGTGCGGACCCATTCCTGGATGCGGCTGGGATCGAATGGCCTGGTGGTGACGAAGGGCCTGTCCTCCAGCCGCTCGGTCGCTGCTAGATCAAGCGGCGGTGGCTCGGCATCACCTGGCTCATCCCCTGCGGTCACCTCAGGAGCTCGATCTGCCGGGTGTCACCGCCGCGGCTGCGGATCAGCACCTTCTCGCCGTTTTCGGCGGCATTGGTGACGAGCTTGCCGATGGCGATGGACCGGCGGATGGCGTCGGTCATGGTGATGCCGTCCTCGGCGGCCTGGCGCCGCAGCTCGTCAACGTCGTCCTGGGTGAGGTTGACTGTTACCTTCACGCGGTCAGCCATCACGGTCTCCCTCGCTGGACCCATAACCCATATAAGTACCATACGTGCTATAGCTATAAGCCGTACATAGGCTGGCGCCATGAGCACACAGCCATCGAAGCTGGTTTCCAGCATGTATCAGGGAGACTGCCAGTCCTGCTGGTCACGAGCGTCGCGCCGGGCGTGACGACGGCCTGGCTGTACGGCATGCGAGGGACCTGCACGGCCGTTGTGCCGGATCTCCGGCTGATACGGCTGGTCCAGATAGGCCGGGACGTCATGGCCTGACCCCAGGTCGTCGTATCCGGGAGCGGGGTACTGAGTCATCTCGCTGAGAGCCTTCTTGACGGGAAGCTTGGCGAAGTATCCGGCGCCGAAGGCGATGCACTGCAGCACATACCAGAACTGCTCGGCGCTGGTCATCTCGGCAAGCCCGGCCTCGGAGAGGGCCTTCTTCGCTGGGACCTTGGCGAAGTACGCTCCCCCGAACGCGATGCAGCCGAGCACGTACCAGAACGACTCAGCTGCCGTGAGCCTGACATTGCCCCAAGTGGAATTCATTTGTTTCCCCTCCCGCGCCAGGGATGGAATATCCCGGTGCCGCTGGTGGGTAGGACGCGCAACTCACATGCCGAGTTGTCAGGATTCCCGCCGCAAGGCGCAGAGCTGACAGCATTCGTGACGGGCAGGGGAAGGCTCTGTGAGGGGGCCGTGGGGAAGGCACCGCAGCCCAGGCACGGACGGATCCGCTGCTCTCTTCCCGGACCTGCGCCGCTTCGAAGGGCACAGTAACATGAGTTACACTTCTTGTACGAGTAGTATAAGTGTGGCGAGCAACTCGTGGAGGATGACATGGGCAAAGCCGCGACTGACCGCATCGAGGAGCAGGTGAGGGCGTTCTTCCCCGCGAACGCGATCGCGCGGGTTCAGGTGCTGGAGTACGGCGACGATCCGGAGGTCGAGCCAGGAGAGACCGCGATCCGGGTCTTCATCAGCCGAGCAGGGCGACCGGAAGGCAAAAAGGCCGACGAGGAGATCGTAGAGGCGTTCAAGGAGGCCAACCACGCGGTGATCAAGAAGGCGCGTGACGGGCTGCCCCGCTTCATCGGGTGGGTCGAGTTCCGCGCTGACGGGCCGAGCGGGGCGGCTGGGCCTCGGGGCCCCGTCCTCAGGATCGGCGGCCGCGGGGGGCGGGCTAGGGCACTCGATGAAGTATCCGAGGAACTGACCCCCGTGATGACCCGGCTTGGGGCCGCCGATCTGGCCACCGTGGACACCCTGATCACCGCGGGCATCGCGAACAGCCGCGCGGAGGTTCTGCGCTGGGCCGTGGGCCGCATCCGTGAGCGCCCGGCATACGCCCAGCTCCAGGAGCGAGTGCACGAGATCGGCGAACTCAAGGCTCAGTTCTAAAAGGCCTTGCCGCAAGCTGCTACGTCCGGTGCTCCTTGCGGGAGCTGGCGCGATGGACCGCATTCTCCCAGCGGGAAGGCCGCCTGCGATTCTCGCAAGTGGCCTCTGACCTGGTCGGGGTGGCGGGATTTGAACCCGCGGCCTCTTCGTCCCGAACGAAGCGCGCTGCCAAGCTGCGCCACACCCCGTCAACCGCCCGAGCAGTCTAGCTGATCCGCGGAACCAGCGTCAGCAGCGTAGCTTCCGGCCGGCAGCTGAACCTGACCGGCGCCCACGGCGAGGTGCCGAGGCCGGCGGAGACGTGCAGCCACGGACGCTCCGCGACGGCGCCGCCGTCCGCAGCGGCCGGATGCCGGTGCAGTCCGCGCGCCCGGGACCGGTCGATTCCGCAGTTCGTCACCAGGGTCCCGAACCCGGGCAGGCAGACTTGCCCGCCATGCGTGTGCCCGGCCAGCAGCAGGTCGAAGCCGTCGGCGGCGAACCGGTCAAGCACCGCGGGCTCGGGTGAGTGCAGGATCCCGATGTGCACATCTGCCGACGGATCGGCGGGACCGGCGATGGTGTCATAGCGGTCGCGGTCGATGTGCGAGTCATGCACGCCGGCCACCTCGATGTCGGTGTCCGCGGCCTTGATCCGGGCGCGCCGGTTGTTCGCGTCCAGCCAGCCGCCCGCGGCCATTCCCCCGCCGAGCTCGGCCCACGGCAGGTCGGTGATATGACGGCGGTGATCGAGCGCGCTGGTCCGCCATATGTATCGAGCCGGATTCCTCGGCACGGGCGAGTAGAGGTCATTCGAGCCGAAGACGAAGGCGCCAGGACGATCGAGCAGCGGCCCCAGTGCCTCAAGAAACGGCTGAACGGATTCAGGGTGGGCAATCGAATCGCCCGTGTTCACCACAAAGTCCGGCTCAAGAGCGTCGAGCGACCTGATCCAGGACATCAGCCGGTGCCGGCCGGGAGTCAGGTGCGCATCGGAGATGTGCAGGAGCCGGAGCGGCTTGGCGCCTTGCGGGAGCACCGGGACGTCGTAGCGGCGCAGCGCAAACCAGTTGCGCTCGACGATGGCCGCGTAGGCGAGGGCCGTGGCGCCTGCCGCCGCCGCGATCCCGATCATGCCTTGTGGTCGCATCCAGTAATGGTGCCACGCAGTAGGGACTGGCCTGGCCGCGCGCGGCAGTATGGACTCATGACCGGACTGAAGGAACGGCTCCGCAGCGATCTCACGGCGGCGATGAAGTCCCGCGACGAAGTGCGCACCCGGACCCTGCGCATGGCCCTCACCTCGGTGACCCACGAGGAGGTGGCGGGCAAGGCCGCCCGCGATCTCACCGACGCCGACGTGCTCCGGTTGCTCACCAGGGAGGCCAAGCGGCGCCGCGAGGCCGCCGAGGCGTTCGAGGCAGCGGGGCGGCCCGGCCAGGCCGCCGCTGAGCGGGCCGAGGGCGAGATTCTCAGCGCCTACCTGCCTGCCCAGCTGCCGGATGAGGAACTCACGGCGCTGGTCGCCCGGGCCATAGCCGAGACCGGAGCGGCCGGGCCGGCCTCGATGGGCCAGGTGATGAAGGCGGTCACCCCGCTGGTAGCGGGCCGCGCCGAGGGCGGCCGGGTCGCGGCCGAGGTCCGCCGCGCGCTGGCCTAGCCGCGCGCTGGCCTAATGGTGGCCGCCGCCATGGCCGCCGCCGCCAGGACCGGGCGGGCCGCCGCCGCCGGGCTTAGTGGGCTTAGTGGGCTTCGGCGGTTTCGGCGGCTTGGGTGACGCGACTCCGGTGCCCTTGGAGTAGTAAATGCTGTCGGCCGGCACGGCAACGAAGTTGGCGATGGACCTGCCCAGGTCGGCGTGGTCAAAGGTCAATTGCCAGATCTGGCCGGCGTCAGTGCCGAAGATCTGGCCAACGCACTCAATCGGTCCGGCCGCCGACCGGAAGCAGGCACCGTCGCCCTGCATCGACCTAGTTTCTGCCGGGTAGAACATCGACACGTACCCGGCCAGGCGCGGCGTGTAGCCGCCGAATGCGGCGAACTCGAAGTTGTTCGCGGTCCCGGTCTTGCCTGCCTGCGGGATGACGACGCCGTGCTGGGTGAATTCGTCGCCGGCCGCGGTGCCGGGCGAGACCATCACGCCCTGCAGAATGTGGGTCGCCGCGTCAGCGACGGCGGCAGGGATCACCTGGTGGCAGTCGGCGGACTTTACCGGGAGATGCCGGCCGGCCATGGTCACGATCTTGTCGATGGCGATGGGACTGCAGTACCTGCCGCGCGCTGCCACGGTGGCGTACGCGGCTGCCATCGTCATCGGCGACACGCTGACCGAGCCCAGGGTGAACGAGGGGACGTCGTCAGCCGGATACTGATAGGCGGCCGTGCCGCGCTTGCCCGCGCCCTGGAAGAGCGACCTGCCGTCGGCCCGGTGGACGCCGAGTTTCACCGCGGTCTTGACCACGTTGCACAAGCCGACCTTCTGCTCCAGGTGCGCGTAGAACACGTTGATCGACTGCGTGGTCCCGTTGTACAGGGTGTAAGTACCCTTGCCAGGCCCCTCGGCGTTCGTGACCGGGAAGTCGCCGGGCGGGTTGCCCGCAAGGACGCCGTGGCAGTTCGTGAATCCGCCGACAACGGTCGGGGACACGACTTTCTCGCTGAATCCGAACGGAATCTGCTGCTCGAGGGCGGTGATCAGGGTAAACAACTTGGACGAGGAACCGGTCTGCACGCCCTCGCCGCCGTCGTACCTGGTGTCCACCGCGTAGTCGATGTTGTCCTGCCCCTTGCCGATGCCGTACGGGCGGTCGACGGCGATCGCGCGGACCTTGCCGGTCCCTGGCTGGATCAGTACCTCCGCGGCGGCGTTGCCGCCCGGGTTGTACTGGGACGGCGGGGCCGGGACCATGTAACTGACCGCGTGCTCCGCAGCGCGCTGGTCTTGCCGGTTCAGCGTGGTGTAGATCTTCAGGCCGCCGGTCTTCTTCAGCTGGGCTTCTGCCTGCGCGTAAGCCGGGTCGCTCCGCAGGACCGCCAGCACGTAGTCGCAGAAGAACGCCGCGTCCCGGACGGACCGGCTGGTGCAGCCACTCTGCAGTGCGCGGGTGGACGGGTGCAGGCCGAGCGGGGCGCGTCCTGCGGCCTGGGCCTCGGCGGACGTGAGGTAATGCAGCTGGGCCATCCGCGCCAGCACCGTGTTGCGCCGGTTCAGTGCATTCACCGGGTGCACGAACGGGTTGTACTTGGTGGGATCTTCCACCATCCCGGCCAGCATCGCCGCCTCCGTCAGCGTCAGGCGCTTTGCTGTGGTGCGGAAGTAGCGCTCAGCGGCCACCTGGATGCCGACGGCATTGTTGTTGAAGGAGATGGCGTTGAGATACGCGGCGAGCAGCTGGTTCTTGGTCATCTCGTGCTCGACGTTGATGGCTATCCGCAGCTCGCGGATCTTCCTCAACCCTGAATCCTGAGTGGCGTCCGCCTTCTCTGTCTCATTGGTCGCCGTCAGGATCAGGGCATTCTTCACGTACTGCTGCGCGATCGACGAGCCGCCCTGGGTGGGACGGTGCTCGGCGTCGTTGACTATCGCGCGGAGGGTGCCCCTGAAATCCAGCGCACCGTGCTGGTAGAACCTCGAGTCCTCGATCGCGACGATCGCATCCCGCATGACCGGCGCGATCCGCCGGTAGCTGACCGGGATGCGGTCGATCGGGCGGTTTTTGCTGCCGAAACCGCTCGGGTAAAAGTAGGCGAGCGGGTGGCCGTTGCGGTCCAGGATCTCCGAGCGGACCGGCAACTGCCCGAGGGTCGGCACGGAGAGATTGTTGAACTTGTTGGCAGCGTCACGGGTGACGATCGCGACCCCGCCCACGGCAGGCAGCGCGAGCGCGGCGATGAGCAGGCCCGCGATCGCGGCGACGACGAGGAGCAGGCCCGCCGCGCCGGCTTTGGCGCGGCGATCTGAGGTCAGCACGGAATCCAGGGTACGCTGGCCGCCGCTGCGGCCCGGTCACGACGGTGAATCCGCAGCTGGGAAGTACCAGGAACCCCTGAACCAGGCGGCATGTAGCCTGGGTGACTAGTCACGGCTGTCCGTATGGCCCATGAGGGCTATCCGGGAAATGGGCACGGCAGGGTCTAGCGCTCCGGCCCGGATTTCCGTAAGTTACATTTCCGCAACCATGACACCGGAGCCAGGCAGCGTCGCCGTCGGCTCATACCTGCCAGTGAACGCCATCCGGCGTGACGACCCCTTGCGGGCGTGACGACAGGAGGAGTTGGGCTAAATGTGGATCACGGACTGGACCGCCCGCGCCGCGTGCAAGGGCACGGACCCTGACGAGCTCTTCGTTCAGGGGGCGGCGCAGAACCGGGCCAAGCTGATCTGCCGCGGCTGCCCCGTCCGGACCGAGTGCCTCGCGGACGCGCTCGACAACCGGATCGAGTTCGGCGTGTGGGGCGGCATGACCGAGCGTGAGCGGCGCGCCCTGCTGCGCCGCCGTCCGGATGTAGTCTCCTGGCGCGACTTGCTTGAGGACGCGCGCAACCAGTACGAGCGCACTGGCGACGAGCTCGTCGCCAGCTGAGCAGGCGGGCTGACCGGTGCCTCCGGGCTGACCGGGCCGCCGGGCGCTGCGGCACCCGCGCAAGCTGCCCGGGGAAAGCTACCCGATCGCTACCCGGGGGGAAAGCTCTCCCCGATAGCCCTCAGCCCGGCCAGGTCATGCACGTCCTCGGCCTGGGCCGGCACTTCGGCGACCGGAATCAGCGGGTGCGCTGCGGTGAAGCCGTCCGCTAGCCGCCGCTGCGCGGCGGCTAGCTGCATCCGCTCAGCGTGCAGGCGCAGCGCCGCGATGGCTAGCGAGTGCGGCGCCTCTGCCCGCGGTGACCTGGCCGGCGGCTCGTCACCGCGCTGGTCCCGGTTCGGGACGCCGGCGGCCTGCAGGCTCTCTGCGGCGGCCAGGCTGCGGGCAGCCGATAGCCGCGCCGCTGGCGAACGGTGCACGCGGTTAAGGATGAGCCCCGCGAGCGGCATCCCCTCCACCGCGAGCCGCTCCACGAAGTACGACGCCTCCCTGAGCGCATCGGGCTCGGGCGCGGCTATCACCAGGAACGCGGTGCCCGGCGTCCGCAGTAGCTGGTAGGTGTAATCGGCGCGCTCCCTGAAGCCGCCGAACATCGTGTCGAGCGCGGTCACGAACGTCTGGGCGTCCTTGAGCACCTGGGCGCCGAGAATCTTCGTCAGGACACTGGTCACCATGCCGAACCCGACATTCAGCACCCGGAGGTAGGCCCGGCCGCCCAGCTTCGCCGGCGCGGTGAGCAGCCGGAGAAGCCGGCCGTCGAGAAACCGCCCCAGCCGCTGCGGTGCGTCGAGGAAGTCGAGCGCGGACCGGCTCGGCGGGGTGTCGACGACGATCAGGTCCCATTCGTCGGCCCTGCGTAGCTGGCCGAGCTTCTCCATGGCCATGTACTCCTGGGTACCGGAGAAGCCGGACGACAGCGACTGGTAGAAGGGGTTCGCCAGGATCTGCGCGGCCCGGTCCGGATCGGCATGCGCCTCCACGATCTCGTCGAAGGTCCGCTTCATGTCGAGCATCATCGCGTGCAAGCTGCCGCCGGACTGTGCTGCGTTCTGCTGTGATCCTTCCGTCCCGTGCGGCGGACCGGCTGTCCCTGCGGTGGGGACAAGCCGCGGCGTGTTATCCAGGGAGGACAGCCCCATCGACTGCGCGAGCCTGCGGGCCGGGTCAACGGTGAGCACCACCACGCGGCGGCCACGTTCCGCCGCCCGCAGCCCGAGCGCCGCCGCCGCCGTGGTCTTTCCGACGCCGCCGGACCCGCAGCACACGATGATCCGGGTGCGCCGGTCGTCGATCAGGCGGTCGAGGTCGAGCGGCGGCGGCATGGTCCGTGGCATCAGGCAGCGCCCTGATCCCGCAGCGCGGCCGCGAGCCGGTAGAGCCCGGCCAGGTCGATGCCGTCAGCGATCATCGGCAGGTCGTAACGTGGCTGGCCCGCGCCCGCCAGCCTGCGCCGCTGCGCCCGCTGGCCGGTAACGGTCCTGGCATGATCCGTGAGTTCGGCGGCCAGGTCAGCAGCGAGTCGGCGGCTGTCCTCGAGCCCGGCGGCCTTCAGCTCCATGGCAAGTTCGTCCTCGTCGACCGATCCGCTCGCTGCCGTCCGCAGCTGATCCGGCGACAGCACGAGCGGATGAACCATGTTGATCATGATGCCGCCGGCCTGCAGCCCGCCATCACCGAGCCCCGCGAGCTCGGCGATGCCGTCCAGGGTTTCCTGAACCGGCATCTCCTCGAGCACCGTGACGAAGTGCACGGCCGTTTCCGGCGAGCTGATCACCTTCTGCACCGTGTCCGCATGGCCGCGGGTGGGCCCGACCCTGGCCAGTCCTGACACCTCGGCGGTCACGTTGAGGAACCTGCCGATCCGCCCGGTCGGCGGCGCGTCCATGACGACCGCGTCGTACACGTGCCTGGTCCCCTCCCGCCGCCGGGTCGCCTCGGCCGCCTTGCCGGTGAGCAGCACGTCCCGCAGGCCGGGTGCGATCGTGGTGGCGAAGTCGACGACGCCGAGCTTGGTCAGCGCCGTGCCGGCGTGCCGGAGGTTGTAGAACATCTCGAGATACTCAAGCAGCGCCTGCTCCGGGTCGGCGGCCAGCGCGAACACCTCGCCGCCCGGCTGGGTGGCGGTAGACGGCGCGACCGCGACCTTGCGCTCGGCGTAGGGGAGCGGCGGGCAGTCGAAGACCTGGGCGATCCCCTGCCGTCCCTCAACCTCCATGAGCAGTACCCGCTTACCGCCGGAGGCGAGTGCCAGGGCCAGCGCGGCGGCAACCGTCGTCTTGCCGGTGCCGCCCTTGCCGGTGACGACGTGCAGCCGCACGCCCTCCCAGTCCGTGTCCCGCGCGCTCACTCCATGGAGGCTATCCGCGCCCGGGCACCAGGGTCTCCGCCGGCTGGCCGCCTGAACCGGAAAACTCCCTGGCCGGCAGCGCGCTCAAATGTCACTAGGCTGGTGCATGGAGATCGGCGTGCAGCCGGGGAAGAGGTGTTCGCGATGGTCGTTGTTCTGATCATCTTGGTGATTCTTGTGGTGGCAGGCCTTGCCGCGACGGGCCGCGCGATGCGCGTGGTGCAGCAGTACGAGCAGGGCATCGTCTTCAGGTTCGGCAAGGTGCTGCCGGGAACGCGCGGTCCCGGGCTGCATGTGATCCGGCCGTTCGGTGACCGGATGCAGAAAGTCAACATGCAGATCATCGCCATGGCCATCCCGGCGCAGGAGGGCATCACCCGCGACAATGTCAGCGTCCGGGTTGATGCGGTGGTCTATTTCCGCGTCATCGACCCGATCAAGGCAACCGTGAACGTACAGAACTACATGTTCGCCGTTTCGCAGCAGGCGCAGACATCGCTTCGCTCGATCATCGGCCAGTCCGAGATGGATCAGCTGCTGGCCGAGCGGGCAACCGTCAACAAGGAGCTTCGCCGGATCATCGACGAGCCGACCGAGGGCCCGTGGGGGGTCCGGGTCGAGCGGGTGGAGATCAAGGACGTGAGCCTGCCCGAGGGCATGAAGCGGTCCATGTCGAGGCAGGCGGAGGCCGAGCGAGAGCGCCGCGCTCGGATCATCACCGCCGACGGCGAGTACCAGGCGTCTAAGCGGCTCGCCGCCGCGGCCAACGTGATGGCCCGCGACCCGGCGGCGCTGCAGCTCCGGCTGCTGCAGACCGTCGTCGAGGTAGCCGCCGAGAAGAACAGCACGCTGGTCATGCCGGTGCCGGTCGAGCTGCTCAGGTTCTTCGACAAGTTCACCCCGCCGACACCTGCGGGCGAACGGAAGTCGGCAGCGGATTCGGCTTCGATGGCCGACTTCGGCGACGCTGCCGTGGCCGAGGCGGAGGCAGGGGCAGAGCTCGGCGGCGCGACCGCGCCGATCGAGATACCCGACCTCCCGCCGATCCCCGAGATAGCCGCGGACGTGGACGATGCGGCGCCCGCCGCCGGCAATGCCGCGGTGGCCGCCGGCGACGCGGTGGTGTCGCCGGCCGCTGCGGTGGTGTCGCCGGCCGCTGCGCAGCCGGATGCGGGCGCCTAGCGGCGGCTGCCGGCCGGCCGAGCTTGCCCGGCGGGTCCCGCTAGAGTCTGGTCATGCAGAAGTGGGAGTACGCAACGGTGCCGCTGCTCGTCCATGCGACGAAGCAGATCCTGGACAACTGGGGTGAGGACGGGTGGGAGCTCGTGGCCGTGGTGCCCGGGCCTAATCCCGAGCAGCTCGTCGCCTACATGAAGAGGGGCAGGCCGTGAGCATGGCCGGGAACTCAGCTCCGGCGGAGACCTCTTCCGGGGAGACCTCACCGGAGGACCGGCTGGCTGCCCTCGGCCTCAGCCTGCCGAAGGTGGTGGCTCCCCTTGCGGCCTACGTCCCCGCTGTGCTTACCGGGAACTACGTTTACACCGCCGGGCAGCTGCCGTTCGTGGACGGGGTGCTCCCTGCGACGGGCAAAGTCGGCGCCGGCGTGGGCACGGCGGAGGCCAGCGCGCTGGCGCGGATCTGCGCGCTGAACGCACTGGCCGCGGTCGTCTCGGTGACCGGCAGCCTCTCGGCCGTCCGCCGGATCGTGAAGGTGACGGGCTTCGTGGCCAGCGCTCCCGACTTCACCCAGCAGGCCCAGGTGGTGAATGGTGCGAGCGACCTGCTGATCGAGGTCTTCGGCGAGGCCGGCCGGCACGCCCGCAGCGCCGTCGGCATGGCGGTCCTGCCGCTCGATACCCCGGTCGAGGTCGAGCTGATCGCCGAAGTCAGGAGCTAGGCCGGCCGCAAGCGCAGGAGGCTCGTCGTGGAAGATCCCGCCAGCGGCCCGGCGATCCGGCTCCCGCGTGCGCTCGCCGGGCACGCTAGCGACGTCCTGGCGGGGCGGCTGCCGCCCGTCGTCCCGCGTGACGCGGCAACCGTGATGCTGCTGCGCGCCGCGCCGCCGGCCGCGGGCCGGCCGCCCGGTGCGGAGCACGGCATCGAGGTCTACATGCTCCGGCGCAAGTCCTCGATGGCATTCGCTCCCGGCGCGTTCGTCTTCCCCGGCGGCTCGGTCGATCCCAGGGACGCCGACGAGGATGTCGCCTGGGCCGGCCCGGACGTCAGCGCATGGGGCCGGGTATTTGACGCCCCCGACGATCTGGCCAGGGCACTCGTCTGCGCCGCGGTCAGGGAGACCTTCGAGGAGTCCGGGGTGCTGCTGGCCGGGCCGTCGGCCGGGACCGTGGTGGCCGACACCAGCGGCGACGACTGGGAGTCCGACCGCAGCGCCCTGCTCGAGCGGTCGATCTCGCTCGCCGAGCTGCTCGGCCGGCGCCGCCTCGTGCTCCGCGCCGACCTGCTCAGGCCCTGGTCGCGGTGGATCACGCCGGTGGTCGAGGAGCGGCGCTTCGACGCCAGGTTCTTCGCCGCCGCGATGCCAGCGGGCCAGCGGACCAGGGACGTCGGCGGCGAGGCAGCGCAGGTTACCTGGATCCGGCCCGCTGACGCGATCGCCGCCGGGCGTAACGAGGAGATCGTGCTGTGGCCGCCCACCGCCGTGACCCTCGCCGAGCTCGCCGCGTGCGGCACCGTGGCAGCGGCTCTCGCCGCGCCGCGGCAGGTCAGCCCGTTGTTGCCGGAGATCACGGTGAGCCAGGGCACGCCCTGGCTCACCCTCCCTGGAGAGCAGGAGTATCCGCTGTGACCCCGGTGGCTTCCGGCGCAGCCCCGGACGCGGGCATTGACGGATCAGGGACGCCGCGGGCTCGCTGCGTGCTGGCGCCTAACCCGTCACCGATGACCCTGGACGGCACTAACACCTGGCTGATCGCCGAGCCGGGATCGGCCGCCGCCATCGTGGTCGACCCGGGACCTGAGGACGAAGGGCACCTGCGCCGGGTGCGCTCGATCGCGTCCGATGCGGGGCAGCGGGTGAGCCGGATCCTGCTGACACACGGGCACCGCGATCACTCGGCCGGCGCCCGGCGGCTCGCCGAGCTGACCGGCGCACCGGTGCTGGCGCTCGACCCGGCGCAGCGGCTGGGAACCGAAGGGCTAGGACCCGGCGACGTGGTGAGCGCCGCTGGCTGCGAGGTCCGCGTCATCGCCACGCCGGGCCATACCGCCGACTCGGTGTCTTTGCTGCTGGCGGCCGACGGCGCGGTGCTCACCGGGGACACCGTGCTCGGCCGCGGCACGACCGTGATCGCCCGCGATGGCAGCCTCGGCGACTACCTGGGCTCGCTGGACCGGTTGCGCTCGCTCGCCGACTCGGCGGCGCTGTCGGTGCTGCTGCCCGGCCACGGGCCGCTGCTCAGGCAGCCGGCCGCAACGCTCGACTACTACATCGCCCACCGCGCGGCGCGGCTCGCCGAGGTGCAGGATGCTCTTGCGGCCGGGTGCACCTCGCCGGCCGATATCGTCGCGCGGGTCTACTCGGCCGTCGACCGCGGCTTGTGGCCGTACGCGCAGTGGTCGGTCCGTGCGCAGCTGGCCTACCTCGCAGAGCGCGGCCTGCTGCCCGAGCCGGACGGCCAGGCACTCTGATCGCTCAGTCACCGTGATCGCTCAGTCACCGTGATCGCTCAGTCATTCCGATCGCTCAGTCACAGTGATCGCTTGCGCAGCCGCTCCGGCTCGATGAGCAGGACGGACTTCGCGGTCAGCTGCAGCCAGCCGCGCGCCGCGAAATCGGCCAGCGCCTTGTTGACCGTTTCCCGCGAGGCTCCGACCAGCTGGGCGAGTTCTTCCTGGGTGAGGTCGTGATTCACCTGAAGCCCGTCTTCGCGGACCTCGCCGAACCGGTCAGCCAGGTCAAGCAGGGCCTTGGCCACCCGGCCGGGCACGTCGGTGAAGACCAGGTCCGCCATCACGTCGTTGGCACGCCGGAGCCGCTGCGCGAGCGCCTGGAGCAGGTGCAGGGCAACGTCAGGACGGCCGGTCAGCCAGCTGCGCAGGTCGTCATGGGCAAGCGCGCCGAGGCGGCTGTCCGTGACGGCGATCGCGCTCGCCGTGCGGGGCCGCGGGTCGAAGAGCGAAAGCTCGCCGAACATCTCGCCGGGCCCGAGCACACTCAGCAGGTTCTCCCTGCCGTCGGCCGCGGCGCGAGTCAGCTTGATCTTGCCGTCGAGCACCACGTACAGCTGGTTGCCCGACGCCCCCTCCTCGAACACCCGGTCGGCGCGGGCAAGCTCGACGATGGTGACCCCTGCCTCCAGCGCCGCCGCGCTGTCATCATCGAGCGCCTCGAAGAGCGGCGCCCGCCTCAGCACGTCATCCGCGTGATCCACGGGTGCCTCCTCGCCTGCGTTCGCTGCTCCTTACCCAGTGTCGCCCATTTGTGACCTGGGATCGATAGCCGGCCGCCGGCCCGAGCCGGGCAGCCGCCCGGCCGCCTGACAGCGGGGCGGCCGGCCAGCCGTCAGTGCGCCCCGTGGCCGCCGGCCGACCTGAGCCTCGCCCGGGACTCCTCGATCTCGGCCTCGGCGTCGGCCTTGCGCACCCAGGTAGCTGTCTCCACTTCCTTGCCGGGCTCCAGTGCCTTGTAAACCTCGAAGAAGTGCTGGATCTCCAGGCGGTCGAACTCCGAGACGTGCTCAATGTCGCTCAGATGCGCCATCCGGGGGTCGGTGGCGGCGACGCAGAGGACCTTGTCGTCGGCCCCCATTTCGTCCCGCATCCTGAACATGCCGATCGCCCTGCAGTGGATCAGGCAGCCAGGGAAGGTCGGCTCGTCCAGGATCACCAGCGCGTCAAGCGGGTCGCCGTCGTCCGCGAGCGTGTCCTCGATGAATCCGTAGTCGGCGGGATAACGAGTCGACGTGAAGAGCATCCTGTCCAGCCGGATGCGCCCGGTCTCATGATCCATCTCGTACTTGTTGCGCTGCCCTTTCGGGATCTCGACGATCACATCGAATTCCACGATTCCGCTCCCTGCGCCCGTAGATGATTGACTCCATTGCCGGGATGCCTGCCCGGTGCCCAGACCGCCCGCGTTATCAGCATCTCGCGAAGGGAGGCGCAGTGACGAGCCGGCTCCGGCGCGTGGCACTGCTGGCCCTCGCGCTGCTGACCGTATTCACCATCGGAGCGGGCGCCGCGGTCGCGCATCTGCTGCCCGCCCGCCTTGCCCTGTGGCAGATACCGCGGGTGGCCGTGCACCGGCTGGCAGCCGCTCGCCCGGTGCTCGCGGCGGCGGGAAATCCGCGCGGAAGGGCAGTAACGCCGGGCGGCCTGTCGGCCCGGCTCTCGGGAACGCTCGGGCTGCCTGCGCTGGGGCCGCACACCGCCGCCGTCGTCGCGAACCTGTCATCTGGCCAGGTGCTCTTCGCACGGGACGGCAGTTCCCCGTTCGCGCCGGCATCGACGGCCAAGCTGGCGACGGCAGTCGCGGCCCTGGAGGTGCTCGGCCCGGCCGCCCGGTTCAGCACGCGGGTAGTGGCCGGCACTGCTTCATCGCCCGTCATCCTCGTCGGGGGCGGTGATCCCACCCTGGCGGCAGGCCGCCCGCCTGCGGCGGACTACCCGCAGCCCGCGACGCTCGAGTCGCTGGCGGCGAAGACGGCGCGCGCGCTGCGCGCCAGGCACCGCCACTCGGTGCGGCTGGGCTACGACACCTACCTCTACACCGGCCCGCTGCTGCCGCCGTCCTGGCCGGCCAGCTACGTCAGCACGGGAAACGTCAGCCCGATCACGTCTCTCGAGGTGGACCAGGGCAGGCTGACCCTCAGCGGGGCACCGCAGGACGCCGATGACCCGGGAAATCTCCGGCCCCGATCGGTCACCCCCGCGGCCGACGCCGCAGCCGCCTTCGGCTCGCTCCTCACCAGGCACGGGATCCGGGTGCTCGGGCCGGCGCGGCCGGCCGCGCCGGCGCCGGGGGACGTCACCATCGCCAGGGTCGCCTCTCCGCCGCTGGCCGAGATCGTGCAGTGGATGCTGATCGAGAGCAACAACGTGATCGCCGAGAACCTGGCCAGGCAGGTGGCGATCGCGACCAGGATGCCTGCCTCCTTCAGCGGTGCCGCCGCGGCCGTGACGGCGACCGACCGCAGGCTGGGAGTGCGCGGCATCCAGCTGGTGGACGGGAGCGGGCTTTCCCCCGATGACAGGATCACCCCGCGCGCGCTTGTCCAGCTGATCATCCTGGCCGCCCGGCGCGGTGACTCCCGCCTCCGGCCGGTGATCACCGGCCTGCCGATAGCGGGCTTTGCCGGGACGCTCGCCCCCGGCGGAAGCGTCTTCGGCGCTGCGGGCCCGGCTGCGCTCGGCCTGGTGCGGGCGAAGACGGGCAACCTGAACACCGTGGCGGCGCTGGCCGGAGTCGCCTACGCGAGCAACGGCCAGCTGCTGGGATTCGCCTTCATGGCCGACCGGGTACCCAAGAACGGCCTCATCCAGGCCGGCGGCGTCATCGACGAGCTCGCCACCGAGCTCGCAAGCTGCGGCTGCCGTTGAGCTGCGGTTTGCTGAGCCGCCGCTGCCCAGCTGGCCGCCGGAGCCGGACCTTGCCACCGCGCCACGTACGGTGGAGGGGTGAGCAGCGCACAGATGATCGACTGGGATGTGGCCACATCAACCGGCGTCCGGTGGGCCAGGCCGGGCCCGGAGGTAAGCCGGGCGGAGGCAAGGAAGGTCGTGGCCGAGCTACGCGACCTCGCGGCTGCCGTCCAGGAGCCGGTGCGGCAGCTCACCGGGATGGCCGGCCTTGCCGATGGCGGCAAGATCGCCATCGTGGACCGCCCCGGGTGGATCCGCGCCAACGTGGACGGGTTCCGGGTCGTGCTTGACCCCCTGGTCGAGAAAATGCAGGAGCGGGCGGGCTCGCCCGGCGGATCGGTGATGACGGCCGTCGGCTCGCGCGTCACCGGCATGCAGGCCGGGCTGATCCTGGCCTACCTGGCCGGGCGGGTGCTCGGCCAGTATGAGCTGTTCCTGCCGCCCGACCCGAGCCTGCCGGAAACCACTGCCCCGGCAGGCCGGCTCACCCTCGTCGCGCCGAACATCGTGCTGGTGGAGCGCGAGCTCGGCGTGGACCCGCATGACTTCCGGCGCTGGGTCTGCCTGCATGAGGAGACGCACCGGACGCAGTTCACCTCCGTCAGCTGGCTCCGCCCCTACGTGCAGCAGCAGATGACCGAGTTCCTGCTGGCCTCGGACCTGGACCCCGCGTCGATCCTGGACCGGCTGCGCTCAGCTGCGGACGCGGTGGCGGGCGCGGTGCGCGGCGGCGAAGGCGAGAGCCTGATCGAGGCGATCCAGAATCCAAGGCAGCGGGAGATCCTGGAACGGCTCACCGCGGTGATGACGCTGGTGGAGGGACATGGCGACTACGTCATGGATGCCGTCGGGCCGAGCGTGGTGCCCTCGGTCGCCGATATCAGGGCGAAGTTCAGCGCCCGCCGCGGCAGCGCGGGCAGGCTGGAGCAGGTGATCCGCCGGATCCTCGGCATCGACCTGAAGATGAAGCAATACGAGCAAGGGGCGCGGTTCGTCCGTGCCGTGGTGGGCCAGGCGGGGATGGCGACCTTCAACAAGGTCTGGGAGTCGCCGGATACCCTCCCGTCCGGGGCCGAGATCGCCAATCCGGCCAGCTGGCTCGAGCGGGTGGGCGGCAGCGGCAGCGCAGCCGCGGGCTGACCGGTCGTGGGCCCCCATCCGGCGGTCGCGCAAGTGCGGCTCGGTGTCCGCCGGTCGCTGGCTGGCCTCGGCTCGGGTGACCTTGTCCTGGCCGCTTGCTCCGGCGGGGCGGATTCGCTCGCCCTGGCGGCGGCACTGGCGTTCGAGGCTCCCCGGCTTGGGCTGCGCTGCGGCGGGGTCACTGTCGATCACGGGCTGCAGGCCGGATCGGCGGAGCGCGCGCGCCGGGTGGCCGCGGCGCTGACGGCACTCGGCCTCGAGCCCGTGCAGAGTGTCCGGGTGACCCCGTCGGGGCCCGGCGGCCCGGAGGCGGCGGCGCGGGCTGCCAGGTACGAGGCGCTGGACGCCGCAGCCGCCCGCGCCGGCGCGGTATCGATCTTGCTTGGCCACACCCTGGACGACCAGGCCGAGACCGTGCTGCTCGGGCTGGCGCGCGGGTCCGGTGCCCGCTCGCTGGCGGGGATGGCCGCGCGGCGCGGGCGCTACCTGCGCCCGCTGCTGGCCGTCCGCCGGGCACAGACCAGGGCAGCCTGCGCTGCGCTGGGCCTTGAGCCCTGGGAGGATCCGCACAACCGTGATCCCGCGTATGCCAGGGCGCGGGTCCGCCACCAGGTGATGCCTGCCCTCACCGGCGCGCTCGGCCCCGGCATCGCCGAGGCCCTCGCGCGCAGTGCCTGCCAGCTGCGCGCCGACGCGGATGTCCTGGATGCGCTGGCGCAAGCAGAATTTGAACGGCTCCGGGGTGGTGACGGCGCATTCGAGACCGGCGGCCTTGCCGGGCTGCCCGGCGCGATCAGGGCGCGGGTGCTCCGGGCCGCCGCGACCGCGGCGGGCTGCCCGGCTGGTGCGCTGACCGCGCGTCATGTCGCGGGCCTGGACGCGCTGGTGACCGGCTGGCACGGGCAGCGCTGGACCGACCTGCCCGGCGGCGTCCGCGGGCTGCGGCGGTATGGCAAGCTGATCTTCACCGCGGGGCCGCGGGCCGGGGCCGGGCAGCCGGCCGGCCCGCCAGCGCGGAAGCCGGAAAACGCGGAGGGCGCGGGTGGACGCGACTGACATGGGTGCGGACCTCGAGGATGTGCTGATCACCCCCGAGCGGCTGCAGGCGCGCGTGCAGGAACTCGCGGCGCGAATAGACGCGGATTACGCTGGACGCGAACTGCTGCTCGTCGGGGTGCTCAAGGGCGCGGTGATGGTGATGGCCGATCTGGCACGGGCCATGCACCTGCCGGTCCAGATGGACTGGATGGCGGTCTCGTCCTACGGCTCGGGCACCAAGTCCTCCGGGGTGGTCCGCATACTCAAGGATCTGGACGCCGACATAACCGGCCGTCACGTGCTCGTCGTCGAGGACATCGTCGACTCCGGCCTCACCCTGTCCTGGCTGGTGGGAAACCTGCGCTCACGGGATCCCGCGTCCGTCCAGGTCTGCGTCATGCTCCGCAAGCCGGCCGCCGCTTCGATGGATGTCGAGGTGGCTTACACGGGCTTTGAAATCGACGACGCGTTCGTCATCGGCTATGGCCTCGACTATGCCGAGCAGTACCGTAACCTGCCGTTCATCGGCACCCTCGCCCCGCACGTGTACGGCGGGGAACACATCTCGCGATGAATTACGTTCACGTCGTGAGAACGCTGTCAGGCGCCAGCCGGGCAGTGCCTTCTGCGTGTCGGCCACAGCCGGCGCGGTGTACCTTCGAATATCCCTGCGGATCAGCCGGGAAGACAAGGAAGCTGGGCGTGGTCACTAGGACGCATGGCACTCCCGCCGGCAGTCGGCGGGAATGGACGCTCGCCTGGCGGGACCGGCCCCGGAGCTGCGGGGTCGTTCGCCGATGGATCTGAAGCGCTACTTCCGCGGGCCGTTCGTTGCCCTCCTTGTTGTCGTGCTGCTGTTCTTCTTCGTGTACAAGTACGCGAGTTCGGGCACGGCCTATCAGCAGGAGGACACCTCTCATGTGATCTCGCTGATCCAATCGGGGCAGGTGAAGTCGGCCCTGCTGATCGAGGGTCAGCAGACCATTCAGATCACCCCCGATCACGGCTCGCCGGAGCAGGCGAGCTGGGTGGGCAATCAGGGCTCGGTGCTCGCGGCGCTGCTGCAGAAGGAGTCCGCTGACGGCAAGCTGCCGCTGGGTTACAACGTCCAGGTGCCCAAGGGCAGCTCGCTGCTGGACCTGATCGTCGGCTGGCTGCCGTTCCTGCTGGTCATCCTGATCTTCTTGTTCCTGCTGAACCAGATGCAGGGCGGCGGCTCCCGGGTGATGAACTTCGGCAAGTCCAAGGCGAAGCTGGTCACCAAGGACACGCCGAAAACGACTTTTGCCGATATAGCGGGCGCCGACGAGGCCATCGAGGAACTGCAGGAGATCAAGGACTTCCTGCAGAGCCCGGGGAAGTTCCAGGCCATCGGGGCGAAGATCCCGAAGGGCGTGCTGCTGTACGGGCCGCCCGGGACCGGCAAGACCCTGCTGGCCCGCGCCGTGGCGGGCGAGGCGGGAGTGCCGTTCTACTCGATCTCCGGGTCTGATTTCGTCGAGATGTTCGTCGGCGTCGGCGCCTCCCGGGTGCGTGACCTGTTCGAGCAGGCGAAGGCGAACGCCCCGGCGATCGTCTTCGTTGACGAGATCGATGCGGTCGGCCGGCACCGCGGAGCCGGTTTCGGCGGCGGGCACGACGAGCGTGAGCAGACGCTGAACCAGCTGCTTGTCGAGCTTGACGGCTTCGACACCAAGGGCGGCGTGATCGTGATCGCGGCCACCAACCGGCCCGACATCCTGGATCCCGCGCTGCTCCGCCCCGGCCGTTTCGACCGCCAGATCGTGGTTGCGCAGCCGGACCTCACCGGGCGGAAGGGCATCCTGCGGGTGCACGCGCGCGGCAAGCCCATGGGCCCCGACGTGGATCTCGACCTGATCGCCCGCCGGACCCCTGGATTCACCGGCGCCGACCTCGCCAACGTCATCAACGAGGGCGCCCTGCTCACGGCCAGGGGCAACATGACGCAGATCGCGATGGCCTCGCTTGAGGAGGCGATCGACCGGGTCACCGCCGGGCCGAAGCGCAAGAGCGTGCTGCTTTCCGAGAAGGAAAGGAAGATCATCGCGTATCACGAGGGCGGCCATGCCCTCGTCGGGCACGCCCTGGCGAACGCCGACCCGGTGCACAAGATCACCATCATCCCGCGCGGCCGGGCACTCGGCTACACGGCGTCGGCGCCGACCGAGGAGAAGTTCCTGGTCAGCAGGGCAGAGATGATGGACCAGCTAGCTATGCTCCTCGGCGGCAGGACCGCGGAGGAACTGGTCTTCCACGAGCCGACGACCGGCGCGGCGAATGACATCGAGAAGGCGAGTTCGATAGCCCGCGGCATGATCACCGAGTACGGCATGAGCGAGCGGCTTGGCGCCCGCAAGTTCGGCACCGGGGACGGCGAGCCGTTCCTCGGCAGGGACATGTCGCACAGCAGGGACTACTCCGAGGAGATCGCGTCCGCCATCGACGATGAGGTGCGCAGGCTGATCGAGTCCTCGCACGACGAGGCGTGGGAGATCCTGGTCCAGTACCGCGACGTGCTCGACGACCTGGTGCTGCAGCTGATGGAGCACGAGACCCTGGCCAGGGACAAGGTGCTGGAGATCTTCAGCCCGGTGCGCAAGCGCGTCATGCGCGGCTCGTATACCGGTTACGGGAAGCGGCTGCCGTCCGACCGGCCGCCGGTCCTGACGCCTAAGGAACTTGCCCTGAACGGCGCGGATGGCGCCGCGGGCAACGGGCAGGCGATCGGCTCCGGCTCCGACGGCTCGCAGCCGCTCGGCGGGCCGCCGCCCATCGGCGGGCCCTCCCCGCTCGACGGGCCGCCGCCCATCGGCCCGATGAGCACCGGTGCCCCGATGGCTGCCCGCGCGCCGGATGAAGGCCCGTCTGGCGGCGCCTGTTGAGCGGGAGGTTCGATCTGCCGCGGATCGAGCGCGCAGTACGGGAGATCCTGCTGGCGATCGGCGAGGATCCGGACAGAGACGGCCTCCGCGACACCCCGGCACGGGTCGCGCGAGCCTATGAGGAGCAGTTCTCCGGGCTGGGGCAGCAGCCCGAGAGCGTCCTTACCACGGTCTTCGACGCCGGTCACGACGAGATGGTCCTGGTACGCGACATCGATGTATACGCCACCTGCGAGCACCATCTGATCCCGTTCTTCGGCGTCGCGCACGTTGGCTATATTCCGAACGAGAAGGGCCAGCTCACGGGGCTCTCCAAGCTCGCCAGGCTGGTGGATCTCTACGCCCGGCGGCCCCAGGTCCAGGAACGCATGACCAGCCAGATCGCCGATGGCCTGATGGGCGTGCTCGAGCCGGGCGGCGTCATCGTGGTGATCGAGGCCGAGCACCTGTGCATGGCCATGCGCGGAGTGCGCAAGCCAGGGGCGAGAACCGTGACCTCCGCAGTCCGGGGCAGCTTCCGCGACAACGAAAGCACCCGGGCGGAAGCGATGAGCCTGCTCCTCAGTCGCCGGGGCGGCTGACGCAGCGGTGGCCCGCCAGCACGCGTCCCCGCGTCCATTATCGTGTTTGCCCTCGCCGTATCTCGGCGATGACTACGCTGATGCCCCGTGATCAGGGGCTTGACCAACTTGTCTGAGATGACTGAACGCAGCGGGCCAGGCCCGGCAGCACCCACGTCCGGTGACGATGACCGATTCGCCAGGCGGTTCGCCATCCGCCTGCCGGATCGCAGGCATCAGCGGCGCTGGGTGCCGGTCGTGGCGGGCTGGCTTGCGCTGCTCATCGGTATTGCCGACGTCATCGAGGGCGCCGTCCCCAGCCTGTACGCGCACTACCGGCTGCACCGCATCTTCGATCTGGCGCCGGGCACGCTGACCAATGTCACCCGAACCGCCGACGTCATTACCGGCCTGCTGCTGCTCATGCTGTCGCACGGACTGCGGCGGCGGAAGCGCCGCGCATGCCGGTCGGTGATCCTGCTGCTCGGCGCGAGCACCGTCCTGCATCTGGCGCACTACCCGCACATCGGCCGGGCCATCGTGACCGCCGCGCTGCTCGTCGTGCTGCTCTGCTACCGGCGGGAGTTCTACGCGGTCGGCGATCCGCGCACCCGCTGGCGGACGCTGGCCGTGCTCGGCTGGCTGGTGCTGGCGGACCTCGCGATCGGCCTGAGCTACATCACGCTGGTCAGAGGGCTAAAGTCCGATTATTCCGTGATGCAGCGAGGGCAGTCCGTTATCTATGGCCTGTTCGGATTCTCTGGGCCCGTCCAGTTCCAGCCAGAGAGCCGCGGAGATCTTTTCGGCCTCCTGACCAGTGCGCTCGGCCTTTTCACGCTGATCGCGGCCGCGTACATGTTCCTCCGGCCGGCCGAGCCGCCCGGGCGGCTGAGCGGCCAGGACGTGGCCGGGATCAGGGAACTGCTCGACAGGTACGGCGCGCAGGACTCGCTGGGCTACTTCGCCCTCCGCGACGACAAGAGCATCATCTGGTCGCCGACCGGCAAGTCGTGTATCGGCTACCGGGTGCTGTCGGGTGTCATGCTGGCCGCCGGGGATCCCATCGGAGATCCCGAGGCGTGGCCGGGCGCGATCCACGCGTTCCTGGACGAGGCGGCCCGGCATGCCTGGGTTCCCGCCGTCGTGGGCTGCGGTGAGCTCGGCGCCGAGGTGTGGTGCCGCGAGGGCGACCTGACCGCCCTCGAGCTCGGCGATGAGGCGATCGTGGACGTGGCCGGGTTCTCCCTTGAGGGCAGGGCCATGCGCAACGTCCGGCAGATGGTGTCCAGGGTCTGCAGGCACGGCTATGTCGCGGAGTTTCACCGCACCGGCGACGTGCCGCGCGCGGAACTCGACAAGCTGATCAGGCAGGCCGACTCGTGGCGCGGCAGCCCGACCGAGCGGGGCTTCTCGATGGCGCTCGGCCGCGTCGGCGGCTGCGACGACGGGCGCTGCGTGATCGCGACGGCCACCGAGAACGGCGTGCTGCGCGCGATCCTGCATTTCGTGCCCTGGGGATCCGACGGGCTCTCGCTCGACCTCATGCGCCGCGACCGGGCCGCGCAGCCGGGTCTTAACGACTTCCTGATCGTCGAAACCATTTCCCGCGCGCACGAGCTGGGCGTGAAGCGCATCTCGCTGAACTTCGCCGCCTTCCGCTCCGCCCTCGAGCGCGGTGAGCGGATCGGGGCCGGCCCGGTGCTCCGCGCCTGGCGCGGCATCCTGCTGTTCATGTCCCGGTGGTTCCAGATCGAGTCGCTCTACAAGTTCAACGCCAAGTTCAACCCGGACTGGGTGCCGAGATTCATGGTCTTCCCGAGCACCAGGGACACGCCCCGGATCGGCCTGGCGGCGCTCGAGGCTGAGGCGTTCCTGGTCTGGCCGAATCTGGAGGCGCGCAGGCTCGCGCGCAAGCTGGGGCACAAGCTGGGCCTGGGCAGGCTGCGGCGGCTGCGTCACGGCGGGCGGCGATCCCGGCCGACGGCGTAAAACGTAGATTGGCGCTCATGACGGGTGACGCGCGGACGGCGAAAGGATCGGCACCCGCAGGTCAGCAGTCCGGCGCGATGCTGCTGCCCGCGGTGCGCGGACTACCCGCACCGGGCAGGTGCCTGGTCATGGGCGTTGTCAACGTCACTCCCGATTCCTTCTCCGACGGCGGGAAATGGTTCGTCGCGGACGCCGCGGTCTCCCGCGGCCTGGAGCTTGCCGCGCTCGGCGCGGACATCATCGACGTGGGCGGTGAGTCAACCAGGCCCGGTGCGGCCAGGATCTCAGCTGCCGAGGAACTGCGCCGGGTCGGCCCGGTCATCACGGAGCTTGCCGCCGCCGGACTGACAGTCAGCGTGGACACGATGCGGGCCGCGGTGGCGGAGACCGCGCTGGGGGCCGGGGCGAAGCTGGTGAACGACGTGAGCGGCGGCCTTGCCGACCCCGCCATGTACGGGCTCGTCGCCGTGGCAGGCGTGCCCTATGTCGTCATGCACTGGCGCGGGCACAGCAGCAGCATGCAGGAGCGGGCTCGCTACGGTGACGTGGTGCAGGAGGTCTGCGACGAGTTGCGGAGACGCGTGGACGCGGCCGTCGGCGAGGGCGTCGATCCGTCGCTGATCGTGCTTGACGCCGGGATCGGCTTCGCCAAGGCCGCCGAGCACAACTGGGCGCTGCTGGCCAGCCTGCCGGAAATCGCCCGGCTAGGCGGCGGCGGGGCGCCGTTCCCCGTGCTCGTCGGCGCATCACGGAAGAGCTTCATCGGCCGCCTGCTCGCGGCCGCCGACGGGACGCCGCGGTCCTTTGCCAGCAGCGACGACGCGACCGTCGCGCTCACCGCGCTGGCCGCTGCCGCCGGGGCATGGTGCGTGCGGGTGCATGCGGTTCCGGGTAACGCCGACGCGGTCCGGGTGGCCGCGCAATGGCGCGCGGCAGGTGCCGGATGAGCCTGGACAGGATCGCGCTGCGCGGACTGCGGGTACGCGGCCATCACGGCGTATTCGGCCATGAGCGCCGTGACGGCCAGGAGTTCGTGATCGATGCTGTGCTCTGGACGGACACCAGGGCGGCGGCCGATGCCGATGATCTATCCCGTACCGTCGACTACGGCGGCCTGGCGGACCGGCTGTCGGCAATCGTCTCGGGCGAGCCGGTCAGCCTCATCGAGACGCTCGCCGAACGGCTCGCCGCGACCTGCCTGGCGGACCATCGCGTCGAGGAGGTGGAGATCACCGTGCACAAGCCGCAGGCCCCGGTGCGCCATCCCTTCGACGACGTGGCGGTGACGATCCGCCGGACCCGCCGGTGACTGCGGCCCCGGACCCGCCGGCCACCGCGTTGCCGGACCCGCCGGTGACCGCGGCGGCCGGCGCAGTTCGGCCGGCCCGGGTTGTCCTCGCACTCGGCAGCAACCTCGGCGACCGGATGGCGAACCTGCAGGGCGCGGTCGACGCCCTGCTCGGTCCGCCTGGGCTCGGCTACCTGGCGGTCTCGCCGGTATACGAGACCGCGCCGGTCGGCGGTCCCGGCCAGCCGGACTTCCTGAATGCCGTGCTGCTCGCCAGTACGATGCTGCCGCCCGGCGCGATCCTGGCGCGCGGCCAGGCGGCGGAGGCGGCCTTCCACCGGGTCCGGACAGTGGCCTGGGGGCCGCGCACGCTGGATGTCGACGTCATCGCCTACGGCGACGTGGTCAGCGACGATCCGGTGCTGACGCTGCCGCACCCGCGCGCGCATGAGCGGGCCTTCGTCCTGGTGCCATGGCATGACGTGGATCCCGGCGCCGAGATCCCCGGCCGCGGCCGCATCGCCGACCTTCTTGCCGCGGCTGCCTCGTCGGCAGCCTCCGGGGCGGTGCCAGCAGCAGCCTCCGGGGCCGGGCCAGCGGCAGCCTCCGGAGCCGGTACCGGCGCTGCTGCCGTGCGACGCGTTCCTGGCCTGCTGCGGCCGCCGTCGTGACCGGGCGACGCGGGCTGCCCGACGGGATGGTGAGCAGGTGACGCCGATCCGGCCGTGGTCCCTGGCGGCGGTGGCCGTCTGCTGCGCCGCGCTGGCGTGGCTGGTGATCCGGCTGGCCTATTCCTCCTTCCCGCCGCTGCCGTGGACCGGTGTGCCCGCCCTGCTGCTGCTCGCTGTCACCGAGGCATGGAGCGGGCGGAACCTGCGGGCACGGATCCGCGGGCGCCGCCCTGGCGCGAAGCCGGTCGCGGTTATCGCGGTGGCCAGGATGGCAGTACTGGCAAAGGCCAGCGCGGTGGTCGCCGCGATCTTCGGCGGGCTAGCCGCCGGTTTCCTGATCTTCCTGGGCGATCTCACTGATCTGGCCGGCCGGCCGACTCCCCGGGGCGACGCGATCACGGCGGGAGTCACGCTTGCCTGCGCCGTCGTACTGGCCGTTGCTGCCCTGTACCTCGAACGCTGCTGCCGGGCACCCGACCTGCCGGACGAGGCCGACACGGAGTAGCCAGGTCACGCCCGGCGGCTGGCGGGCCGCGGTTATGCTGATCCTCGCCGTCCGGTACCGGCGAGGACTGGAACGAGCGAGGACTGGAACGAGATGGATAACGAGGATCTGCGCGGCCCCGGCGCCGCGTCGCACCCGGCGCGCCTGCGGGTCGGCGTTATCGGCGCCGGCCGGGTCGGCAGCGTCCTGGCCGCCGCGCTCGGCCGGGCCGGGCACCGGATCATGGGCGCCTCTGCGGTGTCCGACGCGTCCGTGCAGCGGATCGGCAGGAACCTGCCCGGCGTGCCGCTGCTGCCGCCTGATCAGGTGCTCGCCCGGGCCGATCTCGTGCTGCTCACCGTCCCTGACGACGTGCTGCCCGCCCTGGTATCCGGGCTTGCCTCGACCGGGTCCCCGATGCAGGGCCGCCTGGTCGCGCACGCCAGCGGCCGGCACGGGCTGGCCGTGCTCGAGCCCGCGGTCCGCTGCGGCGCGCTGCCGCTGGCCTTGCACCCGGTGATGACATTCACCGGCCGGCCGGATGACATCGACAAGCTGGCCGGGATCTGCTTCGGGGTGACCGCGCCGGCGTCGCTGCGCCCGGTGGCCGAGGCGCTCGTGGTGGAGATGGGCGGCGAGCCCGTGTTCATCGCGGAGGAAAGCAGGAACCTGTACCACGCGGCGCTCGCGAGCGCCGCCAATCACCTGGTCACCCTGGTTGTCCAGGCAGCGGACCTGCTGCGCGCGGCCGGCGTAGCGGACCCGGGCCGGATGCTCGGGCCGCTGCTGTCCGCGGCGCTGGACAATGCGCTGCGCCTCGGTGACGCTGCCCTGACCGGCCCGGTCGCGCGCGGCGACGCCGACACCGTGGCCAGTCATATCGATGCGCTGCGGGCTGTCTCGCCGGAGGCTCTCGCCGCCTACGTGGCGCTGGCGAGGCTGACTGCTGACCGCGCACTCGCCGCGGGCTCACTCGCCGCACCGGATGCGCAGCGCCTGCTTGACGTGCTGGCCGGAGCGCCCAGGTGATCCCCGTCCTCGCCCGGACCAGGGCGGAACTGGCGGCAGCGCGCGGCAGCATGTCCGGCCCGGTGGTGCTGGTACCGACCATGGGCGCGCTGCACGACGGGCACCGGGCCCTGCTCCGCCGCGCCAGGCAGGTCGCGTCGCCGAACGGGAGCGTGCTGGTTTCCGTCTTCGTCAACCCGCTCCAGTTCGGGCCGGACGAGGATTTCGCCCGTTATCCGCGCAGCCTGGACACCGACGTGGCCGTCTGCGGCGAGGAGGGCGCGGCGGTCGTGTTCGCGCCGGATCATGCCCAGATGTACCCGGCAGCGCAGCTGATCACCGTCGACCCGGGGCCGATGGGGCAGGTGCTCGAAGGCAAGTCGCGGCCGGGTTTCTTCGCCGGAGTGCTGACCGTGGTGCTGAAGCTGTTCCAGCTGGCGCGACCGGATGCGGCGGTATTCGGCGAGAAGGACGCGCAGCAGCTGGCCCTGGTACGCCGGATGACCGCGGACTTTGCGCTGGGAGTCGAGATCGTGCCCGAGCCCATCGTCCGGGACTCCGGCGGACTGGCCATCTCGAGCAGGAATGCCTACCTCTCCGGGCCGGAGCGCACGGCTGCGCTCGCGCTGTCCAGGGCGCTGCTGGCGGGCCAGCAGCAGGCTCACGCGGGCCCGGCCGCGACCCTGGCCGCCGCGCACACGGTGCTCCAGGCGGCCGCTGCGGCGGACCCGCCGCTGCGGCCTGACTATCTCGCGCTGGTCGATCCGGGCACGTTCGATGAGGTCACCGATGACTACCGGGGACCGGCTCTGCTGCTGGCGGCCGGCCGTGCCGGATTGACGAGGCTGATCGACAACGCCGCGCTCCTGATCGACGGCCCGCAATGACCGCCCGGCGCCAGCCCGCACCGGCACCCGCCCGGGCCAGGGAGGCTGGAGTGAGACCGTCATGCTGCTGACGATCGATGTGGGCAACACCAACACCGTGCTGGGCATCTTCGACGGCGAGGAGGTGGCCGAGCACTGGCGCATCGCCACTGTCCCCGACCGTACCGCCGATGAGCTGACGGTCATCCTCCAGGGACTGCTCGCGCAGAGCACTCAGCTCAAGAACCCTGACGTCACCGGGATAGCGCTGTGCTCGACGGTGCCTTCGGTCCTGCACGAGATGCGGGAGATGTTCCGCCGCTACTACGGCGACATCCCGGCGGTCATCGTGCAGCCGGGGGTGAAGACGGGCGTGCCGGTGCGCATGGACAACCCCAAGGAAGTCGGCAGCGACCGGATCATGAATGCGCTCGCCGCCATCCACCTGTTCGGCGGACCCGCCGTGGTCGTCGACTTCGGGACCTCGACGAACTTCGACGCGGTCAGCGAGCGGGGCGAGTTCGTCGGCGGGGCGCTCGCACCGGGCATCGAGATCTCCGTCGATGCGCTCTCGCGGCGGGCCGCGCAGCTGCTGAAGGTTGAGCTGACCCGCCCGAGTCACGTCATCGGCAAGAACACGGTCGAGGCGCTGCAATCGGGAATCATCTTCGGGTTCGCCGGCCAGATCGAGGGGATCGCCAAGCGGATGGCGGCCGAACTCGCCCCCGGCGACCCGGACTCGGTCACCATCATCGCCACCGGCGGGCTCGCGCCGCTGGTCATCGACGAGGTGGCCATGATCGACGCGTACGAGCCGTGGCTGACGCTGATCGGCCTGCGGCTGGTGTTCGAGCGCAACACCGCTGACGGCTAGCCGGCCACCGCACTCGCCGCGCCGCGCCGGTGCTGCCAGGCGGCCGGCCGGGCAGCGGCACCGGGAAACCCGACTGCACCCTTTGCGGGTGCACGGAAACCCGGCTGCACCCTTGCGGGTGCGGCCGGTAACCTCGGGCAGGTGAAAACGGACGAGGCCGGCGCCAGTGAACTGCCGGAGCAGACCAGCGGCCAGCCGGAACAGACCACCGACCTGGCAGGGCAGACCAGCGGCCAGCCGGAGCAGACACGGGTCCGGCTAGCTAAGCTCGCCGCCATCCGCGCCGCCGGGGGTGACCCCTACCCGGCCGGCTTTCCGCGGACCGCGACCATCGCCGGAGTCCGCCGGCGGTATCCGGACCTGGGGCCTGGCGTGGCAACGGGCGACCGCGTCGGCGTCACCGGCCGGGTCATGCTTTACCGCAGCGGCGGCAAGCTGTGCTTCGCGACGATCAGGGACGGCACCGGCGACATCCAGGTCATGATCTCACTGGACCGGGTGGGCCACGACGCGCTGGCCGCCTGGAAGCGGGATGTAGACCTCGGCGACCATATCGGGGTGCAGGGCGAGGTCATCACCTCCCGCCGCGGTGAGCTGTCGGTGCTCGCTGATTCCTTCGCCATGACCGCCAAGGCGCTTCGGCCGCTGCCCGACAAGCACGCCGGCCTGTCTGATCCGGGGTCACGGGTAAGGCAGCGTTATCTTGACCTGATCGTCAATCCCGACGCACGGCAGATGGCTGAGCTGCGCGGCACAGTGACCAGATCGCTGCGCGAAGAACTGCACCAGCGCGATTTCCTCGAAGTGGAAACGCCAGCGCTGCAGGTGCTTCATGGCGGCGCGAACGCGAGGCCGTTCGTGACCCGCAGCAATGCCTACGACACGGACCTGTACTTGCGGATCGCGCTGGAGCTTTACCTCAAGCGGCTAGTCGTCGGCGGCATCGAGAAGGTTTACGAGATCGGCCGGATCTTCCGCAACGAGGGCGCGGATGCCACCCACAACCCCGAGTTCACCATGCTCGAGCTTTACGAGGCCTACAGCGATTACGACGGGATGGCGACGCTGACCCGTGAGCTGATCCAGGCGGCGGCGCGCGCGGGGCTCGGCGGCACTGTTGTCCGCAGGCCCGACGGTTCCGAGCACGATATCGGCGGCCAGTGGCCGCGCAAGACGGTGCACGGGGCGGTGTCCGAGGCGCTCGGCGAGGAGATCACGCCGGATACCAGCGCGGAGCGCCTCCGCAAGCTGGCCGCTCATGCGGATGTCCGGCTGGACGCCGGCTGGAACCGGGGCCAGGTGCTGCTCGAGATGTACGAGCATCTCGTGGAGCGGCGCACGGTGCTGCCGACGTTCTATTGCGATTTCCCCGTCGAGGTGGCGCCGCTGACCAGGGCGCACCGGGAGGATCCCCGGCTGGCGGAGAAGTGGGACCTGGTCGCGTTCGGTGCCGAGATCGGGACGGCCTATTCCGAGCTGGTCGACCCGGTGGAGGAGCGCCGGCGCCTCACTGCGCAGTCGCTGCTGGCCGCAGGCGGCGACGCGGAGGCCATGCAACTTGACGAGGACTTCCTGCGGGCGCTGGAGTACGGCATGCCGCCGACCGGCGGTATGGGCATGGGCATCGACCGGCTGATCATCCTGCTCACCGGGGCGAGCATCAGGGAGACGGTCCTCTTCCCGTTCGTCCGTCCCGAGTGAGCCTCCGGTCCCGCCGGAGTGAGCCTCCGGCGATTGCCCGGCCAGGGACATTGCCCGGCCTGGCACGCAGGTGACTCAGCCGATGATCCGCACGGCCCCCACGTAGGCACTCCAGAAGATCGGCTGGATCTGCACGGGCTGGCCGAACGTGGGCGCGTCGAGCATCAGGCCATCGCCGACGTACAAGCCGACGTGGCTGATGTCGGGGAAGAAGAACACCAGGTCGCCCGGTTCCAGCTGGCTCCGTGAGATGTGCTCGCCGGAGTTCCACTGACTGCCGGTGAAATGCGGCAGGCTGATTCCGACCTTTCCGTAGGCCCACATGACGAGTCCGGAGCAGTCGAAGTCGTTGGGCCCGGCACCGCCCCAGACGTAGGGGTCACCGCGCCTGGTCAGCGCAAACCTGAGCGCCTGGACGCCGATCGAGTTGCCAGGGATGGTGAAATCCGGGTAATGGCCAGTCTGCTTGAAGACCGTCATGGCCTGGGTGAACGCGGCGCTGTTCAGGATGCTCTCGCGGCGCTGGATCGCCCGCACCCTGACCTTCATCTGGGCGGCGAGCTGAGCCGCCTTGCTGGCCTGCTGCTGGGCGGTCAGCCGGGCTCGGTCGGCGGCGTCCTCGGCGGCGGCGAGGACGGTCACCTTGTCGCCGTTCTCCTGCTGAAGCTGGAGCATGATCGACGCTCGGTTGATGAACGACTGCGGGTTAGTTGCCTGCAGCAGCTGGAGTGCGGGATTGACGTCGCCCGTCATGTAGCCCTGGGCGGCGATCTGGCCGACCGCGAGCTGGCCGGCGGTGAGCTGCTTCTCCTCCCGCGCGGCGGTCTCGCGGGCGATCCTGGCCTCGGCCTTTGCCTGCGAGAGCTGGATTTTCAGCCCGTCGTACTGCTCGCTGAGGCTATCGATCTGGTTGGACAGCCTGGCGGCCCTGGCCAGCAGCACATGCAGGCCGGGCTGCGTGGTTGTCACCGCCGCGCTGACAGGCCCGCCCGGCAGCGCGATGCTGACGAGCGTCACGGCCCCGGCCAGCATCGCGACGCGGCTCCATGCCCAGTGTGACCTGGCACGGGCACGTTTCCCCCGTGAGCTACCTGCGACGTGCCTGCCGGCGGGCAAGCGCTCCACGTGGAGTCTCCTCTCCTAGGCCGCCTACCGGGTTAGCTGACGGGTTCGGGCCGGAGTAGCCCTACGGCGGGACGGACCGCGAGGTGCGACCGCGACCCGCCGATTCACCCCGGGAACGTGGGTTCCCGGCTCCCCGGCACGTGGTCGCGCGCCAGGAACTCGGCGGATGACGCCATCGCCTCGCGGGAGCGGGCGGCGGCAGGTGGGACAGCGGTTGGAGACTATCGAATCGGGGTGTGCCGCCAGCCAGAATGACGGAAGTTTTAACAGTGGCATTCCGTTAGGCCGCAGGAGGTTTCGCCGCCCGGCGGCGGGAGCTGCCGGGCCCGGCATGCTCTGCTGCTTCCCGGCCGCAGTCAGGCAACTCGCTGTCTGCGCAGGTCACTATGCGTTTCGTCACTAAAAGCAGAATTACGTGATCTGCGCGTGATGTGCGCCCCTACGGCCAGTTGCCCGTGTTGACGACAATATGTATTTGCTTCGTGACAATGTGTTCGCACCGCTCGTCATCGACGCTCCGCGCGGCGGCTGGTGCGCCCGGATCGTTGCGGCAATGCCGGATTCGGCGGTAGGGACCGCTGCGCCGGGCCGCCCGCCGGCCGCCCGGTGCTGCGCGCGGTGACCGGCTCAGAGCAGCCGGAGCTGCCGGTCGGCTGGCCGTCTCGGCCGTGGCGGTACCGGACGGTCGAGCAGCGCTGAATCAATCGCGGCCAGGAAGGGCGAAGGGCCGGCCGCCGCAGTCGTGCCGTGCCTGGTGCGCCGGGCTGCGCAGCTCAGGAACAGCCGGGCTCGCGCCCGGGTCATCCCGACGAACAGCAGCCGCCTCTCCTCGGCCAGGTCGGGCCCGGCCGCCGGAGCCGAGCCCGGAAGCCAGAGCGGAAGCAGGCCCTTCTCGCAGCCGGCCAGGAAGACGACATCGAACTCCAGTCCTTTGGCCGCGTGCAGGGTCAGCAGGGTGATTGCCGCTGCCCTCGGATCCAGGGCGTCCGCCATCGCGCCGAGCGAGATCTCGGTGAGGAACCGCTCCAGGTCGCGGCCGCAGCGGCGGGCCAGCGGCGCCAGCAGCTGGCCGGCGGACCTGACGTCGACAGCAGGAGCCGCGCTAGCGGGACCGATGGCTGCCAGCCTGCGCACGGCGGCGCGCAGCCGGGCGGCCACGGTTGCCCCGGCGCTCGCCAGCCGCATTTCCCTGACGATGTCCGGAACTCCGGTCCTGCGCTCCAGCAGATCGTGTGAGCTCTTCTGGAACGGCAGTCCGGCACGCGTTAGCGCTTGGCCGAGAGGGCCGGCCTGAGCATCCGTCCGGTACAGAATGGCCACCTCGGACAGGTCAATTCCGTCCACGCCATGACCATCCGCGCGCCCGCTGTCCAGCGAGTGGAAGGAGGATCCGCCCAGCAGGCCGTCGATGGCCGCGGCGATCCAGGCCGCCTCAGCTCGCTCGTCGGCGGCCTCATGGAAGATGATCGGAGCCCCGCGGGGGCGGACGGCCTGCAGCGTCCTGCCAGGGACGAGCGTGGCCGGCGCGATGGCCTGCAGCGCGCCGGCCACGATCGTGCCGCTCGCACGGTAGTTCCTGGTCAGGTGCAGGGTCGTGGCACCCGGGTAGTCTGCGGCGAAATGCAGGAAGAAGCCCACGTCCGCGCCCCGGAAGCCGTAGATGGCCTGGTCAGGATCCCCGATTGCCGTCAGCCCGGAGCCGTTGCCCGCCAGCAGGCGCAGCAGCTCGTACTGCGCCGCATCAATGTCCTGGTACTCATCCACGCTGATCCGCGGCCAGCGTCCGCGCAGCCGGCCTGCCAGCGCTGGCAGGCCGCGCAGCAGCGCGGCCGGCAGCTCGATAAGCCCGTCAAGATCCACCAGGTCGCGGGCCAGCAGCGCCGTGACGAGCCGCCGGCGGCCCTCCGGGTCACCGGCGGCGCCGGCCAGCAGCCGCCGGCCGTCGCGCTGCGAGCCGGCCAGCTCGGTGGCGATCTCCAGCCGGGCGGCGTCGTCGGCGATCCGGAAGCTGCTGGTCAGCCCGGCACGCTCGGGATGCTCCCGCAGGATCATCAGGCCGAGGCCGTGGAACGTGGTGACGGTGATCTCGCCGGCCTGACGTGGGGCGAGCACGGCCAGCCGCTCGCGCATTTCGCGTGCCGCCCGCCGGGTGAAGGTGATGGCCAGGCATGATTGCGGCGGAGCGCCGCGCTCGGCAATCTCGTGCGCGATCCGGTGCGCAAGTGCGCGGGTCTTACCCGTGCCAGGCCCGGCGATGATCATCAGTGGCCCGTCAGCAAGGACCGCAGCCCGCTGGTCCAGATCGAGATCACCGGGCAGCGCCCGCCCGGCCGGTGCCAGCCTGCCGGGCGGTGCCAGCCTGCCGGGAGGGGCGACGTCCGGTGCCGCCGGCCCGCGGCCGGGTGCATTGCCCGTCGCGAAATCGCCGTTCCCGGGCTGCCGCGGCGGGAACTGGGTGACCCGGCCAGCCGCGGCCGGCCGGATCACCTCGAATAGCGCGGCGGACCGGTCAAGTTCGCCGGGACCGAACAGGCGCACCACGCCATATTCGCCGTCGTACCCGGCTTCCCGCCGTACCTCGTCCCGGCGCAGCCGCGATATTGCCTCGCCCAGCAAAGTGCCGCCGACCTGGCTCAGATCACTCACCGGGAGGTCACCGAGGATGCCGAGTTCCGGACCGAGCGCCGCGACAAGCCGGCTAACCTCCGCCCCGACTTTCTTGCTCTTCGCGCCTGTTCCCAGGATTTCGCCGACGATCTGCGGCAACTGCACAAGATTGGCGAATCGGGGTGCACCCTCGGGCCGATAGCCGGCCGGCCGGTCGGCGAGCTCCGCTACCCTGTGCAGCACGCCAACGGTCACCTGCTTGCCGCACTCGGGGCAGCTTCCGCCATGCTCCCTGGTCTGCGCGGGCTCGAAGCGCACACCGCACTTCCGGTGCCCGTCCAGGTGGTACTTGCCCTCCTCTGGATAGAACTCGATCGTGCCAATCAGGCCATCGCCCGTGCGCAGCGCGTCGGCCATCGCGAAGTAATCCAGGGGCGTACCGAACGTGGTCGCCTCGCGGCCGAGCATCGGCGGTGAATGCGCGTCAGAGTTGCTCACCAGGCGATAGGCATCAAGCGATGAGCACTGCCAGTTCATCGGTGGATCCGAGGAGAGACCAGTCTCGATGGCGAAAATTTCCCCAGCCAGATCGGCGTAGCAGTCCGCCACCACATCGAAACCCGATTTGGAGCCGAGCACAGCAAACCACGGCGTCCAAACGTGCGCGGGAACCAGATAGCAGCCTGGCCCGCCGTCCAGCGTGATCTCCAGCAGATCACGCGAGTCGAGCCCGAGGATCGGCCTGCCATCCGACGCCAGGTTCCCGATCTTCGATAGCGCGGCGGTGATGCGATCCGCCGCCTCGAACGTCGGCGCGTACAGAAGATGGTGGACCTTCCTGGTCCGCTCACCGCCGCGGTAGATCGTGGAGACCTCGGCCGACAACATAAATCTGACCGGGTGGCCGCAGCTCCGCGGTGAGGCGCGCCGCACCCGGTCCGCCATCTCCGGGCGGAGGCGGAAAAGGCCCGGCTCGGCGGGGATTAGCGTTTCCTTCAGCTCCTCTGCCCAGCCAGGGTGGGTGAAATCGCCAGTTCCAGCAACCGTGATGCCCTTGCGCAGTGCCCACCATGCGAGATGCTCTATGTCGCAGTCCCTACTGCAGGCCCGAGAGAACCTGGAGTGGATGTGCAGGTCGGCGTGGAACAAGACGTGGCGGTCCGCTCTATCTAACGCTGCGGGATCTAACGCTGCGGGGCACGGGCAGGCTCCGATATTGCCATGCCGGCGGCCGCGTATGTGCAGTTCCGCCCACTCCCCGGCGCAGCCGTGCCAAGTCCGGTGCGTGACAATACGAAGGAGGCCGCGGCGCGAGCCCGGCGCGGCCTGACCAGCGGTCTGCACGAAGGAGGATGCGCAGTGCTCGCGGACTTGGCGGCTCTCACTCCTCCCCTCGTTGTCTGCGCGGCTTCACTGATCGCGATCGGCGCGTTCCTGAGGCATGAGATGGGTGCAGGCAGTCGGCGCGTTGATGATGTGCTCTCTGCCGATATTTCGGTCAACGGCCAGATCCCGGATGCTGGAATCGGCGAAGCTGCTTCGGCGCCCGATGCCGGTACCGGCAATGACTCTCCCGCTGAAACTTGACAGGACGGTTGCAGGCCTCGTCAGTAGCTTGTCCCGGCACTACAGGGTACCCGCCATGGGCATTTTAGAGGCGGATCCGATGCTGATCACGGAGAGTTACTGTGACCTTCCGGAATGCGTCAACCCTGTAGTCGACGCAACTCGTGACGGGAATCGCGGTCGCGTGAATTGTCAGATGCAACGGTCCTGGTATATGTTTGGCAAACCTAAAAGGCTGCCTGCAGCGGAAGGGCTGGATCTCATGGCTCGAAAGATTACAACGACCGTCGTCTGCGACCTTCCCCACGATGGCGAGGTCGTGAGTAAGGAGACGGTTTCGTTCTCCTTTGACGGAACTGCGTACGAGATCGACGTGTGCAGCGAGCACGGCAAGGAACTGCATGACAAGTTCAGCGCATATACCGACCACGCCCGGCGCGCGGGTACCGGCGGACGGCGGCGCAGGGCCAGGACCGGCCCGGGCCGGGAGCGGAGTGCGGAGATCAGGGCATGGGCACGGGAGCGGGGACACAAGGTGAGCGAGCGCGGCCGCATCCCGGCGACGATCATTGCCGAGTACGACGCCGCGCACTGACGCCTCCCGGGACAGGGCGTCACCTGCCCGGTCCCCGGCCCTCTGATCGCTCGCAGCGCAGTTTCAGCCAGCGGCGCACCGCCCGAATCCCGGGCAGTGCGCCGCTGGCTCATGCAACCGCGCGTTCGCTCGCGGCGTACCCGGGAACATGTCCCCGGTTGGCCCAGGTTGAATAGGGTGAACGTCCCGCGCCGGGGGAACGTTTTAACATGTGCGACATATCTCATGGGTAACGTCTCAGGAGTAACGTCGTCCGGCGCGCGGGCTAGCATGCGGAAGGGACGGGGCGAGATAATGTGCCTCCCCGACCGCTCTGTGAGGGAGCGACGAGATGTTCGAGAGATTTACCGACCGGGCGCGGCGGGTTGTGGTCCTGGCTCAGGAAGAGGCCAGGATGCTCAATCACAACTACATCGGCACCGAGCACATCCTGCTCGGCCTTATCCATGAGGGCGAGGGCGTCGCCGCCAAGGCGCTTGAGTCGCTGGGCATCAGCCTGGAGGCCGTGCGCCAGCAGGTGGAGGAGATCATCGGCCAGGGCCAGCAGGCCCCGTCCGGGCACATCCCGTTTACTCCGCGCGCCAAGAAGGTCCTTGAGCTCTCGCTGCGCGAGGCCCTGCAGCTCGGCCACAACTACATCGGCACCGAGCANNTCGGCCTCATCCGCGAGGGCGACGGCGTCGCCGCCCGGGTGCTCGTCAAGCTGGGCGGCGACCTCGACACGGTCCGCCAGCAGGTCATCCATGTGCTGGCCGGATACCAGGGCAAGGAGAAGACGCGGGCCGCACGCGCTGCCGCGGGCTCCGGCAAGGCTGGCCGCGGGAAGCGGAAGCTGCGGGCTCAGCTCATCGGCCGTCTCGACTCGGTGGAGTCGCGCCTGGCGGCCCTAGAGCAACGCGTGGGCACCGAACCGGACGTGCGTGACCTCGACCAGGAGATCAAGCAGGTCCGCCGCGACAAGGAATCCGCCATCGATGCCGAGGAGTTCGAAACTGCCGCGGTGCTGCGCGACAAGGAGAAGCAACTGCTCGCCGAGAAAGCCTCCCGCCGGGAGGAGTGGGCAGCCACGCACGTACAACCTTCATCCCTGACTGACGAGATCGAGCGCCTTCGCGGCCTTCTCCGCCAGCACGGCATCGAACCGCAGGACGGCGCCGCATAGCTCACAGGGGAGGCAGGCGTGGAACGAGCCGTGATGGACCGCATTGAGCACCAGATTGACCGCGAGGTGAGGGCGCGCTTCCCCGACGGCGCGGTGCGGCGGGTCGCGTTGCTGCGGCACGGCGACGACCCGGTGATAGAACCGGGAGAGCTGCTTGTCCGGGTATTCATCGGAGCGGCGGGCAGACCGGAGGACCACCAGCCGGAGGACCACCCGCCGGAGGACCACCCGGCTGAGGCCCACCAGCGGTCTCTGGATGCGTGGGAGCACGCTCACAAGGCGAGGATGAGGCAGTTGCGGCGTGAGCTCTCCCTGAGGCTTCCCGCCGCCAGGCTGCTGGAGTTCACCGTGGAGGACGCCAGCGGCCCTGATGCCGCTCCCCGGATCACGATGCCAGACGACCCCGAGCTGGCAGGCCAGCCATTGTCCGGGCGCGAGATCGTGCAGACCGCTCTCGGGCTGCTGCGCACCAGTTACGTGTTTCCCGACCGCGCCGAGCAGGCCGCCGCGGCGGTCGAGGCGCGGCTGGCCGCGGGCGAGTACGACGGCCTGGATGAGGCAGCGCTCGCTGAGCGGCTCACCGCTCAGCTCTACGAGACCTGCGCCGACAAGCACCTGCGGGTGCGCGTCGGCGGCCCTCGCAGGCGTGCGCCAGCCGAGCCGCCGGGTCCCGAGACGGCCCGGCGGGACTGGGAGCGGCCGGGCAACTGCGGCATTTACCGCGCCGAGCGGCTGGAGGGCAACATCGGCTATCTGGACCTGCGCGGGGTAGCTGACCCTGAGCACGCCGGCCCGGTCATCGCCGCGGCGATGGAACTAGTCGCCGGGACGTATGCGCTGATCATCGACCTGCGGCGCAACGGCGGCGGCTCCCCCGACGGGGTGGTCTTCTGGTGCAGCTACCTGTTCCCTGGCGCAGGGACCCATCTGAACGACATCTTCCACGCCGGCACCGGGGAGACCAGGCAGTTCTGGAGCCTGGCCTACGTGCCGGGCTCGCGCTACCTGGACCGGCCGGTCTACCTGCTGACCAGCCGCCAGACGTTCTCCGGCGGAGAGGACTTCTGCTACACCCTGCAGGCGCAGGGCCGCGCGGAGCTGATCGGCGAGACGACAGGCGGCGGCGCCCACCCGACCAGGACCGTGCCCATCTCCTCGACCATGGCGATCTCGGTGCCGTTCGCGCGGTCGGTTCACCCGGTCACCGGAACGAACTGGGAAGGCACCGGCGTGGTGCCGGACATCGCCGTGCCGGCCGCCGAGGCCTACGACGTGGCGTACAGCAAGGCGCTGCGGCACGTGCTGTCGATCACCGTGCCCCCGCCCATCGCGGACGAGGCCCGCGCCGCCCTTGCCGAGCTGCCGGCCACCGGCCAGGACTAGCCGCGCACCGACCTTCCGCACAGCCACCCTTCCGCACAGCCACGCGGGCACATCCCGCACGGCCGCGCGCTAGTGCAGAACTACCTTCCGGACGCTGTTGTCCGGCTCTATCACCGCGATCTCGTTTCCGCGAGACTTCTCGTCTTCCAGGAACTTCCATACGGCTATCGCACGGCGGATACCTTCGGTGATGGAGAGCCCTTTGCGCTCAATCAGCGATTTGAAGACCTCGGCGGTCTCGATGCTCAAGTTCACTGACAAGCGCACGAAGCGGTCGCCGTTCTTGCCGGGCTTGAGGCCGAGGGGGTTGCCGTCGTCAGTATCTGCTGGCTGAGGACTCATGATTTCGTCTCCGACGCGTCGACCTGGGACGGGGTACGCACGCAGCATCCACCGGGTGGATGCGCCGAATAGTCTCGATCTGGCCGGTTTCTGTCGTCGCGTGCTGATCGGCGACCGTACTCACGGCTGACCGGGAGGTAACAGAACATACCGGCCAGTATGAGTTCCGGCTCGCATAGCCTCTCCCTCCCCCGATTATTACGCATAGTAACCTAGCCGCTATTTTTATTACACAGAGTAATTTGGTGAACACATTACATTCAGCGAATGCGCACAGGAGTACGAGCATTCCACGGCCGGTTACGCGCAAACTACACGTCAGCTTGTACACGTTAGCTCACAACAATCGTTCTCATGCTGTTGATTTGCTCGATTTTGCCCGGTTTATAAGGGACTTACCTTGTTCTGATGCACATTGCACCCAACTGCGGCATGTCCCAGCATCACATCAAGTACGGGACCTTCACCCAGCATCGGGGGATAACTGCACGTGTTTGAGTCGTATCGGTTAGTATCTGATATTGATCAGGCCAACCTCATCCCTGCCTGTCCGCCGGCGCACGGCGCGATACGGAGGTTCTCGATGATCAATGATGACACCGACGACCTGACCGACGAAATCGCCGACAGTACAGGCCAGCGACCCGAATACGAACTCACCGACGATAGCCATGCAGGCCAGCGACCCGAATGGGAACTCGTCGAGCACAGCCCGCCGCCGCCTGATGAAAAGGTTATTGACCTCGAGGAGGCCCGACGTCACGGTCAGCAGCGCAGCTGGCTCCTGTGCACTTTTATAGGAGTACTTGTTCTGGTTATCGCGTCAGACATCGCGCTGAGCACCGTTCTGCCTGCGCAAACATGGCTACAGGTAAAACCTGAGATGGACTACCTTAGAAACTCTATGTTCACTATACTGCTTATTATCATCGGCTATTATTTCGGCGAGAAGAAGAACTGCTTACCTCCGTCATGGGCATGGTGAGCATTACTCCGACGCCGGGCGCGGTGGCTCGGGAACTGCCGGCCTGGCCCTACTTCAGCAGCAGGCGGCCGATCCGGAGGCTGGCGACGTAGAGGCCGAGCAGGCCCATGACCGCCAGGTAGGCCACGTGCCAGAGCAGCGCCGGGCCGACCGCGCCGAGGGTGAGGCCGCGGAGCAGGGCGACCCCCTGATAGAGCGGCGTGCACTCGACCACGATCTGGATCGCCCGCGGGTAGACGCTCAGCGGGTAGAACGTCGTGGAGAACAAGAACATCGGCAGCGCCGCCAGCATCACGAACTCGAAGTGCTGCCAGCTGCGCATGTACGTGGTCGCGGCCATCCCGGTGGCGGCGAACGCGAACCCGATGAGCAGCGCCGAGGGCAGGCCGAGCACCGCCCATGGCGAGTGCACGAGCCGCATGGCCAGCATGACGATCATGAACGCCGCCCCGTACAGCCCGCCCCGGAGCAGCGCCCAGGAGATCTCGCCCAGCGCGATGTCGCCGGCGCGCATCGGGGTGGCCAGCGCGGCGTCGTAGAACTTGTTGTACTTGAGGCGGAAGAAGACATTGAAGGTCGAGTCGAAGACCGCCCCGTTCATCGACGAGGTCGCCAGCAGCGCCGGTGCCACGAAGCTGGTGTAGCTGACCGGGCCACTGGGGCCGGTGACCGTGCCGACGAGCTTGCCCAGCCCGACGCCGATCGACAGCAGGTAGAACAGCGGCTCGAAGAATCCGGAGAGGAGGACTAGCCAGGTGTGGCGGTAAACGCGGGCGTGGCGTTCGACCAGATGGCGGCTGCCGCGGCCGCCCAGGGACCCGCGCGCTAGCCAGGCCACCGGCAGCACCCGCAGCGGCAGGTCCCGGACGCTCGGCAGCTGGGCGCTAGACATAGAGCCGCCGCCGGTAGGTCCGGTTGCCGATAGCGATCCCGGCGGCGGCGAGCGCCGCGAGGTAGCCGACGTGCAGGAGCGTCTCGCCGATCGTGGCCGTGCCCAGGCTCAGCGACCGGCACAGCGCGACCCCGTGCCAGAGCGGCGTGCCGTAGGCGATCGGCTGAGCCCACCCGGGCAGCTGGCTGACCGGGAAGAACGTGCCGGAAAACAAGAACAGCGGGATCAAGCCGAACCGGAAGATCATGGCGAACGAGGTGTCCTTCGTGACCATGATCGCCCAGGCCTCGATCGGCGCCGCGAACGCAAGCCCGGTCAGGACGGCGACCGGAAAAGCCGCGATCACCCAGGCCGACTTGACCGCGCCGAAGGCGGCCATCACGGCGAGGAACACGGCGCAGTTCATCACCAGCCGCATCGTGGTGAACAGCAGGTGCCCGTGGAACACGTCCGCAGGGCGCAGCGGCGATGCCGCGGCAGCATAGTAGGTGCGCCGCCACTTGACCGACCCCAGCACGGGATAGGTCGACTCGCCGATCCCGGTTTCCATGGCGGCCGCGGCCAGCAGCCCGGGCGCGAGGAAGGCAAGGTAGCTGATGTGGCCGAGCCTGGCCGATCCGTGCTTGTTGACCAGCGTGCCCAGGCCGACGCCGATCGCGGCCAGGTACAGCACCGGGCTCAGCACGCTGGAGTAGATCGATCCCCGCCAGGTGCGGCGGTAGTTCGTCGTCCAGTACCGGAACTCGCGCACCGCGAAGGACCACGAAGACGGCGCCGGCACTGGCCCGGCGGGCGGTGCCTGCCGGGCGGCGGGAGCTTGCGGGGCCATCAGTCCTCCAGCTGCCGGCCGGTCAGTCGCAGGAAGACATCCTCCAGCGTGCTGCGGCGAACCAGTGATGTCAGCGGCACGAGACCGAGGTCGCGGACGGCAGTGAGCGCAATGTCCCCGTTCGGGATGTAAAGCAGTATCCGGTCAGCGAGAACCTCCGTGCGCTGCGCGCGCAGGTCCGCCAGCTTCTCGGCGGCCTGCTCGTGCTCGCCAGGATCGAAGCGGAGCTCGAGCACCTCGGCGGTCGAGTACTGCTCGATCAGCTCGCGTGGTGACCCGGCGGCCGCGATCCTGCCGCCGTCCATCACCACCAGGCGGTCGCAGAGCTGCTCGGCCTCGTCCATGTAGTGCGTGGTCAGGACCAGCGTCACGCCGCGTTGCTTGAGCCTGAACAGCCGGTCCCAGACCACGTGCCTGGCCTGCGGGTCAAGCCCGGTGGTCGGCTCGTCGAGCAGCAGGATCTCCGGTTCGTTGATCAGCGAGCGGGCGATGGTGAGCCGCCGTTTCAGGCCACCGGACAGCGGCTCGACCTGATCTGCCCCGCGATCGGTCAGCTGCACGAACTCCAGCAGCTGGTCGGTGCGCTCGCTGATCACGTTCCGCGGCAGGCCGAAATAGCGCCCGTAGATGAGCAGGTTCTCCCGCACGGTCAGCTCGACGTCGAGCGTGTCCTCCTGCGGCACCACGCCCAGCCTGGCCCGGATCGCGGGCCCGTCCGCGACCGGGTCCATGCCGAGGATGGAGAGCTCGCCGCCGCTCCGCGGCGAGACGCAGCCGATCATCCGCATGGTCGACGACTTGCCGGCCCCGTTCGGCCCGAGGAAGCCGAACGCCTCGCCGCGGCGCAGCTCGAAGTCGATCCCGTCCACCGCCGTGAAGTCCCCGAACCGCTTCGTCAGGTCCTTCGCGCGAATGAGAACCTCAGGATCGGGCACTAGGAGACACTATCCGGGACTGCTGACATTTCCGAACGGGTATTCGCCGGCCCGGGAGGGGCGCGGGCCGGATGAACCGGGGTGATGGTCACGCGGCCGCCGGGCGGCCGGTAGCCTCACAGACACGCCCGCATTCTGCGAGAAGGAAGGCCGCCCAGGTGAGCACCGTGCGTGATCTTTACCTGCGGTACCGGCAGCTGATCCACGAGGGCTTCAAGTTCTGCCTGGTCGGGGGCGTCGGCGTCATCATCACCGACGGCGGCACCAACCTGCTCGTGCAGGCCGGCCTGGGCTGGCTCGTTGCCGACGTCATCGCGACCATCGCGGCCATCGCCTTCACCTTCGCCGGCAGCCGTTACTGGACGTTCAAGCACCGCCAGAGCGCCGGCCGCCGCGAGAACGCCCTGTTCTGGGTCCTGGCCGCCATCGGGCTGCTGATCCAGCTGGCCTGCCTCGGTTTCGTCACCAAGGTGCTCGGCGACACCAAGGGCCTGCTCCCCAACGTCGGGCTGCTGGTCGGCATTATCGTGGCGACGCTGTTCCGATTCTGGTCCTACCGCAAGTGGGTGTGGACGGCGCCGCCCGCGTCCGCGCCGCCGCCGTCGCGCGTGCTGGTCAATGACCCGGCCAGCCCGAGCTGAGCTAGGCCGCTCTTTCAGCTAGGCGGCGCAACGGCTTCCCGCGTCGCCGGCGCCGGAGATCAGGCGGGCAAGCGGCTGGGCGAGCGCCACGTCGGCCTGATGCTGGGTGATCTCGCCGGTCGCGGCAAGCCGGCCGACCACGTGCACCTCACGTTGCCTCGCCTGGCCCGGATGCTGCAGCGGATCGTCCGCCGACGGCCCCTGGACGAGGCCGGCCAGCAGCGCCGCCTGCGGCCAGGAGATGCTGGCCGGCGGTACCCCGAAGTAGCCGCAACTGGCCGCGGCCAGGCCGTAGTCGTTGTTGCCGAAGTACGCGACGTCGGCGTACATCTGCAGGATCTGCTGCGAGCTGTAGGTCATGAACAGCTTGACGGCCAGGCCGACCTGCTCCAGCTCGGCGGCCGGCCCGGACCGTTCGCGGGTGTACAGCAGCTTGGCAAGCTGCTGGTAGATGGTCGCGCCACCCTGGTCGCTGGCGCCGCCGCCGGTCAGCCAGCTGGCCGTGACCCGGGCGATCGCGAACGGGTCGATGCCTGGCTCGTAGCCGAACCGGTGATCCTCGGTGGACTCGATCGCCGCCGCGAACCGGGCCGGGACCGGCGGCCCGGGAAAGGCGGCGTGATGCGCCCGGTCCTGCGCGCGGGCCAGGGCGCGGGCATTGCCGACCGACGGAGTGACCAGCAGCAGCCCACCGAACGCCACGACACCAACGACGATCAGCGCAGCCACGACGATCAGGACGCGGCGCATCAGCCTGCGCGGGCGTCGCCTGGCTGCCCCGTCAGTGCTCGTTGTGCCCGTTGTGCCGTTTATGCCGCTACCGCGTCCGCCCATGGCCCTTGTGTCCCTTGTGCCGTAGCTGCTCGCGCCTCGGCTGCTGGCCCCTCGCCGGGGCGCGGTCGCACCGACATGTATATCGCTCCATCTGACCGCCAGCTGCGCCGGACCCGCCGGGCCGGGACCGGCCTGGCCAGTCCGGGCCGGTCCCGGCCGGGCCAGTCCGGGCCAGTCGGCTCAGGCACGGTCCCCGGCCAGGCAACGAACGGCACGGTCCCCGGCCAGGCAACGAACGACGGGACCGCTAAGTTGCCCGTCCCATGGGCGTTCGGGTTGGTCGGTCGCTGGACGCACAGATTGCCTTTCGCCCCGCTGGCGCACGCACTGCACGCGCGTTGCACCGCCGCGCCTCAAGTCCAGCGCCACTGCCGTCTGCGCGAAGGATCCGGCGCGCTGGGAGGCGCGGATCCTTCACGTTCACGGGACGACGGGCTCCTTCGGCTCTTCCGGTCAGGGAACGCCTGGCTGCCGGGCGATTTCATCCAGGTGCGCCGCAATGGCCGCTATCCGGTGACCGGCCCGGTGGCGGCGTGGCCCGGAGCCGCCCTGCTGCCACGGGCGCGGGCCATCGAGCGGCCGGTACTCCACGCCGGCCGCATCCAGACGGCGCAGGTGCGCGGTAAGCCGACCGTGCCAGTCCGGTACGGCTGCGGCCTGGACAGGAGCGGCTACGGCCGGCGCGCACGCGGCCTGGGCAGGAGCGGCTGCGGCCGGGGTGGCTGCGGCCGGGGTCGCCTGGGCAGGCTGGCCGGACCAGGCCGCCTCCGCCAGCACGCACGCCCGCGGGAAAGCCATGTACTCGAGGGCGCGGCTATCGCGGATGTACTCGGTCCAGAGCTGGAACTGGGTGCCGATCAGCCGCCGTGCGGCGTGCCCGGGCCAGCTGACGGCCGCTGCGCCCGGCGCGAACGCGGCGACATCCTGCACCGTTACCGGGCCGCCGAGCGCTAGCGGCTCACGCGCATCGTCGGCCTGGTAGTAGTCGAAGTAAGTGGGCACGACCGGGGTGGCAATGACGTCATGGCCTGCCTCGGCCGCGCGGCGCGCGATGTCCATGCCGCGCCAGGCCATCACGATGGTGTCCGGCCGCAGTGCGCCAGCTGGCGTTCCCGCACCGCTGGCGAAGCCCTCGTCCCAGACGACTGCCCTCGCCCCGAACCGGCCGGCGAGCATGTCGGCGACCTGCCGGAGAAACCTGGCATGCAGTTCGTCGGCGCTGCCCAGGCCGAGCTCGCGCCGGCAGGCCTCGATCGCCGGGTTGTCCCGCCAGCTGTCGAGCACGCACTCGTCCCCGCCGATATGCACGAACGGAGCCGGGACGGCGCTGAGCAGCTCACCGAAGATCTCCCCGAGGAAGCCGAGAGCCTCCGGCAGCGGCGACATGATCTGCGGGAATATGCCCCAGTCGGGGGACACCTCGTACCGCCCGCCCGGCACGGAGCCAAGGTACGGAAGCGCGGCCAGCAGCGCCGACGCGTGCCCGGGGACCTCGATCTCGGGGACGACGGTCACCATCCGCGCGGCAGCATAGGCGCTGATCTCGGCCAGGTCGGCGAGCGTGTAGTAGCCGCCGTGCGGGATTTCCTCGTAGACGGCAGGATCGGCGCTGTGGCTGATCCTGGACCTCGGCCGGTGCGAGCCGATCTCGTGCAGGGCGGGGTAGCGCTGGCTCTCGATGCGCCAGCCCTGGTCGTCGGTGAGGTGCAGGTGAAAGCGGTTCAGCTTGTGGGCGGCCAGCATGTCGATGAAGCTCAGCAGCACGGGCTTGGGGAAGAAATGCCTGGCCACGTCGAGATGCCCGCCGCGCCAGGACAGCGCGGGAGCATCGTCGATCTCCGCGCACGGCAGCTGCCAGGCCGGCCCCGGCACCGGCGCGGCGCGCCATGCCTCGTCAGGGAGCAGCTGGCGCAACGTCTGCGTCGCGTAGAACGCGCCCGCCTCTCCCCCGGCCGTGATTCGCGCGCCGACGGGACTGATACGAAGCTGGTATCCCTCGTCCGGCAGCCGCTCATCGATGTCCACGGCGATGCCGCCAGCCGCCGCGCCGCGCTCGCGGCCGGTTCCGGCCGGCCAGGGCAGCGCGGCAAGCACCCGCCGGACCGCGGCAGCCGCGCGCTGCGCGCCTGGCCCGGCTGTGATCGAGGTCTCCGTGCTGATCTCGAAGCTGCCGGGCTGCGGGCGGACGGATTTTGGATACGGCAGCAAGGCCGCGAGGCGGTCAGTCATGGTGCTCCAAGCTCTCGTTTCCGGGGCTGGGCAGGTACCGGACGCTAACAGCCCTGGCTCGCGGGCAACGCCCCGTATCCCGCGCTGCGCTAAGGTATGTAAGCCCGCCCAGGTCGGAGGCGGGCGCGGTAAGCACCGGGACGTGGCCCAGCTTGGTAGGGCACTTGACTGGGGGTCAAGGGGTCGCGGGTTCAAATCCCGCCGTCCCGACGAGAACGAGCAGGTCAGAGGCCATTTCACCAGCCCGGTGAAGTGGCCTCAAGATCTTTTGACCGCACCTTGACCGCAGGATTTTGCGGCATTCTGCAGTATCTCGTGAACATCAGATGTGGCGAACGTCACGCCAGACACAACGCGAGTTAACATCCGACCCTTGCGCGACCGCCGACCGCTGGTGCCAGTCGGGCCTAATGGTGGCGCTGCGAGAATGGGTGTCGCGGTGATCTTCTCGGGGGTGAAGTGCGTCGTGGCCCGCGAGCTGGCTGGCCGCAGTTCCGGTCATATCCCGAGAACCGGAACTACACGCGTAAGGCTCGGATAGCCTGCTCGGCGTGAACCGCCGTGTAATGACGTGGCACAGGTGGCCGCCGGCGAGCACATGCGAGGGGCCGCCCGGTTGAAGACGATCATCGTCGCCGGGGCGGTGGCGCTGCTGGTCGCGCTGTTCGGAACGCCGCTGTTCACCAGGCTGATGCGGCGGCACGGCTATGGCCAGCCGATCCGGGTCGAGGGCCCCAAGTCGCACGAGACCAAGCGCGGCACGCCCACCATGGGTGGCACAGTCTTCGTGATCGCGGCGGTGATCGGCTACGTGGTAGCGCACGCGGCCACCGACGATCCGTTTACGCCTTCGGGCGTGCTGGTACTGCTGCTGATGGCGGGACTGGGCCTCGTCGGGTTCATCGACGACTTCCTCAAGATCTTCCGGCAGAACAGTACGGGGCTGCGCAGCCGGGCGAAGCTGGCCGGCCAGTTCGTGGTGGCGGTGGTATTCGCGGCGGGGGTGCTGCACTATCCGGACAAAGTCGGACTGACGCCCGCTGACGCGTACCTTTCCTTCCTGCGGGACTTCGGCCCGGCTATCGGCACGCTGCCGTTCATCATCTGGGCAGTCATCATGGTGGCCGGCACCTCCAACGCTGTGAACCTGACCGACGGGCTGGATGGTCTGGCCACTGGATCCACAATCCTGGTGCTGGCCGCTTACGTGCTGATCGGCATCTGGCAGGAGCGCAACGACTGCATCAACTTCCTCTCCTCGCAGTGCTACCCGGTACGTGACCCGCTCGACATGGCGGTGGTCGCCGCCGCGGTCCTCGGCGCCTGTTTCGGATTCTTGTGGTGGAATGCGCCACCGGCCAAGATCTTCATGGGCGACACCGGGTCGCTGGCCTTGGGCGGAGCGCTGGCTGGCCTCGCCATCTGCACCAAGACGCAACTGCTCCTGCTGATCCTCGGCGGCCTGTTCGTGATCATCACCCTGTCTGACGTGATTCAGGTGAGCGTCTTCAAGGTGACCAGGAGCAGAACCGGGCGAGGGAAACGGGTCTTCAAGATGGCGCCGCTGCAGCACCACTTCGAGCTGGTGGGCTGGGCGGATACGACGATCCTGATCAGGTTCTGGCTGATCTCCGGTCTGTGCGTGGCGCTCGGCCTCGGGATCTTCTATGCGGCCTGGCTGCAGACCTGACGCAGGAAGGCTCCGGGATAGCTCTATGGACGACATTTCGCCTGCTGGAGAACCACTGCACGAAGATCGAGCAGACCGCTAGCAGCTGATCCCGCCAAACCCTTCAGGAGATGGCCCGCTCGATGCGGCAGAACGGCACTCGTAGCCGTCGGGCTCGTGCAGCCTCACAGCCGGGATCTCAGCACGGCGATCTCGGGCCACGGGTCGAAGCCGTGCTCGACCAGCCAGCGGACCACCCGCAGGCTTCGCAACGACCACCACGCGCGGATCACGTCGAGGTCGACGTCGGTTCCGTAGCCGGCGACGACGTCGCCAAGGTGCTCCTCGTGTCCGAGCGTCAGGCTGGCGAGGTCGTACAGGGCATCGCCCTGGCCCGCCTCGGACCAGTCGATCACGCCGATGATCTCGTCACCGTCGACGAACACGTGGGTGACCTGCAGGTCGCCGTGCGTGAACACCGGTGTCCACGGCCGGAGCGCAGCCTCGGCGACCTGGCGGTTGCGCGTGACCACGCCGACGGGAAGGACGTCGTTCGCGACGATCCACTCGCATTGGCCGTCGAGGTGCGATGCGATCTCGCCGGAGCTCCGGCCGGGCCATGGCGGCAGCGGCGCGTCGTGCAGCATCCGTGCGGCGGCACCCGCCGCGGCCCACGCCGCCGGCGACGCGGTCGACGGCTCGCCGAGGCGGCCGAGTGCCGTCCCTGGGAGGGCGGCGAGCGCGAGCACGGGCGGCTTCCGCCACAGGACTTCCGGAGTCGGGATCGGCGCCATGGCCATCGCCTCGACCTCGACGTCGGTGCGCGTCTGATCAGCGTCGATCTTCAGGAACACGTCGCCGACGCGCAGGGTCGCGCGCTCGTGATGGGCAACGACGACCTCGACCTCCTCCACGCCGGCGATTATCGCGGGATGACCGCCGATTGTCGCCGGGTTTATCGCGTGCGACTGCGCGGCTATCCACCGCGCCAGGTTCGAGCAGCTCCGCTACGGGGCCTGGCGCAGGCCGCTCCCGCCGCCCGGGGCGACGCAGAGTAGGACAGGGGCGCCCCGGACAGCCGGGCTCGCGGCGGGCGCGGCCACTGCGGAGCCTTCCGCAGTCCAGCCGATCTGCCGGTAGCAGATACCAGATACCAGGGCACGCCTGGCCCGGGGCGTCCTAGCGTCACCGTGTGGGCGTCTTCGAGCTGATCCCGGGCCTGGGGTGGCTGCCGCTGTACTGGCAAGCGATCACCCGTCACCGCCGGGCGGGTTAGAGCGCCGCTCGTGACCCGCTGCCGGCGAGCATCCCGTTACGGGTCGATCGTGATGCTGAACCCCTGGCTCGCGGTGTCGCCGAGGCTGTCGGTCACTTTCATCGTGAAGGCGAAGGTGCCTGCCTTTGTGGGCGTCCCGGACAGGACGTTGTTGTTGTAGGTTCCGGGGTTTCCCGACCTGAAGCTCAGACCGGGCGGGGCCTGCCCGGCGGCGACCGAGAACGTGTAGGGCGTCTCGCCGCCTGTGGCGCCGAAGGCGATGGCGGGATAGGCGGTGCCGACCGTGCCGGCATTGCAGCAGGGACCGGTCCCGCTGAGCAGGAGCGGCGGCATGGGGTCGATGGTGAGGCTGAATTGCTGGGTTGCCTGCTGCCCGTCGTAGTCGCTGACCCGCATGGTGAAGGTGTAGGTGCCGGCGGTGGTCGGCGTTCCGGCCAGCTCATCGTTGGCGTACCTCGGGCCGCAGCAGCTGTCGGTCTGCATGGTGAGGCCGGACGGGAGTTGCCCGGCGGTCAGGGCCCAGGTGTAGGGCGCGGCAGCCGCGGTGAGTCAGCCTTCCCACCAGTCAAGCACCCGGAGCGCGCGGAGGGTGTTCCAGCGGCTCGGCTCCCCCGCGGGATCCTCAAGGGCGAAGTGGACGCGGCCGGGATGGATGCGGTCGAGCAGCCAGCGGCCGTCCGGCTGCTGCTTCGAGCGCACGATCTCCACGGCCTCGGCCATCCGGGAATCCGGCTCGGCGCCCGAACGCCGGAAGTAGTCGAGCGCACGCAGCACGTCGTAGCGCCAGTAATAGGGGAAGGCGAAGTCGAGATACTCCGGGTTGACGACCTCGCCGGTGCTCTTGCGGCGGAACAGGCTTCGCTCGAGCAGGTACTCCTCCCCGCTGCGTCGCGCCTCGCGCACTGCGGCGGACCCGCCGGTCGCGCGCTCAAATTCGAGTAGCCCGTCGAGCACGGTGATCGTCGTGTCGAACGAGGAGCGTACGGATCCGTTCTCGGCCTCGCAGTTCCATCCGCCGTCAGCGAGCCGCTCCCCGACGATCCGGTCGACGAGCGGCGCGACGTCCACCGTGTAGTAGGCGCCCGTCTCGATCGTCCTGCCGTTGATGCACGGCTCGACCTCGCCGTCGAAGTAGCGCTGCCCGGCGTGCTCCCATCGCCCGTGCTCGGCGATGAGCGCGATCGCGCGGCGTGCCGCCTCGGACGCCGGGTCGAGCCCGAAGATCTGCAAGGTCTGCAGGCTGTGCATCGTCGCTGTCCAGGGCTGCCCCGGTTCGCCGCCGGTGTAGGACGCCGGGAAGCAGGCGCCGCCGTCCCACAGCCCGTCGGCGCCCTCGAGCGCCAGCAGACGGGCGCCCCAGCCCACGCGCCCCACGCGCGCTCGTTCGGCGGCGACCTCGTCCGGCGAGGCGTCGGTGAGATCGCCTAGCACCTGCCAGCGGATGGCCGGGTCGGAGTCGAGCAGCCAGTCGATCACGGACCTCGGGGTAGTCATCGACGACTCCTGGATGGTGGCGTTCAGGTTGGTGTTGTTCGTCATAAGGCTCAGTGTTTCCCGGGCTGTTCAGGTACTTCGGCTTCCCTGCCGCCTTGTAACATTGCCCGGCCGGGGCGATTAGTTCCGGGGACCCTGTTCGTCCAACTTCTTAACGGTGGCGTACGGAGCCCGCCTGAGGACGGAGGAGAGTCATGAGTCCGCGAGTCGTCTCGGCCGATGAGTGGGTGGCCGCACGCAAGGAGCTGCAGGCCGCCGAGGAGGAGGCCGTACGCACTCTCGGGCAGATCGCGAGCCGACGCCGCGAGATGCCGGCCGTCAAGATCGAGAAGGACTACGTCTTCGAGGGCCCGGACGGCAAGGCCAGCCTGCTGGATCTGTTCGAGGGCCGGACTCAGCTCATCGTGCAGCACTTCATGTTCGACCCGGCCTGGGACGAGGGCTGCCCGGTCTGCTCCTACCAGGCCGATAGCGTCGGTCACCTGGCCCACTTGCATGCCCGCAATACCTCGTACGCGGCAGTATCCCGGGCGCCGATCAGCAAGATCGAGCCATTCCGGCAGCGGATGGGCTGGGCCTTCCCGTGGTATTCGTCGCAGGGAAGCGACTTTAACTACGACTTCCACGTGACTCATGACGAGAGTGTCACGCCCATCGAGTACAACTTCCGGACCGCGCAGGAGCTGGTCGACATGGGCCGGGCCTGGAGCGCCCGGCCCGGCGAGCAGGGCGGCATCAGCGTCTTCTTCCGGGACGGCGACACCGTACTGCATACCTGGTCAGGCTACGGCCCAGTCACCGACTTGGTCTGCGAGACCGACATCCTCCTCGACCTGACGCCGCTGGGCCGCCAGTACGAAGACGTCGAATTGCGCCACCACGACAAGTACTAGCCAAGCGATCGACCCGGCAGGAGGATGGACATGACCGGCAATCAGCCTGAGGACCCGGAGGGCCAGGCTCTGCTGGCCTTCCTCGCTGCCCAGCGCGACTCGGTGCTTTCCATTGTGGAGGGGCTGGATGAGGAGGCGTGGCACCGGCCGGTCGTGCCGTCGGGCTGGACGCCGGCCGGGCTGGTCGAGCACCTGGGCGGCGCAGAGTGGCACTGGTTCCAGGGGGTCGTGACCGGCGCAGTTCCCGAGCCGCCGCCCGGGGATGAGGACCTGCCTCCCTATGACCCGACGGCAGCGTTCGTCAGTGACCTGCCCTCAGCGGAGATCATCCGCTTCTACCGTGACCAGTGCGCGAGCTCCGATGCGGTGCTGGCGGTGACGCCGCTGTCGGCGCCGCCGCGCGGCAGGCACGGTCGGCTGGAGAAGGACGAACCGCCGACCGTGCGCTGGATCGTGCTGCACATGATCGAGGAGACCGCGCGACATGCCGGTCACCTGGACATCGCCAGGGAACTGATCGACGGCCAGACCGGGCTCGGGCCGCGCTGACCGGCCTGACGCCATCCCTGCCGCCACGCCTAGTCGGCCAGCCAAATGGTTTAGTCAGCCGGGGTCATCGCCAGCTTTGCGCGATCGGGTCTCGGGGGCGAAGAGCCCGAGGACCGCGGCCAGGCCGAGCACAGCGGCAGCTAGTTCGAAGGCCGCAGCGTAAGAGGAGGTGTCGACGAGGTAGCCCGCCGCCACCGGTCCGGTGACGGTGCCAGCATCGCCGGCCATCTGGAAAGACGCGACCAGTGTCCCGGCCCCTCCGGCGAGGATGTCGCCGATCATTGCCGAAGGCGCGACGTCGAGCAGTCCTGATCCGAGGCCGGACACGGCTAGCGCGACCAGATACCCCGATAGGCCGGGCAGGAAGGCTAGCATCACCATGCCGCCGGCAGACACTGTGCAGCCAGCGACGATGACCGGCCGTCGGCCGAGCGCATCGGCCGCCCACCCGCCGGGCATGAGCGTCGCTGCGTTCAGCGCGGCGAAGACGACAAAACCGATGCCCGTCCAGAACGCTGACCGATGCAGGATGTCACGCACGAACAGGGGAACGATGGCGCTTCGCACCCCCATTGCGGCGAAACCGTCCGCAAGGTTCGCCGACGCCGCGGCGCGGTATGCGCGGCTACGCAACGCGCCAGCTATCGCAGCGAACGGCCAGGCCGATCGCGGGTCCGCGACCGGCCTGCGCGGCGCGTCTGCCAATACGAGCGCAGCGATAGCCGCAGGAACGATGAGCAGGCAGCCATAGATGATGAACGGCGCCCGCAGTGACCATGCCGCGACCAGCCCGCCCACCGCTGGGCCGCTGATCCCGCCCAGTAGGAATCCGCCGCTATACAGGCCGCTGGCCCGGCCCCGCTGCCCGCCGGGCACGCTGACCAGCAGCAGGGTCTGGGCGCTGACGCTGAACATCGCCGAGCCCAGGCCGCCTGCGCCGCGCAGGGCGATCAGTTGCACGAACGACCGGGAGAAACCGGCGAGCACACTGCTCACCGCGACGACAGCGATCCCGGCCGCCATGACCGCGTGCTGGCCGAACCTGTCCACCAGGCGACCAGCGGGCAGCGCCCCAACCACCCGCATCAGCGCGAACGCACTGATCACGCTGGCAGCCGCGGTCGCGCTGACCCCAAACTGACGGGCGAACTCCGGGATATCTGGAGCCACTATCCCGAACCCGAGGGCGACCGTGAACGAGACCACGGTAAGGATCGCCACTTCCCGCGGCAGGTCGCGGAAGGGGCCGCGATGGGAGCCTGGCACGAAGGACATATTGCCAGGCAACCCCTGGTCGCCATCTCCGGCGACGGGCCAATCTGCGCTTTGCCTGCGATTCCTGAACGAGCCGCAGGCGCGCTCTGAAGCTTATACTGGCTGCTGTTGGCTGCTTTTCCTGCCGAGCTGCCACGTCAGGTGCGGGGAGCCCCGGCGCGATAGCGCGGCGAGGGCAGGAACCCGCTGCTGGCGGGTCGGCAGCAGCGCAACGTGACGCCGCCATCGCTGCCGGTCTACCGCCCAGGCCCTGAGGTAGCTTTCGCACAGGACTGGCGTGATGAGCGCCAGGCGGCCCAGGGATCCTTTCAGCGCAGCGATCTTGCGGGCCTTATCATTTGGCTCGAGGGTGTCCCCCTCTACCATCTCCAGCACGCCCTCGACGAACTGACGGCGCTTCATCAGGAACCTGGCCCAGTGATCCTGGTCGGCGTCAATGATCGACCGGTCCTGATCCAGCAGCCAGTAGATCCCTTCGGCCAGTACATCGCCCAGCTCTTCGGCGCGGGCTCGTTCAGGATTCCTGAACGGGTCGTAGGGAGACTGGACAACTTTTCCGGTAACAGCGGTGGGCTGCAGCCATTTGTAGCCATCCAGCAGGAAAAACCAGTCATCGTTGTAGATGTCGGGAAAGAACGAGTTGCTGCGATTCACCTCGACGGCGAGCGCTCCGCCGCCGATGAACGACTGCTGTTTTCCACCAGCCTGCCGGTAGGCATGGCAGACGACCGAATTGTCAGGAAAGCCGGTGATCTGCAAGCCAACCGCATTGTGGGTGTCCAGCAGGCCGCTCGCCTTCTGCACGTCATCCGGATTCAACGCGGTGATGTCATCGTCGACGAAGAGGATGCGCGACCAGCCGAGCATGTGGCTGAGCATGAGGGCCAGGTTGCGCTTTGCGCTCAAGTCAGTCCGGCGTGCAAAGACGGTTCCGGCGAGCAGGCGGGAGGTCTCCCAGCACGGCAGCCGCAGCCGTGCTGGCTCTGGCACGTCGATGGCGATCAGGTCGATGCCAGCCGGAAGGCGCTGTGTCGCCTCCGCTGCCGACGTCCATTTCCCGCTGTGCAGCGTTACCAGAGTGCAGTTCAGGGCCAGGGCCAGGTTCGCCGCCTCGGCTAGGTGCGCCGGGCGCCGGGCAGTCGGCACGATGATGGCGTTGACTCCTTGCCGGCCCGGCGAGGAGTCAACGGGCGACCACAGCAGGTCCCGGTGTGAGCCATGGTGATAGAGCGCCCCGTTGCCCAGCACAGGTTTACTCGGCCCACTCAAAGAGCGTGTAGTCACTAATGGTCCAGTCTGGGGTCAATGTCGCTCCGTTGACGATCGGCACACGGGTCAGGATGCAGTAGGAATCGCTGTCGCCAAACCGTGATCGCAAGTACTCCGCATTGCGGTCACGGAATCTGGTATCTGTCAGCGCGCGGACAGCGCCATAGGTGCCGCGACCATACATGCCACTACAGATGGTAACAGTCCGCTTCCGGTTGAAGGGATTTACCGCGCGGGCAAAGAGCGCGACATCTTCGAGGAGGATTATCTGGTCGCCCAACTTTTGCAGGACTGGCCTGTGCTGAGTCGTTGTCCCGTTTTCCTCCACTTCGAAATACTGTTCCCTCTCAGTGTCCCAGTCGGCTACCTGCTGCACCGGCAGTTGAAGCTTCTCCAGCGTTGAACTTGTTAGCGTATTCCAGTCAATGCCACCCAGCGTGACCAGGTGCGAAGTGTAGTCGTCACGCGCAAGTTTGTCGGCAATTCGAAGGTTCACCTGATTAGCCGGATTGGCAGCACGAAGGTGACCGTACAGTTCGAACAGCGCGTCGAGCTCAGAGTAGGTCAGGAGCTCGATGTAGTCGGGATCCTTGACGTTCGTGTAGGGGATCTGGTCCAGCATGGGCCGCGGCCACTGGGCGCAGACGATCGTGATGTCGTCTCCATCCCTGAAGCGCCAGTGCCCGGCACCCAGCGACGCATCTACCTGGCCGGATCGGCCAGGTTCCGCGGAGGTGGCGCCAGCCCGCAGCGCAGCGTTGCGCAACTGCGTCAACTCCCGCTTCAGCTCGTTCATGGTCTGCTGTTCCTCATCACTCATGTCCTGCAAGCTGATGAGGTGAGCTGCATCCGCGTCGAAGGAACGCGCTGTGGCGAAGAGCGCAGCGTAGGCATCCAGCCGTGACAGGGGCGGGATCCGTGGATTGGTCTGTGACTCCCACGATGAGATGAGGGGAACGCTGACCCCGCCGAGTGCCTGCGCGAGCTGGGGTTGGGTGATCTTCCTACCTGGCCAGCGATCTTCCCGGAGAGCACGCAAACGCCGAGCAAGAAGCTGCCGCGGATCCTGACTGTCCACACCCTGCCTCTGTTCATCTGAAGTTCAGGTTTCATGTAAACACCTCATACCACGATATAGGCATGACGAAACCGCAGGTAGGGGACCATCCAGGCATCGCAAAGGCAACGGGACGCCTCCCTGGGGCTAGAGCCAACAGGCCATTAAGCGAGGGTTGATGAACATGAAGAGGGTAGAGGAAACTTAAGGAAGGCCGCTGGATAAGGGAGGCAGATCTGAATACTTTACTTAAGTTCAGAAGAACACGCAAAGGCAACGTGCCAGCAGGGCCGGCGGACCGCTCCCGGCGGTCGCTGCCCCTGCTGGCAGCACAGACTACGCGGGCACCCTTGCGCCAACAAGGATGCCCGCCGCCAAGCAGAACCCCCGCGCGCTCTCAAACACGAAGGAAGTCCCGTGAACACAATAACTCCCCATCTGGCGGGGGCAACTGTCCTCGCCGTACGTCAGCTGATCTACCTTCGCCCTTCGGCCACTGCCCGGATGGCCGCCGACGCGGCCGGGGGGATGGCCCTGGCAGTTGTGGTCCTCGTCGTTGCCTTCCTGGCAGCGATGGCCTGGGCCGCGCGTAGCCTGGCCGCCCTGCTGTCTGAATTTCTGCAGGTAGCGGCCGCGATGACGTCCGTCTTCTTCGCCATGGTGATAGCTGTCGTAGTGGCCGTAGCTCTGCTAGTCCACCACTAGCGCTGGGCTCCAGCGGTGCCGCTGGAGCCCAGCCCGATGGGCGCGAAGAGGCCGTGCTAACGCCCCGCCAGGCGAGGCTCGTGACGACCAGCAGACTCGGGGAACCCTCTGCAGAGCCTGCCAATCGTCTGGCCCGCCGGGTACACCAGATCCTCTGACCTAGCGGTAGCGGGCACGGCGAACGCGCCAGGTGAGCCGGCAAACCCACTACGTTCCGCCTTAACGCATATATAATTAATTATTAACGAACTTCACTATAGAAAGTGAATTCATCTAGGGGGGCTGGCTACAACCAGAGGTTGCCAGCCCGGCCAGCACCATGTGAAAATCGGTGTTTATGCCTTATATCAAGCTCCTTGCCCGCGACGAGTGGCATAGGCTGCGGGACATCAGGCTATCCGCACTGCATGAATCACCTCACGCATTTTTGTCGACGTATGGGCGGGAGCAGGCGTACAACGAGGATCAATGGCGAGCCGAATTTACCCGGGGCGAGTGGAATATCGGCATCATTGGCAGCAGGGCAGTCAGTCTTCTGGGCACTACCCATGAGTCCGATACGCCTGTTCATGAGTGCTATTTAGAATACTTGTGGGTGTCACCCGAATGTCGAGGTTCTGGCGTCGCCTTCGATATGCTCACCATCATCCTTGACCGCCTGCAGACCTCCGGGGTGCGGACTGTCTTTCTATGGGTACTCGACGGTAATGACACCGCTATACGCCTGTATAAGAGGGTCGGCTTCGTCAGCACCAATCACCGCCAGCCGTTGTCAGCGGACCCGGAGCGCAGCGAGGAACGGATGCAGCTGGATCTGGGCTGAGCGACAATCAGGGGCTGACCATGCTTGGGTCAGCGAAGGAGACCTCGGAAGAAAAAGACCTTTACGTCAGCGGCTAGCGGGAGGACGTCGATGGGGAGCAACGCCGTAGTCGAGGCGGCCCGCCAGGCACTGGGGCCGGTCGGCGCGTTCCTGCCGGTCCCGACCGACAGCGCGCCACCCATCGACCTGCAGCGGGACGCGGTCCGCCGGCTCGAACGGGCCGGCTACCGTGCCGCGTGGACCAACGAGACCGTCGGCGGCAAAGACGCCCTGGTGCAGCTGGCCGTGCTGCTGGCGGCCACGGAGCGGATGATGTTCGGGACCGGCATCGCCAACATCGGGGCCCGGTCACCGCAGACCGCGCACGGCGCGGCGGCCCTGCTGGCGCAGGCTTACCCGGGCCGGTTCGTCCTCGGCCTGGGTGTCGGCTACCCGCAGCAGGCGGCCAGCGCCGGCCGGGAGTTCGGCCGTCCGCTGGCCACGATGCGCGGCTACCTGGACCAGATGGGCGCCCCCACCCAGCTGCCCGCACCCGACGTCCCTTACCCGCGGATCATCGGCGCGAACGGCCCGAGGATGCTCGCGCTGGCCGGCGAGCTCACCGACGGCGCGCTGCCCGCCGGGCAGCCGCCCGAATTCACCGCCCAGGCCCGGCAGGTACTCGGCCCGGACAAGCTCCTGGTCATCTTCCTGCACGCGGACACCGGGCCGGGCGGGCCAGCGGCAACCGCGGCCACGGTCCGCGAGCACCTCGCCGCCGGCGCGGACCACGTGCTCGCCGGCCTGCCGATCGGCACCGACTTCACCGCCGGCGTGGACCAGCTGGAGCAGCTGGCGCCGGCGCTGGCCGGGCTGGCGTGATCAGTGCATGAGTGAGCTGAACGGCATCCGCGTCCTGGTGACCGGCGCCAGCAGCGGCCTGGGCGCGGCGATGGCCGCCGCGCTGGCCGGGGCGGGCGCCCGGGTGATGGTGACCAGCCGCGAGCAGGCCCGGGCGGAAGCGACGGCGCGGGAGCTCGGTCCCCCGGCGTTCCCGTGTCAGCTCGACGTGCGGGACGAGCGATCGGTTGCCGCTTGCGTTGGCCGGGCTCGCGAGGCGTGGGGCGGCATCGACATGCTCGTTAACAATGCGGGCATCGGCATGCGCACGGTCAACCCGCGGTTCATGTCGGAGCCGCAGCCGTTCTGGCAGGTCGGGCCGGCCGGCTTCCGGGACGTGGTGGAGACCAAGGTCGTCGGCTGCTTCCTGATGGCCCGCGCGGTGGTGCCGCTGATGCTCCGCGAGGGAGGCGGGCGGATCGTCAACATCTCGATGAACGAGCAGACGATGGTCCGCCGTGGCTTCGTGCCGTACGGGCCGGCGGGCGCCGGCGTCGAGGCGCTGTCGCGGGTGATGGCAGCGGATCTGGCCGGCAGCCCGGTGACCGTCAACATCCTGCTTCCCGGCGGGGCGACCCGGACCGGGATGATCCCCGACGAGGCTTCCGCTGAGGTCCGGGCCGCGATGCTGGACCCGGCCGTGATGGGGCCGCCGATCGTGTGGCTCGCCTCCGGCCAGGCCGCCGGCGTGCATGACCGGCGCATCGTGGCGGCCGAGTTCGGCTCCGCGCCGGCCGCGCCATGACGATCCCGGCCGCCCGCCTGTTATGTAGCGAGCGGGAACGCGGAACGGATCTTCCTCGGCCATCCATTCACGCAGGTGGTCGAGAGCGCAGGCACGCTCACGGCGCCCAGCGCCCGCCCCTTCCACGATGAGCAGGGGACAGGCTGGCGCGGACGGGGACGATCTCGAAGCCGCGCAGCACGAGAAGCGGCCGCCGGGTAGGCGTCCCGGCCATCTCGAGTCCCGGGTACCGGCGCGTGAGCTCCTCTACCGCGATGCGGCCCTCGAGGCGGGCGAGCGCGGCGCCGAGGCAATGGTGGATCCCGAGCGAGAACGACAGGTGCCGCGAGGCGTCCGGCCGGTCGATCCTGAGGCGGTCGGGCTGGTCGAACACGTCGGGATCACGGTTGGCACCGCCGATGGCCACGATGATCGACGCGCCCCTCGGGATCACCACGCCGCCGACATCGGTGTCCTCGGTCGCGATCCGTGAGGTGAGCTGGACCGGGCTGTCGTAGCGGAGCAGCTCCTCGACGGCTGCGGGGACCAGGGCCGGCTCCTCCCGCAGCCGCCGCCAGTGCTCCTGCTCGCCGAGCAGGGCGACGGCGCCGTTCCCGATCAGGTTAACGGTCGTCTCGAAGCCGGCGACGAGGAGGAGCAGCGCGGTGCTGACGACCTCGTCGGAACTGAGCCGGTCACCCTCATCCTCGGCGGCCACGAGGGCGGAAAGGAGGCTGTCGTCGGGGTCGGCGCGACGTTTGCGCACCAGCTCCCGCAGGTACGCGGTCAGGGCCAGCTCCGAGGAGCGCGTCTGGCCCTCGACGGTCCGACCGGACTGAGGGTCGAGGCTGACGGCGACGTCGTGGCCCCAGACCCGGAAGCTGGCCTGGTCCTCGACCGGGACACCGAGAAGGTGGCAGATCACCGCAATGGGAAGCGGGAAGGCCAGGGCATCGATGAGGTCGAAGCCCGCCGCGGCATCGACTGGCGTGAGGAGCCGGTCGGTGACGTCACGGATCCACGGCTCAAGGCCGGCTATCGCCCTCGGGGTGAACGCGCGGGACACGAGCCGCCGGAGGCGGGTGTGGTCGGGCGGGTCCATCGTGAGCAGGTCGGCGGCGGGAAGCTCGGCGCGAGGATCGCCGGCCGGGTAGGCCGGCGGCTGGTATCCGCTTTGGTGCAGGGGTGAGGAGCTGAACCGCTGGTCCCGGAGGACGCTCGTCGCCGTTGCGTGACTCGCCGTCGCCCAGGACCCGAGCGGGCTGCGGACGAGGCCGCGCCGGCGCAGATCGGCGTAGAGCGGGTACGGGTCGACCTTCGTCTCGGGCCGCATCAGCCTGGCGACAGGATCGCCACGCCATTGGTAGAAGCTCAGCACCGCGGGCTCCACGACGCGGCGCATCACGTGCTCTCCGAGGCTCATGCGCGTTCTCCCTCACCGAGTGACCCGCCAGACCCTGATCATTTATTCATATGCGCGAGCGGCTGGCAGAGTTCGGCCGCGCCATGGCCGTCGACGAGGCCACCACGGACAAGGCCGGGCTGGCGGTGAGCCTCGAGTTCGTCGCGGCCCTCCTGCGCAGCCCCGACGCCCTGCGGCGGTACGGCGCGGACCTCGAAGCGGCGACTGGAGGAGCTGGCCGCGGAGGACGACGAGCAGCCTCGCCCCGGGACCACCCCCACCGAAGCCTGGGCCATCGGCCACGCGCTATTCGTAGGGCTGCAGATCTACCAGTGCATCGCGCCGGAGATCCTCACGCCCGCGGTGTTCGAGCGCGCCTCCGAGCTGCTCGCCGGGCTCTATCCCGAGCGCTGAGCTTCAGCGCAGCTCATTGACGAGTACGGCACCGACGCGGACGCGGCCGACGAGAGCTTCGATGCGTGGTGCGCCAGCCAGATTTCGCGGCACGTGCCCCGCGGAACTGTCCCGTAACACCACGATCCTGGCCGCACTGCCTCGGGTCGCTCAGCAGCAGGAAGCGGCGGACGAGGGCATATCGCCGGATGCCTCGTTGCCGGTGCCGCAGCAGGCGGGGCCGTCGCCGTAGCAGGTCTGGCTGTCGGCCAGGACCGTGTAGATCTCCCAGGACTCGCCGTCGGGAGCACCCTGCACCCAGAACTTGTCCTGCTTGGCGTAACAGCAGGTGGTAGCCCGCTCGTCGACGGAGGCAAGCCCGCTCTCCGCGAGCCGGGCCTGCTCGGCATCGACGGTGCCGATGTCGCTGACCTCGACGCCAAGGTGATTGAGGCTGCCACCCATGCCGGGCCTCTCCAGCAGAACGAGCTTCAGTGGTGGCTCGGTGACGGCGAAGTTGGCGTAGCCGGGACGGCGCTTGGCAGGCTCGGCGCCGAACAGCTTGCGGTAGAAAGCGACGGCCTCGTCGATGTCATTGACGTTGAGGGCGAGCTGGACACGGGACACGGGAACCTCCTGCGACTTGAACATCGATGTGTGTCTATGTCTGATCGATGCCGAGCTTGCCATGGGACATCGGATCCTGTCAATATAGACATATGTCGAAGTCATTACTGGTGCTCGGCCCGGCGGAGACCGCGGCGTGCTGCTCGCCCTTGTCGTCCCAGCCGCTCTCCGCGCAGCAGGCCGGGCAGGTCGCGCCGCTGCTGAAGGCGCTGGCCGATCCGGTCCGCCTGCGCCTGATGTCCCTGGTGGCCTCGCACGCCGGAGGCGAGGCGTGCGTCTGCGACCTGAACGACGCGTTCGACTTGTCCCAGCCCACCATCAGCCACCACCTCAAGGTGCTGCACGACTGCGGGCTGCTGGACCGTGAGAAGCGCGGCGTGTGGGTGTATTACCGGGCGCGGACCGAGGCCCTGGCCAGCCTGGGCGCGCTGATCGGCAGTGCTTCGCCGTGACCGCGCGGCCGGGTCCGCCGAGCCGGCGATAACCTCCCCGACGGGCCGGAAGGCATCCAGACCATGCAGATCACGCCCATGACCGCTGAGCATTCGGCCGCCGTCCTGGCGATCTACCAGGCAGGCATTGATGATGGCAACGCCACCTTCGAGACCCGGGCTCCGGGCTGGGCGGAGTTCAGTGCCGCCAGGCTGCCCGATCACCGCTACGTCGCGGTCGCCGCGGGCAATGTCCTCGGCTGGGTCGCGGCGTCAGCCGTGTCCGGCCGCTGCGTCTACGCCGGAGTTGTCGAGCACTCCGTCTACGTCCACTCCGCCGCCCGCGGCCAGGGCGTTGGCCGCCAGCTCCTGGACCGGCTCATCGCCTCCACCGAAGCCGCGGGAATCTGGACCATCGAGTCAGGCATTTTCCCCGAGAACACCGCCAGCGCCGCGCTGCATAAGGCCGCTGGCTTCCGCGCAGTCGGAATCAGGGAGCGCATTGGCCAGCACCACGGCCGCTGGCGCGACGTCATGCTGATCGAGCGCCGCAGCCCCGCGATCTGACCTCGCTCACGACCCCGGTGCCCCGATACAGGTCAGCACTCGCCTGGTCAGGGGCTGCGGAGAAGTTGCTCGAACGGCGTCGCGGCCGCGTATGGATCAGCTTCGGCCGCAGGCTGGCGCCGGCCGATCGCGGCGGCCAGTTCCGCGCCGGCCCGCTCGACCCGGGCGGTCAGAGCGGTGCGCGCGCCGGCCGAGCTGCCAGCCGAGCCCCAGTCCTCGGTGGCGGCGAAGACACCGGTGGGCACCGTCACTGCCCGCAGGTAGGTGAACAGCGGACGGATCGCGTGCTCCAGCGCGAGAGAGTGCCGGGCGGTGCCGCCGGTGGCCGCGATCAGCACCGGCTTCCCGGCGAGCGCGTCCGGGTCGAGCACGTCGAAGAACGACTTGAACAGGCCGTTGTAGGACCCGCTGTAAAGCGGCGTGGCAGCGATAAGCCCGTCGGCGCTGAGTACCTGCTCGATGGCGTGCCGCAGCGCCGGGCTCGGGAATCCGGTCAGCAGGTTGTTGACGATGTCATGGGCCAGCTCGCGCAGCTCGATCGTGACGATCCGCGTCCCGGCCGGCAGGTCCCTGGCCGTCGCCGCGGCGAGCTGGTCGGCCAGCAGCCGGGTGGACGACGGCTGGCTAAGCCCGGCCGAGACGACGGCGATGGTGCGTGCTGTCATCGGGCGCTCGTTTCCAGCCGACTGCCGGCCTCCAGAGTGGCGGCCTCCAGAGTGCCGGGCCCGGCCAGTGACGCTGTTACCAGGGCCTCGTGCGTGGGGCCGTCCGGCACGTTCGCCGGGCGCAGCGCGTCGAGCTCCCTGCGCAGCACCGGCACTACCTCACCGCCGAGCAGGTCCAGCTGCTCGAGCACGGTCTTCAGCGGCAGGCCGGCGTGGTCCATCAGGAACAGCTGGCGCTGGTAGTCACCGAAGTGCTCGCGGAAGGTCAGCGTCTTGTCGATGACCTCCTGCGGGCTGCCGACGGTCAGCGGAGTCTGCGCGGTGAATTCCTCCAGCGACGGGCCATGGCCGTAGACCGGGGCGTTGTCGAAGTAGGGTCGGAACTCGCGCACCGCGTCCTGGGAGTTCTTAGCCATGAACACCTGACCGCCCAGGCCGACGATCGCCTGCTCCGGCGTGCCGTGCCCGTAGTCGGCGAACCGCTGCCGGTAGTAGCCGACCAGCCGGACGAAATGCTCCGTCGGCCAGAAGATGTGGTTGGCGAAGAACCCGTCACCGTAGTAGGCCGCCTGCTCAGCGATCTGAGGGCTGCGGATCGAGCCGTGCCAGACGAACGGCGGCACGCCGTCCAGCGGGCGCGGCGTGGAGGTGAATCCCTGCAGCGGCGTGCGGAACTCTCCGTCGAAGTCGACGACGTCCTCGCGCCACAACCGGTGCAGCAGCTGGTAGTTCTCCACCGCCAGCTCGATGCCCTTGCGGATGTCCTGGCCGAACCACGGGTACACCGGGCCCATGTTGCCGCGGCCGAGCATCAGGTCCACCCGGCCGTCGGCGAGGTGCTGCAGCATCGCGAAATCCTCGGCGATCTTCACCGGGTCGTTCGTGGTAATCAGCGTCGTCGAGGTCGACAGGATCAGCTTGCTAGTCTGCGCCGCGAGGTAGCCGAGCATGGTCGTCGGCGACGAGGGCACGAACGGCGGGTTATGGTGCTCGCCAGTCGCGAACACGTCCAGGCCGACATCCTCGGCCTTGCGGGCAATCGCGACCATCGCCTTGATCCGCTCATGCTCTGTCGGCGTGCGACCCGTCGCGGGATCGGTCGTCACGTCGCCCACGGTGAAGATCCCGAACTGCATGACTGCTCCAGACTCCGCTCGTACCGGCCTCGCCTGGCTGCTAGACGTTCCAGGCTAGTTGACCGTTCAACCACCTGAGGGCTGGCAGATATTCCAGCCGCGATTCAGAGTCCGTTCAGAAAGAACACCGAGTACGGCCTCAGCCTGCGGGAGAATTCTCGTTCAGGCTGGGACGCACGCTGACCGGCGGACGCGATCGCGTCATCAGGCATAAAGCAGGAGGTACGCACAGTGGCGTCACGCGGCCGGCGCTGGCTACGGTGGGTGATCGCGGTGGTAGTCGCGGTCGCGGTACTCGCCGTGGCTGGCCCCTATGTTTACTTCCACTTCGTCGAAGGCAGCACTCCGGCGCCACTGAGCCTCAAGGCCGGCGCCAGCCAGAGCGCCAGCTCCGGCTCCGGCTCGGGCTCGGGCTCGGGCTCCGCGCAGGACGATTCGGATTCGGTCGCGGGCTCATGGAAGGCGGGTTCCGGCTCGCAGGTCGGATACCGGGTCCAGGAAGTCCTGGTCGGCCAGGCCCACACAGCGGTCGGGCGCAGCAGCTCGGTGACCGGCCAGATGGTGATCACCGGGAAGACCGTGCAGACGGCCAGGTTCACCGTCAAGATGGCCACGATCCACACCAACTCGAGCCAGCGGGATGCGCAGTTCGACGGCCGGATCATGGACGTGGCCGCATATCCCGCCGGTACCTTCACGCTCACCAGGCCGATCAGCCTGGCACCGCTGCCGGCCCCGGGGAAGATCAAGGCTTACACGGCTACCGGCAACCTCACGCTGCACGGCCAGACCCGGTCGGTGACTTTCCCGCTGAAGGCGGAGCGCACCGCGGGCGGGATCGACGTGGCCGGGTCGATCCCGGTCCTCTTCTCGAAGTGGAACATCCCGAACCCGAGCTTCACCGGCTTCGTCACCACCCAGAATCACGGCATCCTGGAGTTCCTGCTCGACTTCAAGCACGCGTGACGCCGCAGCCGGCCGCCGGCTCCTCGATCCGGGCTAACCGCAGCTGCCGTACACGCGGTTTCCGTCGAGCTGGTCGACACGGTAGTTGGTGATGCCGTTGCCCGTGGAACCGCCGGTCCACTGCCAGAACAGTTCGCACCTGGCAGGCGGCGGCCGGCCGGCGAACCAGTCAGCGGTCACGCTGGTGCCCGGAATCGAGAATCCGGCCGGGTAGGCCGCGATGGAACCCGTGGCGTCTTCGTACGTCCACTCGGCCGTGCTGGTGAGCGTCTGGGAACCGAAGATGCCCGCCCACTCGTAGGAACGCCTGCCGCCGGCGCTGTACACGCCCGGCAGCCACGGGGTGTCGTCCTTGATGTAGTCCCGGAATCCGCTGAAGTCGGCGCGGTCTATACGTGCCGGGATGTGCTTGAGCACTCGCAGCGGGCTGCAGGTGCTGCTCCAGGACTCGTTCCAGCCATTATCGAGACTGTCCTGGGTTTGCGCTTCGACGTCCATCAGCACGTACGGCAGGGACAGCGCCGTGCCACTCAGGTCCGAGGCCACCTGCTGCGCCTGGGCCTGGCCCCAGCTCGCTGCCGCGGACGCGCTGGCAGGGTCTGGATCACGGCCAGGGCCGGCCATCATCCAGTAGGCGGCGGCTCCGAGCCCTTCGCCGTACTGGACGAAATTGGCCTCGGCAGCGGCATAGTCGGACGAATTCCAGCCGCCGCCCACCGTGTCACAGCCTTCCCATGTATCCCACCGACCGACCTCCCCGAGATATCCGCCGTAGTAGCCGGCCGCGGGGTAGCAGGTACCGTCCGCGCCCACGATGGTGTAAGGCCCGGAGCCGCACGTCATTGTCCGGGGGCCGTCGGAGCCGTACCAGAATCCGGCCGGAATACCACCCGCGCCGGCCGCCGCGGAACCCTCCCCCGCTGCGGCAAGCGCGCCGCGAGCGACCGCCAGCACGCTGGCCCTCGGGCTGCCCGGCATGAACGGCAGTACCCGCAACTGCCCGCAGACGCTCACCGGCCGCGCGAAAGCCACCTGCACCCCGGCGCCCAGCCCGACCGCGGACGGGTACACCGTCGCGGACTCCGCTGGCCGGCACGCTCCGGACGCCACCGACACCAGCGCCACCGACACCCGTCTGCCCGGGCGCAGTGCAACCGCCGTCTGCTGCAGGCCGGCCCGCTGGTAGGTCACGTAAGGCGTATGGCGCATGCGCCACGCCTGCTGGTAGGGAAAGGCCTTGGCGATCGGGCTGGCGCCCCCCGGCAGGTGCAGCCGGGCGGCCGGCCAGCCCCCGGACAGCAGCACGCATTTTCGGTGCGCGGACAAGCGCAGCACGATGACCGAGCCGCCCGGGAGGTCCGCGGCGGAGGAAACCCGCGCCCGCAGCGCTCCGGCCGTGCACCCCGGCGGCTCCCGGCGGGACGCCGAAGGGAAAGGGAGGTTCCCGGCCGGCGCGGTCAGTGCCCTGATGCTGCCGCGCAAGGCGCGCAGCGGGTAAAACGGGGACACCTGCATCGGCCCGGCCACGCACCTGCCCGCGACATCAGCAGGCAGCCGGACAGCAACCCGATTTGCCGCAGCCTGGTCCGGCACAGCCCGATCCGGCGCAGCCCGGTCCGGCGCAGCCTGGTCCGGCGCAACCCGATCCGCCGCGCCCGGCAACGCCAGCCCGAGCGACCACCTCGTCACGCACCCGCGCGCCCCGGCGGGACCAACCACCGTGACCACCGCGCTCTGGCCAGGGCGCAGCACTACCCGACTGACCGGGACATGAGCCAGATTGCTGAATCGCACGTCGGTGACGGTCACCGCCACCGCCCGTCCGGCAGGCCGGCGGATCATCAGGCCCGGCCAGCCGCGGAGCGAGCAGGAAGACCTGCCGCCGTTGCGCAGCACGACGTTCCACACCAGCTGTGCAGGCGCCGCGTCCGGATCCCCCGCGACGGCGGCAGGAACGCTGATGCGCAGCTGCCCCGGGCGGCACCCGGCAGCGGCCAGCCGCCACGTGCCAGCGCCCGCCGGCCGCGCCCAGGCCGGGCTGGCCGCCATCGCGGCAGCCACCGACGCGGCCGCGGTAACTCCCAGGATCGCGCGACCGGGAGATCGTCTCCGCCGCGGAGGCAGCGCACCTCGCCCAGGACGGCTCATCATTGGCAGAGCCATTGGCAGAGCCGGCCGCATTGCGGCGAGATGCTTGCATTAGCCGCAAATGCCTTCGGCGCTGAGCGCGCGCCGCATGAGGTAATGCAGGTGATAATAGTGACCAGAACAGATGCAATGCCCGCGATGACGACTTTGCGCCTGCCCATGCATTCCCCCGGCATGGGCTTGATGATAGGTAACTGAACGCCGGGCGGAGGCCGCATTGGTGCCGAACGCCGGCCGGCCCCCGGCCGTATTTACGGGCGTTGCAGCAGGAGCTGGTGGACGTCAAGGTAGCCGGAGCGGAACCCGGCTTCTGAATAGGCAAGGTAGAGATCCCACATCCGCCGGAATACGGGGTCGAATCCGAGCCGCCCGACTTCCTCGGCGGCGGCGAGGAACCGGGTCCGCCACTCGTCCAGCGTGCGGGCGTAATGGTCCCCCATGGGAAAGTCCGCACCGATCCTGAGCCCGGTGTGCTCGTCCAGGGCGGCGCGGATGGCCTCCAGCGACGGGATCTGCCCGCCAGGGAAGATGTACTTGTGAATCCAGGTGTGCCCGCTGAGGGTGGCGAGCATGCGGTCGTGCGGCATCGTGATGGACTGCAGTCCCACCCGGCCGCCGGGCGCCAGCAGCCGGTCGAGCGTGCTGAAGTAGGCCGGCCAGTACGGCTCGCCGACGGCCTCGATCATCTCCACGCTGAGAATGACGTCGTATCTTCCTGTGGCCTGGCGGTAGTCGCATAGCTGCACGTCGACGCGGTCAGCCAGGCCGGCCGCGGCGACGCGGGCGGTGGCCTTGGCGCACTGCGCCCGCGAGATGGTCAGGGTCGTCACCTGCGCCCCGCGGGCCGCGGCCTGCAGGGCGAGTTCTCCCCAGCCGGTGCCGATCTCCAGCACGGTGGTGCCGGGCCCGACCCTGGTCAGGTCGAGCAGGGCCGCGATCTTGCGCTGCTGAGCATCGGCGAGCGTGTCCCCGGCGGCGAACACGGCGCTGGAGTAGGTCATCGTGGGGTCGAGGAACAGGGCAAACAGGTCGTCGGACAGGTCGTAGTGCCGCCGGATGTTGGCCCTCGCGCCCTCCAGGGTGGCCTGCTCCGCCGCGGGCGACCGGGCGGCGTACCAGCGGCGCATCCGCAGCAGCGGCCCGGGCACGAGCGTGGTCAGGTGCCGGGAGCACACGGTGAGCAGGGCGACCAGGTCGGGACTGTCCCAGTCTCCGGCCATATAGCCCTCGGCCAGCCCGGTCACGCCTGCGCCAATGCGACGGTAGAACGGGCCGTCCCGGCGGATCCGCAGCAGCGGGGACTCTGCATCCCCGCTGCCGGACACCGCCCCGTCGGCGGCCTGAACCCGGATCGGCAGCCGCGCCGCGATGCGGTGCAGCAGCATCCGGGCCGCGAGGGCGCGCACCGGGCCGCCGGGGACGGCGGCCACGTCGGGCCACTGATCTGCGGCGGGCGAGCCTGGCTGGCCGCCGCCGGGCGAAGCGTTCGGGCGGATGGTCGCTGTCGTCACTGGACACCTTCCTGAGGACGATGGGCAGGCCGGGGGATGATCCGCTGACGCCGGGCCAGCAGCCTGATCGCCTGCCAGCGGATGCGGATGCTCACCTGGGCGGTGACCCAGGGATAGCGGAGGACATGGCTGATCAGCCGCCAGGTCGTGTAGGGGCTGCGCCGCCCGCTGACGGTGGCAACGAACACGGGCTGCCCGCCGATGTCGAGGGTGATGCCCAGCCGCAGGGTGCCGGCTGGCTCGGGCAGGCGCATCCGGTAGCTCCCGGTGACCGGCAGGAAGGGCGAGACGTAGAAGTCCTTGTCCGCCTCGGCGCGGCCGCGGGCGTCGGGGCGGAGCAGGTAGCAGTGCCGCTCGCCGTAGGTGTTGTGGACCTCGGCCACGACTGCCGCCAGCGTTCCGTCGGCGCGGTGGCACCAGTACACGCTGAGCGGGTTGAAGACGTGGCCGAGAACCCGGGCATTGGCGAGCATGAGGACCTGGCCGCCGGCCAGGTCGATGCCATGGCCGGCGAGGTAGCCGTCGACGTTCGCCCGGATCGATGCGCCGGGGTCGCCCAGATGATCGCGGGTGCGAAATCGGGCGAACGGCCGCAGCGGGCGGGCTACCGCCGGCAGGTCGTCGAGGTCGACCAGCCACAGGTAGCTGCGGTAGGAGAAGTCCCGCCGGATGGGCTGTGCCCGGACATGCGTGATGTCGCAGTCGAACAGGGCCGCGCTCACCAGTCCACCCCGAGTGAGCGCGCGGCCTGGATGCCCGAGCGGCAGCCGTCCTCGTGGAATCCCCAGCCGTGGTAGGCGCCGGCGTAGGCGATCACGCCGGTGTTCAGTTCCGGCAGGCGCCGCTGGGCCGCCACTGACTGTGGCGTGTACAACGGGTGCTCGTACATCATTCGGTCGATGACGGATTCGGGCCGGATCCTGTCGATGGTATTCAGGGTCACGATGTAGGCAGTCTGCTCCTGCAGGCCCTGCAGCCGGTTCAGGTCGTAGCTGACGTGCACGCGGTCGGCCGAGCCCGCGCAGTCGTGCAGCAGGTAGTTCCAGGAGGCGCGGGCTGCGCTGGCATGCGGCAGCAGCCCGGCGTCGGTATGCAGCAGCACCTGGCTGCTGCTGTAGCGGAAGTCGCCGAGGACTTCGCGCTCGGCGCGGGTCGGCGAGGCCAGCAGGCGCAGCGCCTGGTCCGGGTGAGTCGCTACCACCACCCGGGAGAAGCGCCGGGTGCCGCCGTCGCCGTCGTGGACGTCGGCGCTATCTCCCGCGCGGGTGATAGCCCGCACCGGGGCGCCGGCCCGGACCGACGTCAGCTGCTTCGCGATCTGGTCGACATAGCTGCGCGAGCCCCCGGTGACGGTCCGCCAGGGCGGCGTTCCTGTCACCTTGAGCATGCTGTGGTGGTCAAGGAACTGGAACAAGTACCTGGCCGGGTAGTTCAGCGCCTCGGCGGCCGAGCAGGACCAGACCGCCGCCACCAGCGGGACCACGAAATGGCCGGTGAAGTACTGCCGGTACCCGCCCTGGCGCAGGAACTCCCCCAGCGTGAGCGGCAGCTGCCCGGGCGGGTCAGGGGAGTCAAGCAGCCGCCTCGCCTCCCGGTAGAAACCCGGGATCGCGGCGAGCATCGCCAGGTAGCGCGGCCGCGCCAGGGAGCGGGCCGTCGGGAACAGCCCGTGCGGCCCGAGGGAGCCCGCGTACTCCAGGCCGCAGCCCTCGCAGCGCACCGACATGCTCATTTCCGTGTCCCTGGTCGCGACTCCGAGCTCGGCGAACAGGCGGATGAGATTCGGGTAGGTGCGCTCGTTGTGCACCAGGAACCCGGTGTCCAGGGCAAGCACCCGCCCGTCCGGCGTGGTGACGTCATGCGTATGCGCGTGGCCGCCCAGCCGGTCGTCCGCCTCATAGAGAGTGACGTCATAGGCCTGCTGGAGCACGTAGGCCGCAGTCAGGCCCGCCACCCCGGCGCCGACGACGGCCGCCTGCGGTCTCGCCGGGTAACGCGCGGATTCGCCAGTCACCGTCTGGTCCTGCTGGTCCTGGTCGTCATCATGATGCCTGTCCTCGCCGCCTTGTTCTCGTTCGCCTTGCTCTCGCTGGCGCTGCNNCTGCCCTCATTCGCTCTGCTCTCATTCGTTCTGCGCCGCCGTTCGGTTCTGATGAATTTCGCTCGGCCGCAGCCGCTCGGTTCTGGCGGGCTGCTTCTCGCGGCTCAGCGCGCCTCCGGGACAGGCCGGCGCACCCCCCGCAGGCCTGCTGGGTGACGCCTGCGGCCAGATCCCGGCCGGCCCCGGCGCGTGCGGTAGCCTGTCCTCATAAACAATACTAAATTAGACTAAAGATCGCCAGCAGACCCTGGCCAGGAGCGCCGCATGCAGCTACGTGAGGCCGCCGACGTTCTCGGCGTCCACTACCAGACGGCGTACGGCTGGGTGCGGCAGGGACTGCTCCCGGCGCGGAAGGTCGGCCGCGGCTACGAAGTCAGTGACGCGGACGTCCAGGCGCTCGCGGCCGAGCGGAACCTTGGCCGGGAACCTGCCCGCCGCATCCAGGTCCGGGACTATTCAGCCCAGGCGGACCGGCTGTACTCGGCGATCGTCTCGGGCGAGGAGACCCGGGCCCGCCAGGGACTGGCCAGGCTGGCCGACGGAGTGCCGCTGGTGGACCTGTGCGAGCGGGTCTTCGCCCCGGCGCTGCGCCGGATCGGCGACGGCTGGGCCGCCGGGCAGGTCTCCATCGCGGCCGAGCACCGGGCCAGCGCGATCTGCGAGCGACTGCTCGCCGCGCATACCCGGCAGCCGCCCGGGCGGCCAAGGGGCATTGCCGTCGTCGCCACCCCGCCGGGGGAGCGGCACGCCCTGCCGGCCCTGATGGCCGCCGCCTGCCTTCGGGAGGACCGCTGGCTGGTCCACCATCTGGCCACCGACTTGCCCGTCGACGAGCTCACCCGGCTGGCACTGGAGGTCCGCGCGGACCTGGTCGTGCTGTCCGCCGCCACTCCGCAGGCCGGCCACCGCGCGGCGGACGCCGCCAGGAAGATCACCGCAGCCCACCAGGACCTGGCCGTGCTGGCCGGCCAGTCCGGCGACAGCCTGCACGACCTGCTGCAGCACGCCAGAAATACACGCGGACCCGGCGTGGAACCCGAGTGATCGGACAAGAGAGACCGGGACCGGCGAGATCAGGACCCCCGAGATCAGGACCCGCGAGATCAGGACCACAGAGATCAGGACCACAGAGATAAGGAAGTCCGCAAATGGCTCACTATCATGCGATGATCAGATCGCGGCGCCCGGCGCCGGAGACGTTCGACTACATGGCCACCTTCAGCAACGCCGCGCAGTGGGACCCTGGCGTGCTCGCCGGGGAGCAGCTGGATCCCGGTCCGGTCGGGGTCGGCACCAGGTTCCGCCTGGTCGTGCCGTTCCTCGGCCGCCGCCTGCCGCTGATCTACAAGATCAGCACGCACGTACCGGGTCGCGAGGTCGTCCTGGAGGCCGCAAGCCGCCTGCTGCGGGCCACCGACCGCATGGTCGTGCTGCCGGATGGCGATGGATCCACGGTCAGCTATGACGCCGACGTCCGGCTGCGAGGACCGCTCCGGATTCTCGATCCGGTCATGCGCAGGGGGTTCAACACCGTCGGCGATCGCGCAACCGCCGGACTTGCCCGCACGCTGTCGGCGGCCCCGGCCCCGCGCGGGCAGTCATCCCCGTGACGGCCGCCGGCCGGGCGGCCGACGCCCTTCTCGAGGCCAGCGTCGTCGGCAGTTTCTCGCGGATCGGCATCGCCGCCCGCTCCCGGCTGCTGCCCGAGTTCACCATGGACGACCGCCCCCCGTTCACCGGGCGAGTCGCGATCGTCACCGGGGCGACCTCGGGGATCGGCCAGGCCGCAGCCACCGAACTGGCCCGGCTCGGCGGGATCGTGCATTTCCTCGCCCGCGATCCGGCCCGCGCGCAGCGGGCCCAGCGCCAGATAGCCGCCGCTGCGGGCGGTGCGCCGGCAGGCGGCCACCCAGCAGGCGGCGGGCAAGCAGGCGGCGGGCAGGTCACGTACGGCATCGGCGACCTCGATGACCTCGACTCGGTTCGCGCCTTCGCCCGCGATTTCCGTGCCAGGCATGACCGCCTGGATGTACTTATCCATGGCGCCGGCGCGATCAACCAGGACTACCGCACCAACGACGCCGGAATCGAGCTCACCGTCGCCAGCCAGGTGATCGCGCCGTTTCTGCTGACCCGGCTGCTGCTCCCCTCGCTCCGGGCAGCCGCGCTGCGGGCGGCCCGGCTCCAGGCGAACGCGAACGCGCCCGAGGGGAACGCCCCCCTGCTCCAGCCGACCGTGCTCCAGGCGAACGGGCTCCAGGCGAACGGGCCCGCCCGGGTCATCGTCGTCTCCTCAGGCGGCATGTACTCCCAGCGGCTCGACCCGCAGACGTTGCAGATGCCGGCGTCCGGCTACAACGGAGTTACCGCTTACGCGCGGGCCAAGCGAGCGCAGGTGGCGCTTAGCCGGGAATGGGCCCGCCGCCTCGCCGGGACCGGCGTTATCTTTCACGCCATGCATCCGGGCTGGGCAGACACCCCCGGGCTCGCCGCCATGCTGCCAGGATTTCACCGGGTCATGAAGCCGATCCTGCGCTCGCCTGAGCAGGGCGCGGACACTGCCGTCTGGCTTGCCACCACCGATGCCGGGCGCCTGGGCAGCGGGCAGTTCTGGCACGACCGGCGTCCCCGGTCTGAGTACCTGCTGCCGTGGACCCGCGAATCCAGCCCCGACATCGTCAGGCAACTCTGGGAGCGCATTGCCGAACCGGTCCCCCTGGACAGGCGCTGAGCCAGNNGGCCGCAGCGGACGACGCGATCATCAGCCTGGCTTAGCCCCACCCGCCTCAGCAGGCCCAGCTGAATCATAGTTAAGGTTGCATGGAATAGCGGTTACGATCCGACCGGGGGAAACCGGCTAAATCGTAACCATTATCCATTGAGCGGTGAATTGGACCTGGCAGGTGCTACGAGGACTTGCCCTTGGGCAATTCATCCGCAACGGTGACCTCGTTATTCACAGAGACCTCGTTATTCACAGATTTGAATTCGCGGGGGCCGGCGCCAGGCGGCGTTTGGCTTCTTCGTAGAGATCCGCGGGCAGCGGGCCCTTGCCGGCGACGGCCAGGTTGGCGCGGAGATGGCCACGATGAGAGGTGCCGACGATGGTGCTCGACAGGGCCGGGTGACTGAGCGTGAAGCGCAGCACGAACTCGAGGCGGGTCATGTCGCCGAGAAGATCCTCCACGCCGGATGACTCCCAGCGGCGCTGCCCTTCGCCCTCCGACAGCCCGATCGGCCCCTGACTCCAGCCCTTGTCCTCGGCCGGGGCGCCGCGGGCCGCGCCGCCCCGGATGAGCGTCCCGGCGCCGGCCGCGGCCGCGGCGGTGATGAGATCCTCATGCTCGCGCTGGACCGCCGAGTACGGGATCTGGAAGACGTCGAAGACGCCCATCGCGATGTGGTCAGGCAGATGGGGAAGGATCCCCGACATGCCGATGAAGCGGACCTTGCCTTCGTCGCGCAGGGCTAGCAGCATCTCGATGGTCTCGTCCGCCTCCAGCTGGGCGCGGCTTGGCGACATGTGGACCTGCACGAGGTCGAGCCGGTCCGTGCCAAGCCTGCGGAGGCTCTGCTCGATTCCCGCCCTGATGTTGCCGGCGCGGTAGTCGTGCGGGAACGGCGGCGTGGCGCCTGCCGGCGGATCGCCGAGGGTGCATCCGCACTTCGACGCCAGGAAGTACTCGTCCCGGCGATGGGCGAGATAGCGCCCGATGAGCTCCTCGCTCCGGCCGTAGTCGATCGAGGTGTCGATCAGGCTGATCCCCCCGTCGAGCACCGCGTTGAGGAGCCGGCCGGCCTCCTCGTCGTCAATCGCAGGTCCCCGGGGCTGGCCTCGCAGCTCCATGGCCCCGTACCCCAGGATGGTCACCTTTGCTCCGGTTCGCCCCAGCGGGCGCGTCTCGATCGTCATAACCGCACGCTATCCCCCGCCGCCGGTTATGCCCCGGCCCGCACCTCCCCCGCCCGCACCTCCACCGGCCCGCACTCCGCGGGTCGCCGCCTCCCGGCCCGCACGGCGATCAGGGATACTGTGCGGATGGCCAGTCCCAGCTACTCAGAGTCGATCATCATCGCGCGCTCCGCTGACGCCTTGTACGACCTGGTTTCGGACGTGACCCGGATGGGCGAGTGGAGCCCGGTCTGCAAGGCTTGCTGGTGGGATGACGGGGCTGGCGCCCGGGCCGGTGCCTGGTTCACTGGCCGCAACGAGGCTTCCGGACGGACCTGGGAGACACGCTCCGAGGTCGTCACGGCAGCGCGCGGCCGGGAGTTCGCGTTCGTCGTAGGCGGCGCCTGGGTTCGCTGGGGTTATACGTTCACGCCTGTTGACGGCGGGACGCAGGTAACAGAGTCCTGGGAGTTCCTCCCGGCCGGCCTAGCCCGGTTCGGGGAACGGTACGGAGCCGACGCGCAGGCGCAGATCGCCGACCGCACCGAGGCGGCGCGGACCGGCATCCCGCTGACCCTTGCCGCGATCAAGAGAACGGCCGAATTGGCATGATCTCGCGGCACTACCCTGCAGCAGCTGCGCGCTGCCCCGAGCGGCCGACGTCTCGTGCCTGACCGCTCCGCTGGGGCCGTCGTGTCCGGGGGGCGAGGCCTCGGACGGGGATGCATGAAGCAGATTTCGTGGGCGGCCGCGGGCGGGCTGGCCGGGTGGGTGGCCGTCCGGCTGGCCGGTGCCGATCGGTTCCGCTGCCTCGAGGCCCCAGCGGCGCCGCTGATCTCGTTCACTCCGCAGGCCGCCGTGGCCGCGCTGCTGGGTTCGGTGCTACTGCGGCGCAAAGGCCCGGCTGCCACCGCCGCGCTCGCCGGGGCGGCGCTGACCGCGCTGATGATTCCGCGCGCGATCAGGTGGCCGCAGCCGCCAGCGCGCGGGCCGGTGCTCCGCGTTCTCACCGCGAACCTGCTGGCTGGGCAGGCATCGGAAGAAGCTGTCGCCGGACTCGTGCAGTGCAAGGACGTCGATGTGCTGTTCCTGCAGGAACTCACTGGCGCCGCCGTGACCCGGCTCGGCCAAGCCGGGCTGAGTCACCTCCTGCCGTACGAGATGACCGACGTCAGGGACGGCGGCCCGCGTGGTTCTGGCATCTATGCCCGCTTCCCGCTGGGCGGCGGGCTTCCCCTGGCGCCTACCGCCATGGCCCAGCCCACGGCCCGGCTGGAATTGCCGTCCGGGCAGCAGGTGGAACTGATCTGCGTCCACCCTTGCGCGCCGACCCCGCTGTCATCACGGCGCAGCGTGGCCCGGTGGCGGGAGGAACTAGCCGTCCTGCCGCCCCCAGCAGATCCCCCCCGCCTGCTCGCCGGGGACTTCAACGCCACCGCCGATCACGCGCAGTTCCGCCGGCTGCTGCGCCTCGGGCACGTCGACGCCGCGGGCCGGGCAGGTAATGGGCTGGCCCCCACATGGGGGCCCGCAGGAAAGCTCGCACTGCTCACTCTCGATCATGTCCTCGTCGATCCCCGGTGCGCCGTGCTGGCAGCCTCGGTACACCACTTGCCGGGCAGTGACCATCGCGCGGTTTACACCGAAATCCGGCTGCCCGCCTGACGTGCCCGGGCGCGCGGGCCAGGTCATGCCGCTGGCCGGCTCGCCCGCTTCCGGTATTCTTGGGTTTCCTGGCCGAGAGGCGCTGCAACGGGCCATGCCCGCCACGCTCGGCCCGGGACGCGTAGCGAAGGGCGCCTCCATTTGCAGAAATGGAGGCGCCACTTGAGCAAGTCCCTGACGCGCGACAACACCGGGGGCGGCGCACGCGCACTGCGGGAGCTCCTGGATCAGCGGGTCGTGGTGCACGACGGCGCCTGGGGCACCATGCTGCAGGGCGCCGGGCTCACCGCGGCCGATTACCGCGGGGAGCGATTGCGGGATCACCCGCGGGATGTGGCCGGCGACCCCGACCTGCTGAACCTCACCCGCCCGGATGTCGTCCTCGATATGCACCGGCAGTACCTGGCGGCGGGCGCGGATATCACCACCACGAACACGTTCACCGCGACGAGCATCGGCCAGTCGGATTACCTGCTGCAGCCGCTGGTGCGCGAGATGAACCTGCGCGGCGCTGAACTGGCGCGCCGCGCCGCGGACGAAGCCGGCGGGCGTTTCGTGGCCGGATCGATCGGCCCGCTGAACGTCACGCTCTCGCTGTCCCCGCGGGTGGAAGACCCCGCGTACCGGGCAGTGTCGTTCGACGAGGTCCGCTGCGCGTACGCGGAGCAGGTGCAGGCTCTCGCCGACGGCGGGGTCGACCTGCTGCTGATCGAGACGATCTTCGACACGCTGAACGCGAAGGCCGCGATCGCCGCCGCCAGGGAAGTCGCGCCGCACCTGCCGCTGTGGATCTCGGTAACGATCGTCGACCTGTCCGGGCGGACCTTGTCCGGGCAGACCGTCGAGGCGTTCTGGAGCTCGATCGAGCACGCCCGCCCGCTGGTGGCCGGGGTGAACTGCTCGCTGGGCGCCGCCGAGATGCGGCCGCACGTCGCCGAACTGGCGCGGTTCGCCGGCGTCTACACGGCCTGCCATCCCAATGCCGGCCTGCCGAACGCGTTCGGCGGCTATGACGAGACGCCGCAGGAGACCGCGCAGATGCTCGGCGAGTTCGCCGGCTCGGGACTGGTGAACATCGTCGGCGGATGCTGCGGGACGACCCCGGCACATACCGCACGGCTCGCGGCCGCGGTGTCGGGCCTGCCGCCGCGCCCGGTCCCCGTGCAGCCCGCCGGGACCCGGTTCAGCGGCCTCGAGCCCTTCGCAATCGGCGCTGACACCGGGTTCGTCATGATCGGGGAACGCACTAACGTCACCGGCTCGGCGCGCTTCCGGCGGCTGATCGAGGCCGGTGACCACCAGGGCGCCGTGACCGTTGCCCTGGACCAGGTGCGCGGCGGTGCCAACCTGCTCGACGTCAACATGGACGCCGACCTGCTCGACAGCGAGCAGGCGATGACCACGTTCCTTAACCTGATCGCGACCGAGCCGGAGGTCGCCCGTATCCCGATCATGGTCGACAGCTCACGGTGGAGCGTGCTGGAGGCCGGCCTGAAATGCGTGCAGGGCAAGGGCGTCGTCAACTCGATCAGCCTCAAGGAGGGCGAGCACTCGTTCCTGGCGCAGGCGCGGCGGATCCGGGACTATGGCGCGGGCGTGGTGGTGATGGCCTTCGACGAACGCGGCCAGGCCGATACCGTCGAGCGCAAGGTGTCGATCTGCGGCCGTGCCTATGACCTGCTCACCCAGCAGGCCGGGTTCGCCGCCGAGGATCTGGTGTTCGACCCCAACGTGCTCGCGGTCGCCACCGGCATCGCCGAGCACAACGGCTACGCGAAGGCGTTCATCGACGCACTGCCGCTGATCAAGGAGCGCTGCCCGGGAGCGCGCACCAGCGGCGGCATCTCGAACCTGTCGTTCTCCTTCCGCGGCAATGCAGTCGTGCGGGAGGCGATGCATTCGGCGTTCCTCTTCCACGCCGTGCAGGCCGGCCTTGACATGGGGATCGTGAACGCCGGCCAGCTCGCCGTCTACCAGGACATCCCCCCGGACCTGCTGGAACTCGTCGAGGACGTGATCTTCGACCGGCGGCCCGACGGCACCGACCGGCTGGTCACGTTCGCCGAGACGGTGAGCGGGTCAGGTACCCGGCGCACGGTGGACCTGGCCTGGCGGGACGCGCCGGCCGGGCAGCGGCTGTCGTACGCGCTCCAGCACGGCATCGTCGATTTCATCGAGGCCGACACCGAGGAAGCCAGGCAGCAGGCCGCCCGCCCGCTCGACGTGATCGAGGGGCCGCTGATGGACGGCATGAAGGTCGTCGGTGACCTGTTCGGCGCCGGGAAGATGTTCCTGCCCCAGGTGGTCAAGAGCGCCCGGGTGATGAAGCGCTCGGTCGCCTACCTGGAGCCGTACATGGAAGCCGAGAAGGAGCAGGCGCGGCTGGACGGCCGCGCCGTGGCGGACCGGGGCCAGGGCAAGATCGTGCTCGCGACCGTCAAGGGCGACGTGCACGACATCGGCAAGAACATCGTCGGCGTGGTGCTCGGCTGCAACAACTACGAGGTCATTGACCTTGGCGTGATGACGCCCGCCGCCGTCATCCTGGACACCGCGGTGGCCGAGGGCGCGGACGCGGTCGGGCTGTCCGGGCTGATCACCCCGTCGCTGGACGAGATGGTGAATGTCGCCGCCGAGATGCAGCGGCGCGGGCTCAAGCTGCCGCTGCTGATCGGCGGCGCCACCACGTCCCGGCAGCACACGGCGGTCCGGATCGCGCCCGCCTATGACCGCACCACAGTGCACGTGCTCGACGCGTCCCGGGTCGCTGGCGTGGTCTCGGACCTGCTGAACGCCGACCGGGCCGAGGAACTGGCCGTCAGCAACCGGGCCGAGCAGGAGCGCCTGCGGGAGCAGCACGCGACGAAGCAGCGGCAGCCGCTGCTGACTCTCGCGAGGGCACGGGCGAACCGCGAGCAGGTCCGGTTCGATGAGCTGCCCGCGCCGGAGTTCACCGGGATCCGCAGTGCGGAGCCCGGCCTGGCCGCGCTGCGCACGATGATCGACTGGCAGTTCCTGTTCATCGCCTGGCAGCTGCGGGGCAAGTACCCGGCGATCCTGGAGCAGCCGGTGGCGCGCGAGCTTTACGAGGATGCGAACACGCTGCTGGACCAGATCGTCGCGGACGGCTCGTTCCGGGCACGGGGGGCATTCGGCTGCTGGCCAGCGCGCTCGGCTGGCGACGACATCGTGCTCGAAGCCGGGCCTGCCGGGGGCGGGTCCATCGGCTTCCCGATGCTGCGGCAGCAGACCGCCAAGCCCGAAGGCCGGCCCAACCGGTGCCTGGCGGACTATGTCGCGCCGGGCGGCGACCACCTGGGCGCGTTCGCCGTGTCCATCCACGGCGCCGCGGAACTCGCCGCCAGCTTCGAGGCCCGCCAGGACGACTACAAGGCGATCATGGTCAAGGCGCTGGCCGACCGGCTGGCCGAGGCGTTCGCCGAGCACATCCACCTGCAGGCGCGGCGGGCCTGGTTCGAGCCGGACGCCAGCCCGCTGCTTGCGGACCTGCACGCGGAGCGGTTCCGCGGCATCCGGCCAGCGTTCGGCTATCCCGCGAGCCCGGACCACAGTCTTAAGCAGGCGCTGTTCGGCCTGCTTGATGCCGGCCAGCTCGGCATGGACCTGACCGAGTCCTTCGCGATGACCCCGGCCGCCAGCGTCAGCGGGCTGATCTTCGCCCACCCGGCGTCGCGGTACTTCAGCGTGGGGCGCATCGGCAAGGACCAAGCCGAGGATTACGCTGCGCGGCGGGGCCTGGATCTTGCCGAAGTCGAGCGCTGGCTGCGCCCCAATCTCGCCTACGAGCCCCGGTAGCCCGGCCGGCGCCCGCGTCCGGCGGGGAGCCAATGGCTCCCGGGCATGACGACACCGGGCAGGCTGGTCTCCGGGTGCCGGCGACGGCCCGATGTTCCCGCTGGCCGAGCGCGGCGCAGACGGGTAGTAGCAGCCACATCGGGGCAGGGACTGAACATGAGCCGCGTCCCGTTGGCCGGGGGGCACCGGCACAAGGTGCTCGCAACGCTGACGGCAGCCGCCATGCTGGTCCTGATCGCCGTGATCATCACTGTCGTAGCCGGCCGCCCGGGCACGGCGGCCGGGCCTCGCCGGGCCCGGGCCGCTGATCCAGCCGGGGCAGCCAGCACCCCTGCCGTGCTCCCGGTCGTGTACTCCCGCGTTGCGGGATGGCACGACGGCCGGGTGCGGCCCGCTGCCATCTACGTAGGCGAGGGCGGCGCGCCCTACGTCCAGGCGCTGAGGTGGCCGAGCTGGACCGTCGCGGGCGCGCAGGCAGACGGGGAGCTGCACATGCAAAAGCCCGGCTGCGCGCGGCCGGCCTACCAGTGCCCGTATCAGAGCTTCCGCGTTAAGGTCCAGCTGAGCCAGGTGCAGACGCGCAGCGGCATGCGGTACTACGCGCGGATGCGCTGGATCTATGCCGAGAATCACGTCCGGCACGTGATCCGCTGGATGATATCCAGGGGCTTCTGGCGCAACTGACCACTTTTGCCGACAGATGGACCCGGCGCTTTTTGCCGACAGATGGACCCGGCGCTGCCCGCGTGCCTTACCTGGTCATCGCGCAGGATCGCCTCGATCCGCCCGGAGCCGATGAGGAGAGTCTGGAAGGTCCCCTCGGGGCGATGCGGCAGGACGCTCGGGGCGAGTAGCGGCCGGCGGCTGCGACGCTTATTATGCTGTGGCGGTTTCATCGTCATCGTCATGGTCATATGGATGGTGCCTGATGTCTGATTCCCGACGTCGCGCCGGCCCGCGAGGACCTGCTAGCGATTACTTACCTGGCTGTTGAGGATGGTGCTGTGATGTGCTTGCGGCTGGCCGGGGAAGCTGACCTTTCCGTGTGCGGGTCCCTGGCGGAGGCGCTGGCCGTCCCAGTTGCCGCTGGCGGGGATGTCCACCTCGACCTCGCTGCGCTGACCTTCGCGGATGTGTCAGTCACCCGGATGCTGGCCCAGACAGCGGCCGGACTGGGGCCCGATCGTAAAATGGTGCTGCACGGGGCATCACCTGGACTGCAGCGGCTGGTCCAGCTGTGCTGGCCGGATCAGCCGGGCCTGGAGGTCACCGATGGGTGAGGCAGTCACCAGCCCGGCCGGGCAGCTCGAGCACGCGGCGGTCTTCTACGCCGCCGAGGACGAGTACCTGGATGAGGTGCTGGGATTCGTCGGTGCCGGGCTCGACAACGGCGACCTGGTCTTCGTCGCCGTTCCCGGGCCGAAGCTCGGCCTGCTGCGTGAGCACCTGAACGGGCGCGCGGGCCAGGTTACCTTCGCCGACATGACTCAGATGGGCGCTAACCCGGCCTGGATCATTCCGCGGGTGCGCGCTTTCCTTGACGCCAATCCCGGCCGGCCGGTCAGCTATGTGGGCGAGCCGATCTGGGAGACCCGCAGCGCCGAGGAACTGTGCGAGGCCACCCGGCACGAAGCGCTGATCAACCTCGCGTTCGCGGGCGTTCCCGTGAGCATTTTGTGCCCGTACGACACCACCCGCCTGGACCCGGGCGTCATCGCGAACGCGGAGCATACCCACCCCGTGGTCATCCGCGAAGGACGCCCGCATCCCAGCCACGCCTACGCCGAAGCTGCCATGTTCCCTGAAGACTGTGACCAGCCACTGCCGGCTCCACCCCCGCACGCCACCGCCCTCCCCTACCGGGACGGCCTTGCCCAGGTAAGAGCGTTCGCCGGGGCGTACGCGCGCAAGGCCGGGCTATCCTCGCGCCGCGCCGCCGATCTGGTGATCGCCGTTCACGAGCTGGCCGCCAACACCCTGCGCCACACCAGTTCCGATGGCGTCCTGAACATCTGGGCCAGCCGGGGTGAGGTCGTCTGCCAGGTCCAGGACACGGGCCACGTCAGCGACCCGCTGGCCGGCCGCTGCCGTCCCGCCCCGGATGCCGCCCATGGTCACGGGCTCTGGGTAGTCCACCAGCTCTGCGACCTGGTCGAGCTCCGGACCGGTGCCGGGGGCACCACGGTCCGGCTGCACATGCGGCTCAGCTCCTGAGCCTTAGCTCCTGGAGCCGCCGGAGCAAAGAACCGGCGGTTTCCTGGATTGGCTCCTAGCTGTAGGGCAGGAAGCAGATTCCCGACACCTCAGCGACGCCGCCGCACATCGCGGTGCCGTCGAGGTTGTCGCTGGCGATCCACAGTCCCGTGCTCGTCAGCAGCTCGTCGTCGGCGCCGAGGCCGCGTCCCCGGCTGTAGTAGCCAGCCGTGCCCGCGGAGTTGACGTACAGGTCCCCGGTGGACGGCTGCAGGCCCTCGATGCCCGGTGCGTTGTAGCCGCCCGGGCCCAGCGCATCGCAGTCATCGGAGTTCATCGAGTACCGCTCGTGCCCGGCGAAGTAGGCGCCGTTCGCGTCGGCCGCCGCGGCGTACAGCGAGTCGCAGCCGGTGTAGTTGATCCAGGTGCTTGTCACTGATGTCTGAGTGGCCGGGAACGCCGCCGCGGCATCGCAAAGGCCGGTGCGAGGGGTCTGCCCGACGGGCTGGCCGTTGGGGTGGTAGCCGGTAGTCCCGATGTAGACCGTGGAGTCGGTCGGTGACCAGGCGGCGGCCTGGACGTAATAGGGCTCCACCGTGGCGCAGTCGCCGTTGAACTGAGCAGAGGTCCAGCCGGTCACCGTGGCCGTGCTGCCCGCCAGGTTCAGCATGAAGATCTGCTGGCGCGGCAGCCCGCCGACCGAGGTGAAGTCGCCCATCACCAGGTCGAGCGTGCCGCCGTGGGACAGCGACTGGTTGAACACCCTGGTCGCGTTGCTGGACACGCCAGAGAACTCGTAGTTACCCGAGATGCTCAGGTGCACGAACCCGTCGTCCTTGCCGGTCACCGGGCTCAGGCTGGTCATGTACGGGTCGGCGCTGCTGCCGTTGATCGTCTTGTAATAACCGCCGGCCAGGATGTGCCCGGCTGCCCCCAGCAGCGTCTGCACCGAGGCGCTCGCGCTATGGCCGAACGCGCTGACCACATCGCCCGTGCTGGTGCTGATCTCCGCAATATCCTTGACGCTCGTGCCGTTGACCGAGGTGAAGTCACCGCCGATGTAGGCGTCGCCGCATTTACTGCCGTTGAAGGCGATCGAGTTGACGACCCCGCTGCTGCCGCTCTTGGTTCCGACCACGTCCGGGGCCCACGACGTCACCGTGTACGGCGAGGTAGCGCTGAAGCTGAACACGTTGTGGCGGGGGTAAGTGGTGCTCCCTTTCACGATGTCGGTGAAGGAGCCCACCGCGTACATCGTGCTGCCGCACTGCACGAGCTGGCGGATCTGCTCCACCGGGCTGTCCTGGGTGGCATCGAAGTGCGGCGTGTCGTCGGCTGCCTTGGCCGACACGACCCCCGCTGGCGGCTGAACGCCACCTGATCCCTGGGCGGTTGCCGCCTGCGCGGCCGTGCTGCCGAACGCCAGCAGCCCCGCCACCGCACTGAGCGCAATGAGGTGTCTGCGCAAGTTCTCTCCTTAGCTGGCAGGGAGATCCTGTATCCCGGCAGAAGGTAACGCTGCAGCTAGCGGAGCTGCGGAAGTCCCCGGAAGGTTCATAACACAGCCCGCAACGGCCGGGCGGCAAGCACGGGCCGGGTTCTCCCGCAATTCACGGTCCAGCCGCACAATGTGGTGGAGAAGTTCAGTTATGTCCGTTTCCCCTGGTAACTGCGATATTGCCTGCGGGTGGCCGGCGTGTCAAGGGTCGGCTGGGGCGCCGTCTGCCCCCGGCTCATGCGCGCCATGTCACCCGGCCCGGTTACCCAACGGGCGTTACCCGACTGGCAGGCGGCTGGCTAGCCTGCCTGCCCTGGCGCCGGCCTTGCCTGACATCCTGGCCGTCCGGGCGGCCAGCGTCACGTCATGGCGTGCGGACCTGGCCGCATGGCGGCCGCGCCAGGCGAGCGACGGGCGGCCGGCGGTGTCCGCCGCGGTGATCAGGAGGCCGCCGAGGATGGCGACGTTCTTGAGAAAGTGAATCCGCTGCTGTGCTCGTTCCTGCTTGTCCTGGGCTTCCCAGAACCGGTGCCCGGCCAGGGTGGTGGGTACCAGGGTGGCGGCGATGGCGAGCGCGGAAAGCCGGGGCAGCCGGCCCAGTGCCAGCAGCGAGCCGGCGGCGAGCTGGACGCCGCCGTTGATGCGCACCAGCTGCTCGGTCTTGTCCGGCAAGCCGGGCACGCGCTCGCTGACCCGCTGCGCCACCGGCTCTGCCAGCGGGGAGACGCGCTCGGGATGGCGCAGGGTGTCATAACCCTGGACGGCGAAGATGGACGCCAGCATGGGGCGCGCTACTGCTCTTAGTACGGGCATGAGCTGCAACTGCCCAGCCAGGCGGTTTCGTAACATCCGGCGGTTTGCCGGCGACGTGCGGGTGCTCGCATCGCGGACCACGTCCCCGAGCTGGCCGGCCCGCTGGTACGCCTGGCGCTGGAGCCGGGCGCCGTTGCCGCGTGCGAGCAGCTCCTCCAGAAGGTCCCTGACAACGGTAAACTCTCCGGCGTCCGTGAGCGCAGGCCGGACATGGTCGAGTAGCTGGCGTACCACGGCGCGCGCTGCCGCGGGCTGGTTCGCCACCGGGTCGGCCAGCTTGCCGCCGAGACCGGACCGGCTGGCCCGCCAGGCGGCCAGGCGCAGCAGCTCGGTCCGCACGGGGCTGGCAGGCTCGCCCGCTCGCCAGGCCCGCGCCGCGGTCTCGGCCAGGGAGCGGACGAGCGCCGCGATGAGCACGGCGTCGTCGGGATACAGGCAGACGTCCGCGACGCGGACTTCGATGGTCGGATAGTGCCGGGAAAGCCGGGCGTCGAAGTAGATCATGCCCTGGTCCAGTACCGTGCCGGTGTCCACCATTGCCTGCACGAGCCCGTGGTAAGCGGCCGCGGACCCGAACAGATCCGTGGGCCCTGAACTAGGCCACCGCCCCCATGCCTGATACCTGAAGCTCGCGTATCCGCTGTCGCGTCCCTGCCAGAAAGGAGAGTTGGCGCTCAGCGCGAGCAGCGGCGCAAGCCACGGCCGGATGCGATCGAGGATCGCGATCCCTTCGTCGTCCGAGGAAACCTGCACGTGCACGTGGCATCCGCAGGTCAGCTGCTCCTGCGCGGTCATGCCGAACTCGGCGGCCATCTGCCGGTACCGGCTCAGCCCGGTCACAGACGGCTCGACCGCCATGGGCGAAGTGCCCATCGCAGCTACCTGAACGCCCACCCGTTCCGCTGCCTCGGCAGCCATCTTCCGGCAGCGGCGCACCTCGCGGCCTAGTTCGTCCAGCGAGAGGCATGGCCGGGTTCCGGTCTCGAGCTGCTCCAGCTGGAGCTCGAACTCCAGTACCTCCGAAGGCGTCTCCCGGCTGCCTGCCTCAGGCGGATTCGCCGCCGGATCGCGGGCGGCCTCCATCACCGCGCCGGCCACTGCCCGAGCCTGGCCGCTGGCCGGGTCTACGAGCAGCAGTTCCTCTTCAACTCCAACGCTGCGGGCCGCCACCGTGCTAAGGATGCCACCGGGGGTCTCCCCGCGCTGACGTGACATCACTAGCCCGTATGGCTCACGTCGCCGGCTGCCCCGTCTGTCCCGGTGACCTGGCTCGCCGCGCGCACGCGAAGCTCTTCGAGAAGATCCGCCTGACGCCGCGCGCTGGTGATGAGCTCATCGAGCCGGGCCGGGGCGAGCCGCTCATCCGTGCCCGCCAGAACCCGGAGGGTGCGCCAGCCGGCCGCCTTGCCCTCGACGCCCAGCCGCAGCGCCTCCAGCTCCACCAGGCTGCTCAGCGGCGACCGGGCCAAGAGGCGGCCATTGAGCTTCAGCCGGGCGGCCTTCTCGCCCATCCATGCCGCGTAGATCTTGTAACCGCGCACCGGGACGCCGAGCGCAGCCATGAACTCCAGCAGCACAACGCGATCTTGCGCGATTTCAGCAGCCAGCTGCTTCAGGCTGGCAGCCGCGGGACCCCGGTGTGCCCTGGCTGCCCGGCGCGCAAGCTCGACGCCGCCCGTCGCGCCGGCGAGATGATCGTTGAGATAGATGCCGAGAAGGCCCTGCCCGGACCGCCTGCTGCCTGCCGCGGCAGCAGGCGTGCTTCGCTCCGCCATGATTCCTCCAGATGCCATGATTCCGCCAGCAGCAGGCGTGGTCTCAGCGCTGGCCGGCAAGCTTGGCCGCACGCTTGGCGGCCGATCGCTCCGTCTTCGCGTTTCCTGTCCGCAGCGAGCCGTCGGCGTTCTCCAGATGCGCCCGGATGAACCAGTGGAACTGCTCCAGCTGCCCGGAGTGCGCGATCAGCATGTCCTGGGTGACCGGGTCGAGCTCGTCGGTGGTCTCGATCGCCGCGCGCTGCTCCTCGATGATGCCCGTGTACACGACGTCCAGGGCAGCCAGGTGCTCGATCGCGTTCGCGCGGCCGATGGAATAGTCGTCCCAGCTCCGCTGGGCCACCAGCGCACCCGGCGTGCCGCAGGGCGACCCGCCGAGCGTCGCCATCCGCTCCGCCGTCTCATCAACCATGCCCCGCACCGCCTCCACCTGCGGGTCCAGCATCGTGTGAACCGCGATGAAATTCGGCCCGACAACATTCCAGTGCACATGCTTGAGCGTCAGCGCAAGATCGTTCAGCGAGTTCAGCCGCTCCTGCAGCAACGCGACTATGGTCTCGGCGCTGTCGTCCTTCATGCCCGGCACCGTGTAAGTCACCATCGGGATACCTTCCTGGTTGTCTTCCTGGTTCTCTCGTCCACGTTGCCTTTCCTGGTTACCGGCACTTATGCATGCCGGCCGGGTGCGGATGGCTGACTTCAGCGCCGTCTGCTGCGCGGCCGTGAGCGGTGCCAGCGGCAGCGACGCCGGTGCATCGAACGCCTGGCAGCCGTCCCGGACTGGGCAGGTACGTTCTTCGCATGCAGGTATTCGATGTCGTGGTGCTCGGCGCGGGCTCGGCCGGCGAGTGGGTCGCGGGCGGGATAGCGGACGAGGGTGGCTCGGCCGCGCTCGTCGAGGCACTGCGGGTTGGCGGCGAGTGCCCGTACGTGGCGTGTATCCCGAGCAAGGCGATGCTGCTCAGCGCCCATGCCCGTCACCAGGCCCGGCATCTTGAGGAGCTGGGAGGGGCGGCAGCGCCGCCGGCGCTCGACGAGGACCGGCTGGCCTTCGGCGCCGCAGTCGGCCGGCGGGACAGGCTTTCCGGCGGCCGGGATGACAGCGACGCAGCCAGCAGCATCGTCAAGCGCGGGGTGACGCTGCTGCGCGGAACCGGCCGCATCGCCCGCCCCGGTGCCGTCGGGGTCGGGGCGACCCAGATCGGCTATCGCGATCTGGTCGTGGCGACTGGCTCGCGGCCCGTCATCCCGCCGATCGATGGCCTTGGCGCGGTGCCTACGTGGACGAGTGATCAGGCGCTGTCCGCGCCTGAGCGGCCCGCCTCGCTCCTCATCCTGGGCGGCGGCGCCGTCGGATGCGAGCTCGCCCAGGCGTACGCCGGCTTCGGGGTGTCAGTGACCCTGGTGGAGTCAGCTGACCAGCTGATCGGAAACGACGACCCCAGAATCGCCGCTGACCTGGCGACCGTGCTACGCGGCAGCGACGTCAATGTCCGGCTGGGTGTCAGCGTCACGCGCCTGGAGCCCGCGGCCGGCGGGATGGCACGGGCGCTGCTGTCCGACCGGACCACGGTCGAGGCGAGCAGAGTGGTCCTCGCCGTGGGACGTGCCCCCGCGACCGGCGGCCTGGGCCTGGAGGCTATCGGCGTCACGCCGACGGAGGCAGGCGCGCTGCGCGTGCATGACGACTGCCGAGTCGAGGGCCAGGAACACGTGTGGGCCGCCGGCGACGTCACCGGGATCGTGCCGTACACGCATGGCGCGAACTATCAGGCGCGGGTGGTGACCGCGAACCTGCTCGGCGGCAGCCGGGTTGCCGACTACCGCGCGATTCCGCGGATCGTGTACACCGAGCCTCCCCTGGCCAGCGTCGGATTGACGGAAGCGCAGGCGCGGGAGGCAGGAATCGATGTGATGACCGCGACCGCGGACGTGTCGCAGATGGCACGCGCGGCGACGGACGGGACGGCCGCCGGGCGGCTGATCCTTACCGCCGACCGGGCGCGCGGTGTCCTGATCGGCGCAGCCGCCGTCGGCCCGCGCGCGGACGACTGGATCTCCGAGGCCACGGTCGCGATTCGCGCCTGCGTGCCCCTTGCGGTACTGGCCGACGTCGTGCATCCCTTCCCGACCTACGCGCAGGCATACGAGGTGCCCCTGCGCGAGCTCGCAGCCAGGCTGCGCTGACTGCGGACTTCGCGACAGCCGGCCGCTGAGATCCTGATTTGCGCCGCCGTAAGACATCCAGATTAAAAGATGCTCTGCGCAGCAAACCGCATCGTCGTACGGCCCGAATAAGAGCACATGGGCGGAGCGGCTACCGGGCTACCGGGCAGAAATCAGCGTCGGGCAAGGCCGCGCGGCCGGGTTCTTGCCCGCGCCGGTCCCGTTCGGGGTGGCAGCAAGTGATTCCCATGCCAGCCGGAATGCCGGCGAAATGACCTCATCCAGAGGCGGCCGGCAAGGCAGGAAAACCAGATGGTGTCGAAATATACAGGGGCCATCATATCTGGAAGGAAAAACAATGTTCGGTAAGACTTACGTGGGGCAGCTGATCGAGCGCAGTGCGGAGAATCCGGAGGACCGGCGGCGTTTCCTGAAGAGCGCGAGCGCGGCGGGCCTGGGGGTGGTGGGGGTGAGCATCGCGGGGGCGCTGGCGGGTCCTGCGGCGTCGGCGGCGACGGATGCGGCGAACTCCATCTCCGACGGGGCGGTGCTGAACTTCGCGCTGAACCTGGAGTACCTGGAGGCGGAGTTTTACTCCAACGCGGTGCACGGGCACGGACTGCCGGATAGCTTCACGCACGGGAAGGGCCGGCGCGGCAGCGTGGAGGGCGGCCGGAAGGTTCATTTCGGCAGTAAGAAGGTCCACCAGATCGCGCAGGAGATCGCCCGTGATGAGTATGATCACGTGCGGTTCCTGCGGGCGGCGCTCGGCTCGGCGGCGGTCGCCCGGCCGACGATCAACATCAGGAAGAGCTTCACCGACGCGGCGATCGCGGCCGGGCTGATCAAGGCCGGGGAAACGTTCGACGTGTACGCGAACGAGGACAACTTCCTGCTCGGCGCGTTCATCTTCGAGGACGTCGGGGTGACGGCGTATAAGGGCGCGGCTCCGCTGATCAGCAACAAGACCTACCTCAGCGCGGCGGCGGGCATCCTGGCGGTCGAGGCCTACCACGCCGCGACCGTGCGCACGCTGCTGTATGACCGCGGTCTGGCCAAGGACGCCAACGCGATCTCCGCGGCGCGCGACAGCCTCGACGGGCCCAGCAACGACGACCAGGGCATCACCAGGGACGGGCGCGCGAACATCGTGCCCACCGACAGCAACAGCCTGGTCTACGGCCGCACCACCGGCCATGTCCTGAACATCGTCTACCTCACCCCGGACAAGGCAACATCGGGCGGGTTCTTCCCGCACGGCGTCAACGGCACCATCAACACCAGCAGCTAACCGGCTCCGCCACGGCCGGCCGGGACCGGCCCTGTCACCAGGACCATCCCGGCCGGTCACCGGCCAGCCAGGCCTCGCACTCCTCAGGCGTCTCGTGCCGCATTGCGCACTACCTCGGCAGAGATCGCCAGCAGCTTGCGGCGTTCCGCCCGCGCCTGAGCCCGCAGCTGCTCGTAGGCACTGCGCGCGGACAAACCCTGCTGCCCGATCAAGACCCCTTTCGCCTGCTCGATGATCGCGCGTGAATTGAGCGCAATCTGGAGTTGCGCCGCCAGCTCGGACTGCTCCTCGCCCTGCATCATGCTGGCGATCAGCAGGGCAGCGAGATCGGTGAACGCCAGCAGCGCCAGCTCGCCCTCCGCCGACCAGGGATGACGCTTCTCTGACAGCACCGCCACCACGCCAACGGCGTCCTGGTTATACGGCAGCGGGCTGGCGAGCACGGCGCGGACCCCGCGGCTGACCGCGGCCTCGCTGAAACTGGGCCATCGCTTGTCCTGCGTGAGATCCTCGGCCCCCACGAGCTCTTTATCCTCGAAGGCGGCGATGCAGGGACCCTCCTGGTGGCGTACCTGCAGATCCTCCAGGTGCCCCAGCCGGTCGTCAGATACCGCCACGTTGCGCAGATGGTGCTCGGCATCTGCGAGCATCAGGCCCGCGCCNNTCGACATCGAAGATCGCATGAGTAGCCTGCACGATCTCGTGCATCGCGTCCTCGACGCGCATCTCACCGAAGCGCAGCCTGCCGAGCTCGGTCAGTGCATGCCGGACATCGCTGGCAGAGATATTCATCTCTTCGTTCCTCACCTGGACGCGGCACGAGCAGAGGCCCGCACCGAGGGCCTGGACATGAGCTAGTTTGCCCGCTGCGGGCGGCGAACTCGCCAGCAGCCGCGCCGTGATCCGTGCCCGGCCGCGGCATGCTGGGTGAGCTGTATCCGTCGCCTGGGCGGCGGGGGCACCCTGGGTGAAAGAATGCGCGCCATGGGCGGTAGCAACGCGCGCGGCAGGAACAACGTGGTGCTGATGGGCCGTGCCGGCAGGCCGGCGGTGATGCTCGCCAACGGGTTCGGCTGTGATCAGAACATGTGGCGCCTGGTCGCGCCGGGGCTGGCCAGGGATTTCCGCGTGGTGCTGTTCGATCATGTGGGATCGGGCCGGTCGGAGCTGTCGGCCTGGCGGCCCGAGCAGTACGCGACGCTGGACGGGTACGCCGATGACGTGCTGCGGATCTGCCGCGAGCTGCAGCTGCGGCAGGTCATATTCGTGGGGCATTCGGTCAGCGCCATGATGGGCGTGCTCGCGGCGGCCCGGGAGCCTGAGCAGTTCGGCAAGCTGATCCTGCTGTGTCCCTCGCCGCGGTATGTCGACGATACTGGTTACCGGGGCGGTTTCAGCCGGCCTGATATCGATGAGCTGCTGGAGTCGCTGGACAGCAATTACCTGGGCTGGTCCGCGGCGATGGCGCCGGTGATCATGGGCAATCCCGGGCGTCCGGAGCTGGCCGAGGAACTCGCTAACAGTTTCTGCCGGACCGACCCGCAGATCGCGCGGGCTTTCGCCCGTACGACGTTCCTGTCGGACAACCGGGCCGACCTGGCCAGGGTCACCGTGCCGACGCTGGTGCTGCAATGTTCCAGGGACGTGATCGCGCCCCCTGAGGTGGGCGCGTTCGTACATGCCCAGATCCCCGGCAGCAGCCTGGTCATCCTGCCCGCAACCGGTCACTGCCCGCAGCTGAGTGCCCCGGAAGCGACCCTCGGGGCGATCGCCGCTTTCGCGGCCGGCCCCCCGTAGTGAGCAACGGCGGGCACGGCCTGGCCTCTGGCGGCCCGGACGACGGCGGCCGCGCGCAGGAGACGGCCTTCACCGCACTGCTGGAGGACAACGCCGAGGACCTGTACGAGAACGCTCCGTGCGGCTACCTGTGCACGCTCCTGGACGGCCAGATCGCCAAGATAAACACCACGCTGCTGACCTGGCTCGGCTATACCCGGGACCAGCTGGTGGGCCGCCGCTACTTCTCCGACCTGCTCACCGTCGGCGGCAGGCTGTACCACGAGACTCACTTCGCGCCCTTGCTGAGCATGCAGGGCGAGATCGGCGGAGTGGCGCTGGAGCTGCAGGCCGCCGATGGCACCCGGCTGCCCGTGCTGGTCAGTTCCGCGGTCAAGGCCAGCGCCGCCGGGGAAGCCCTGCTGATCCGCACGACGATCTTCGACGCCCGCGACCGCCGCGCCTACGAACGCGAGCTGCTGCGCGCCCGCCAGGAAGCCGAGCACGAACGCGAACGCCTGCAGCGGCTGGTCACCACCCTGCAGCGCAGCCTCCTGCCGCCGGCGCTGCCGGCCGTACCTGGCCTGGAGGCCGCCGCCCACTACCGCATCGCCTCCCTGGACCAGGTCGGCGGCGACTTCTACGACCTGTTCCCCCTCAGCCGGGACCGGTGGGGCCTGTTCCTTGGCGACGTATGCGGCAAAGGCGCCCACGCCGCCGCCGTGACCTCCCTGATCCGCTACACCCTGCGGGCCGCCGCGGTCTACGACGACGACCCCGGCACCGTATTGAGCACCCTGAACGCCGCCCTGCGCCAGGAGTACCTCCGGGACGACCGCGACTTCTGCACCGCGATCTTCGGCGTGCTCAACCCGCACGGCAACGGCTTCACCCTGTCGCTCGCCAGCGGCGGCCACCCCGCTCCCCTGCTGCTGCGCGCGAACGGCACCGCCGGCTACCAGCCCACCCCCGGCGGGCCGCTGATCGGCGTCTTCGACGACGTCACTTATGCCGCCACCACGATCCGGCTGGACCCCGGGGACACCCTGCTGCTCTATACCGACGGCCTGACCGACGCGCGCACCGGCACCGGCAACGGCCGGTACGGAGACGAAGCCCTGCACACCCTCGCCAGGAACCTCGCGCCCACCACCGCCACCGCGGCCATTACCGCCATCACCGCCCTGCTGGACAGCTACAGCGAGGGGCTGGACGACGACACCGCCGTCCTGGCTCTCAGCGTCCCGTCCCGGGCCGGCAAGCCACAGCGACCAGCCGAACTTCCTCCCGGCACCATGGCTATTGGGGCTATTGGGGCTNNTTGGGGCTATTGGGGCTATTGGCTGAGCATGCCGCGTAGTGTGCCCGCATTGCGCACGGCGTTCGCTTCGCCGTCGTTGTTGAAGTACACGAACACGTCTTTGCCCATCTGTTCCCATTCCCGTATCCGGTCGGCCCACCACATCAGGTTGCCGCGGGGGTAGGAGCCTGCGTACAGATGATTGTCATCCGGACCGTGCATCCGGACGTACGCGAATCCTGCGGTCGTCCGCAGGACGCACGGCAGGTGAGCGCCGCTCATGACGCAATAGGCAGCGCCATACGCATGGAGAAGCGCAAAGACATCCTCGTGCTGCCAGCTGGGATGGCGAAACTCCACTGCTACTCGCACCCATTCCGGCAGCGCCTGCAGGAAATAGGCCAGCCGGGCGTCGTCCCGGGCGTGCGCAGGCGCGAGCTGGACTAGCAAGACGGCGCGCTTGCCGGCCAGCTCGTGCCAGCCAGCAGCTATGCGCTTTATCCATTCCTCCGGCTCCTTCAGCTTCTTGCCGTGAGTGAGGCCGCGCGGCGCCTTGACCGAGAGGCGAAAGTCATCAGGCAGCCTGCGCTGCCAGCCACGGAAGACCGCTGGCCGCGGCCAGCGGTAGAAGCTGCTGTTGAGCTCGGCAGTCGGGAAGGCCTCGACGTAACGGGCAAGCCGGTCCCGTGCCGGAAGCCCGGGAGGGTACAGCTCGGGCTCCCAGTGGTCATAACTCCAGCCGGAAGTGCCGATGCGCGTCACCACGGACGAGGCGCCGGACGCCGCCGGCCGCCGTGGACGGCTTCCCGCGGGTCCGTCAGGCCTCCTTGTCCGGCAGGAATTCCTGGACCTTGGTCTTCAGGCCCTCCTTGATCACGCCCCACCGGTTCTCGTCGCCCTTGAGGATTGCCTTGGCGGCGTCTTTCGCCTGCTCGAAGGTCGCGTGCGGCGGGATGGGCGGCACGTTCGGGTCGGTACGGACATCGAGCAGGGTCGGCCGGTCAGCGGACAGCGCGCGGTCCCACGCCGGGCCGACCTGGTCCGGCTTGTCGACAGAAATGGCCTGCAGTCCCAGGCTGGCCGCAAAGGCTGCGTAATCAACGTCGGGCAGTTCCTGGGATTCGGCGAACTTCGGCGCGCCTTCCATCGCCCGCATTTCCCAGGTCACCTGGTTGAGGTCGTTGTTGTGCAGTACCGCGATAATGAGGCGGGGGTCGCCCCACTCGTGCCAGTAATGCCGGATAGTGATCAGCTCCGCCAGGCCGTTCATCTGCATCGCGCCATCGCCGGCGAAAACGATGACGGGCCGGTCCGGGTTGCCGAACTTCGCGCCGATGCCGTAGGGCACGCCGGGTCCCATGGTGGCCAGGTTCCCCGATAGCGAGCCGCGCATGTCACCGCGGAAGCGCAGTTGCCGGGCGTACCAGTTAGCCGACGAACCCGAATCGGCGGTCACGATGGCATTACTGGGCAGCCGGGACGACAGCTCCGCGAAGAGCCGCATCGGGTTAACCGGATCGGCATCGACCATGGCCTCGGCATCCATCACCTCCCACCAGCGGGTCACCTTGGCCTCGATGTCCTCGCGCCAGGCCCGGTCCTGCTTGCGCTGCAGGTGCGGAATGAGTGCCCGGAGCGTGGCGGCGGCGTCGCCGACGAGGTTGACCTCATAGGGGTACCGCATGCCGATGTACTTGGCGTCAACGTCGATCTGCACCGCGCGGGCCTGATCGAATGCGGGCAGGAACTGGGTATAGGGAAAGCTGGATCCGACGGTCAGCAGCGTGTCGCAGCCCATCATCATGTCGTAGCTGGGCCTGGTCCCCAGCAGCCCGATCGAGCCCGTGACATAGGGCAGGTCGTCGGCCAGCACGTCCTTGCCCAGCAGTGCCTTCGCGACACCTGCCCCGAGTAGCTCGGCGACCTGCTGCAGTTCCGCTCGGGCGCCGCGGGCGCCCGAGCCAGCCAGGATGGCCACCTTCTGCCCGGCGTTCAGAATCTCGGCAGCCCGCGCGATCGCGGCATCACCCGCTACCGCTACCGGCCAGTCCACGCCGACGCTGGAGGGCACCATCTTGAACTCGTGGGTGGGCGCTGAGTACTCAAGCTCCTGCACGTCAGAGGGAATGATGATCGCCGTCGGCGCCCGCTCGGCGAGCGCGACGCGGATGGCCCGGTCCAGCACGTTGGGCAGCTGCTCGGGCACGGTGACCATCTGCACGTACTCGCTGGCCACGTCCTTGAACAGGCTCAGCAGGTCGACTTCCTGCTGGTAGGAGCCGCCCATCGCCGAGCGGCTGGTCTGGCCGACGATCGCCACCACCGGAACATGGTCGAGTTTCGCGTCGTACAGGCCGTTGAGCAGATGGATCGCGCCGGGCCCGGAAGTGGCCATGCACACCCCGAAGCGGCCGGTGAACTTCGCGTAGCCGACGGCCTCGAACGCGCTCATCTCCTCATGCCGGGACTGCACGAACTGCGGATTGTTCTCGGCCCGTCCCCAGGCGGCCAGGATGCCGTTGATGCCATCGCCGGGAAAGGCGAAGACCTTCTCCACTCCCCAGTCACGCAGTCGCTCGAGCAAGTAGTCCGCGACGGTAGGTGCGGCCATCGGTTTTCCTCCTTGGATAGTCGGCGGGGTGCCGCGCTCTACCGGCCGCCGTCAGATCGTCATGGCGGCCACCCTCTACCCCGTTGAGGGTTATCCATTCTCGATGTCCGGGTCGGCTACCGCCTGACGCCGCGGGGCCTGACGGTGACCACTGGCCGCCGGACGGCGACGCCACGGACAGGGCACAGAGCCCATCACCTGCCGCTGATATATAGGTGCGGGCGGCTGACGGCATCGAATCGCGGCGGTCCCGGGCCGCCGTGATTCGACCAGCACCTGGTCCTGGCCGAATATGGTGTCCTCGGATGCCGCCGCGGATGGGGAGCACGGACCATGCTGAAGATCGAGCTGTCCTGGCAGGCGGCCGCGGTCACCTCGGCATGCCTGCTCGGAGCGACGGCGGCGATCCGCCTGGGCGATGCAGCCCGGCGCGGCGGTGCGGCCCGGCGCTCCGCCGTGGCGTATGGCGATACCGTCCCCCGGCCTGCTGGCGCGCCACCGCAGCCCGGCAGGCTCGCCGGGGCAGCCGCGATCACGCGGGAGACCGGCATCGTCGTCGGGCTGTTCGCGCTGTGGCAGTTCACCGGCAGGTACGCGCCAAGGATCTCCGGCGGCGCGCTCGCGCGGGCGCAGTGGATCTGGCACGCGGAGCGGGTCGTCCACCTGCCGAGCGAGGCCGCGGTGCAGCGGCTCTTCCTGCCGCACCCGCTGATCGTGCAGGCATTCAACCTGTACTACGCGAGCCTGCACTACGTCGGCCTGATCGCGCTCCTGACGTGGCTGTTCCTGTGGCATCGCGACAGCTACCCGGAGGTACGCGCGACCCTGGTAATGCTGACCGGGGCATGCCTGCTCATCCAGCTGATCCCGGTCGCGCCGCCGCGGATGCTGCCCTCCGCCGGGATGGTCGACACCGGGGTGCGTTACGGCCAGTCGGTCTACGGGGCCGCCGCCGGCTTCAACCCCAGCGAGGTCTCGGCCATGCCGTCGGTGCACGTCGCCTGGGCGCTGCTGGTCGGCGTGACCGTGGTCCGGGTCTCGGCCAGCCGATGGCGCTGGCTGGCACTGGCCTACCCCGCGGTAACGACCCTGGTGGTGGTCGTTACCGCCAACCACTTCTGGGCCGACGGGATCGTTGCGGCAGCGCTGCTCGCGCTCGCCATCCTCGCCTACCGAGCCGGCCGGACGTCGTGGCAGGCCCTGGGCCGCAGGCTCCGCCCGCAGCCGGCCGGCCTGCCTGGCTCGCCCGGCCCTGCCGCCCTGGCGAGCGGCCCTGCCGCCCTGGCGAGTAAGTCCGGACACGTCCATATCCCGATGCAGGGGCCGCTCGACGAGGACTGACCGCCGCTGGTGCCGCAACTGCGGTGCAGAAGATCGAGCGAAGACCCCGGCCGCCAGGCGGGACCTGGGCAGGCCCCCGGTGCTGCCCGGGTGCAATCGAGCAACAGTGCCTGCCACCTGCGCATCTGCAAGCCTGATCCAAGACGACGGTGACGCGTTCCGGCAGACTCGAGGAAGTACGCTAATTACGGCATTCGGTGCAGTTAATATCATTCTCAGCGAACGGAGGGGGTCTGGCTGATGCGGCAGCTACCGGCACGTACTTCACAGCCGTCATGTGCTCCGCACGCGCCGGCGGCCCGGGCTCGCCCGGCTGATCGGCAGGGCGCGGTGCGGGCAGCATGCGGGCACATCCGCTACACCAAGGGCTGCGACATCTGTGCGTTAACCGGCATCTATGAAGACCACATCAGCAGATCAGGCATAACGCCCGCCGAGCGCTCCGAGGTAGTTCGGCTCTACCTGGCCAGCGACAAGGCCGGCCTGTTCAAGCTGTGGCAGGCATGGCAGCGCGAAGACAGCGGATGAACAGCCAGACGGACCGCCGCGGCTGACAAGACGGACCGCGGGCCTGGCCGGGCAACCGGCGTGCTGCGCGGCTATTCCGGCGTGTCCGCGGTCAACCTCGGTGGCAGCGGATCGGCAGCCCAGCGGGCTGTACCCCGTCAGGGATGCCGCGGTCAGGCTCGCGAGCGGGACCGTCCCTACCCCCGCTCGGCGCATGCGCTCGCCGAGGGCCGGTCTGGATGCATGCCTGGGCCAGTGCAGAAGGGCTGATCCATCCGGGGAACCGCGTCCTGAGCGGACGGCCATCTGCCGGGCTCCGCTACCTGCTGGCGCACCGGCTATGGGATTACGGTCTCTATAGCACTAAAACGGTCTCTATAGCACCAAAGAGGGGTGTGGCGCCGTTGCGCCAGCGGTTAAAGGTGGCTAATGTCCCGAAGATAATTTTGGCATCTTTTCCCCTGGAGGGGCAATGTTGGGTACGCGACACAGAACGCCTGCGGTGGCCGCCGGAACGGCCGCTCTTTTGAGCCTCGCGACGGTCAGCGGCATCACCGGTGCTCAGACGGCGGGCGCCGCCACTTCCGGCCGGACCCCGCTGGCTGGGACCGTCGTTGCAGCGGCTGCCCGTCAGCATCCGGCTGGCACAGTATCCAGGTCCGCCACGGTGGACTTCGAGCTAGTGCTGAAACTGGATGACGCGGCAGGAGCGCAGGCGCTCGTGCGGGCGGTCAGCACACCGGGCAGCGCGAGCTACCGGCACTACCTGACCGCGGCCCAGTGGGAATCGAAGTTCTCGCCGACCGCCGCCGAGGTCAGCGGCGCCCGGGCGTGGCTTGCCAGCGAGGGCTTCAAGGTCGGCGCCACCTCCAGCGACCGCATCACCATCTCCGCATCGGGCACGGCCGCCCAGGTCGAGAAGGCGTTCGACACGGGGCTGGCGAACTACAAGCTGAACGGCCGCGTCGTGCGCCTCGCCACCAGGCAGATGTCGGTTCCGGCGTCGATCGCCGGCAGCGTGGTCGGCGCGATGGGGATCAACCAGAACGTCGCCACGCCAGCCGCCGCGGCGGCGAGCGCCGCGAGCACCCGGGCGAGCGCGCTGGCCGCGAGCACCCGGGCGAGCGCGCTGGCCGCGACCGACCCGTTCCCGCCGGCGCCGTCCGCGTTCATCACCGCTCAGCCGTGCGGCGCGTACTACGGCGCCAAGGCCACGACGGTCACGCCGGCGTTCGGGCACGGCTACCCCTCTGTGGTACCCGACGAGGTGTGCGGCTACAAGCCCGGCCAGTACCGCTCCGCCTATCACATCGGCTCGGCCCAGACCGGCAAGGGCGTCACGGTCGCCGTCATCGACGCCTACGGCTCATCCACGATCGCCAGTGACGCGAGCCGGTACTTCGCAAAGAACGATCCGGGCGACCCGTTCTCCAGCGCGCACTTCAGCCAGCTCGACTCGACCCCCTTCGACGACCAGGCGGAGTGCGCGGCGTCCGGCTGGCTGGACGAGCAGGCAATCGACGTAGAGTCCGTGCACTCGACGGCGCCGGACGCCAAGATCCTCTACGTCGGCGCCAAAGACTGCATCAACGGCCTGTTCAACTCCGAGCAGAAGGTCATCGACCATAGCCTGGCCAGCGTGGTCACCAACTCGTGGGGCGACGACGCCGGGGATCTCTTCGATGACGTTGCGACCCGGACCGCGTATGACGACCTGTTCATGATGGCTGACTCGACCGGGATCTCAGTCCTGTTCTCCTCCGGCGACAACGGCGACAACTTCAACCTCTTCGGCCTGTCCTCCGCCGACTACCCGCCGTCGAGCCCCTACGTCACGGCCGTGGGCGGCACGTCGCTCAAGATCGGCGCGAACGGCCAGCAGAGCGGCCAGCTCGGCTGGGCCACCGGCCGCTCGTTCAAGTGCACGGCGAACGTGGAGGACGTCATTCCCGGGTGCTCCGCGTCGACCGTCGGCACCTGGCTGCCGGTCACGTTCGACGGCGGCAGCGGCGGGTTCACCAGCTACAACTACCTCCAGCCGTCGTACCAGGCGAAGGTCGTGCCGTCCTCGCTCGCGCTGCGCAACGAGGCCGTTGACGGCCCCGTCCCGCTGCGGGTGGAGCCCGACATCTCGATGGACGCCGACCCGTCGACCGGCTTCCTCATCGGCCTGCACGAGATTTTCCCGAACGGAAAGGACGAGTACGGCCAGACCAGGTACGGCGGTACCAGCCTCGCCTCGCCGCTGCTGGCCGGAGTGATCGCTGATGCCGATCAGGTGGCGGGCGGCTCGCCCGTCGGCTTCATCAACCCGGCGATCTACGGGCTCGACACCAAGTCCGGCGCGATCGACGACATCGTGCCCGGTGGCAAGCAGGCCGAGTACCGGGTGGACCACGGCTTCACGTACGGCGCGACGTCGGGCTACATCGACTCGTTCCGTGAGCTCACCTACGAGGGCGTGATCACGTACTGCGACGAGACCGGCAACTGTGCCACGCGGCCCAACACGCTCAGCACGGCCAAGGGCTACGACAGCATGACCGGGCTCGGCTCGATCGGTCCCGACTTCATCACCGACCTGGCCAACTCCTAGCGCCGGGCGCCGCGGCGCCCGATCACGGCAGCCGGCGGGCACACCCCATGTGCCCGCCGGTTTCGTGGGCGCCGCGGGGGCTGCCAGCGCCAGCGTAGCCGTCAGCCACCCTCAGCCTGGCGGGGAGATCATCAGGGCGCCCGGCAACTCCGGGCTCCCCACGAGGCAAGCCGGACCGCCGCGCCTGGTCTGGCGGGGCAGCGGCTCCGGCAGCGGGCCGCCTTCCGCTGGCTGAGCGAGATCGCAACCCGCGGTCCGGCACCGCCGCATCCCAGTACTCGCCGGCGGTACAGACCGGTTACGGCCGACCTGCCTGCTCGTTATGAAAATGCCTGCTTGACAGCTGTTGTCCGCGCAGGTCTAAGGTGGCCGGTATCGCCTCCGAAAGGAACCTATTTTATGAAACGGTTTTTCACGCTTGCTACTGTGGTAGCCACAACCGGCATGCTCCTGGGGGCCGGTTTCGTGGGCGCCGCGGGGGCTGCCAGCGCCAGCGTAGCCGTCAGCCATCCTCAGCCTGGCGGGGAGATCATCAGGGCGCCCGGCAACTCCGGGCTCCCCACGATCAGCGAGAACTGGTCGGGCTATGCGGCCACGTCCGCGAAGAAGTTCAACTACGTCCACAGCCTTTTCGTGCAGCCGAAGGTCACCTGCCCGGGCAAGGCCAACCAGTGGACGTCGAACTGGGTCGGCCTTGACGGCTTTACCACCGACACCGTCGAGCAGGACGGCACCTACGGCTTCTGCGGAGGCAAGAACCACACCACCCCCGAGTACGAAGCCTGGTACGAGATGTTCCCGGCGTTCTCGGCGAACGTGTTCAAGGTGAAGCCCGGCGACGTCATCGACGAGAGTGTCAAGTACACCGGCGGCAAGTTCAATCTCACCATCGGCGACGTCAACAGCGGCAAGCATTTCACCATCATCAAGCCCTGCGCTTCGTGCCAGCGGGCGTCAGCTGAGTGGATCATCGAGCGGCCCGCGTTGTGCAACAACACGGAAACCAAGTGCTTCCTGACAGCGCTGGCTGACTACCACACCGCCACCATGGGCCAGGCTCAGGCGCAGGTTGCCGGCGGCAAGGTCAAGGGCATCGGCGGCTTCAACAACGTGCCGATCTTCATGGTCGACCCGTTGAACAGTGGCGGGTTCATCTCGCTCGATACGGTCGGTCCGCTGAGCGGGCCCAGCTTCGAGGCGACATGGGACCGGTCGGGGACAATTACCCCGATCACGCTCGGTCCGAGGCGCTGACGCGGCAGGCATTATCGGCTGACCCGCATCCAGCAAGGCCCGTGCCTGTCCCGGCTCACTGAGCCGGGACAGGCACGGTGCTTTCAGCGTGTCCCGGTCGCCTGCTCGTCGTTAACATGACCGTCATGAGCGACTACGAGATGGACCATGAGTACGAGACAGTCAACCTCTACCGCCGGGGCGCCGCCGCGAAACTGGTGCTCAACCGTCCCGACAGCCTGAACGCATGGAACAAGCAGTTCGCGCTTGACCTGCTTGCCGCCGTCAAGGCGGTGGGTGCGGACTCAGCGGTCCGGGTGGTGACGATAACCGGCTCGGGGCGCGCGTTCTCCAGTGGCGCGGACCTCAAGGCTGACCTCGGCCAGACGCCAGCCGGCCAGCCGGACCTTTACAGCGTCCTCAGCGAGCGCTACCACCCGATCATCGTCGGGATCCGCGAGATGCCGAAGCCGGTCATAGCAGCAGTGAACGGCGGCGCCATCGGGATCGGGCTGTCGCTGGCCCTCGCCTGCGACCTGGTGGTCGCCGCCGAGTCGGCGTACTTCCTGCTCGCGTTCGTGAACATCGGCCTGGCGCCGGACGGCGGCTCGTCGGCGTTCGTGCCCGCACGGGTGGGTTTCGCCCGCGCGACGGAGATGGCGATGCTGGGCGAGCGGATCGGGGCCGCCCGTGCGCTGGAATGGGGCTTGGTCAACCAGGTCTGGCCGGACGAGGAACTCGCTGCGCGGGCCGACGGCCTCGCCGGTCGGCTCGCCGACGGTCCGACCAGGTCTTACGCCAGCGCCAAGCGCCAGCTCAACAGCTGGCTCTACGAGCAGATCAGCGCGCAACTCGAACTCGAGGCCCGGATCCAGCAGGAAATGGCCGGCTCCGCCGATTTCGCCGAGGGAGTCGCGGCCTTCACGCAGAAGCGCGCGGCGCGATTCACCGGCGCTTGACGCGGCAGCCTGTATCGCCGGGCCCGGCGCCCCGGCTGAAGCTGGCGCGCCCGGTGCTGACGCTGCTCGCCTTCGTCTGTGCGCTGGTGCTCGTCGACACGGTCTTCTTTACCGCCCTGACCCCGCTGCTGCCGTACTACACGCACGCGGCCGGGCTGTCCAAGGCGGGGGCAGGGCTCCTTGTCGCCGCGTACCCCCTCGGCACCCTCGTCGGCGCCCTGCCGGGAGGGCTGCTCGCCGCCCGCCTGGGAGACCGGCTGGTCGTGCTACTGGGGCTGGCGCTGATGAGCGGATCGACGCTGGTCTTCGGCTGGGCCTCCGAACCTTTCGTCCTGGATGCCGCGCGCTTCGCGCAGGGCCTCGGCGGGGCATGTACCTGGGCCGCGGGCCTGGCCTGGCTGGCGACGGCAGCTCCGCCGGAGCGGCGGGGTGAGCTGCTGGGCACTGCGCTGGGCGCTGCGGTCGTCGGGGCGCTCTTCGGCCCGGTCGTCGGAGCCGTCGCCGACCAGGTAGGGACCGGGCCAGCCTTCGCCGCCGCCGCCGTAGCGGGAACCGCCCTGTTCGCGGTCGCCTTCTTCGTACCTGGTCCGCACTCCCCCGTTCCGCAGGGCCTGCGGGCGGCCTGGCCCGCGGTCCGTGACCGGCAAGTCAGCACCGGCCTGTGGCTCACGATGCTCGCTGGCCTGGCCTTCGGAGTGCTGGACGTGCTCGCCCCGCTGCGCCTCAGCCAGCTGGGCGCCACGGCGATCATCATCGGGGCGGCCTTCCTGGGGGCGGCGGCTATCGAGTCAGGGCTATCGCCGCTGATCGGCCGGCTGTCGGACCGCCGTGGCGCGCTGCTGCCCGTCCGTCTCTCACTTGCCGCGGCGGTGGCCGTCAGTCTGCTGGCGCCGCTGGTTAAGCCGGCGCCCTTTCTTGTGGCCCTCCTGATCGTGGGCCTGCCCGCCTACGGCACGCTCTTTACTCCGGCCACGGCGCTGCTGAGCGCGGGCGCCCACCGGCTGCAGCTCAACCAGGGACTTGCTTTCGGGCTGGCCAATCTTGCCTGGGCGAGCGGGCAGGCTCTCGCCGCCGCAGCCAGCGGCGTGCTGGCCGAAGCGACGTCTGATCTGCTCCCGTACGCCCTCCTCGCAGGTGCCTGCCTCGCGACGCTGGCTGTACTTCGGCCAAGGGCTGCCACGACCGGGCCGCAGGGACCGGGCGACGCCGGGTCCTGAGGCCGCGCGCCTGGCCGCAGTGGTCCCCGTGCTGGCAGGCTCAGTAAGACTGTCCGAACAGCGCCGAGAACCGCTTCGGGCGGCCGTCGACGACGCAGGCCTCGCCCGGCGCCTCAAGGTGCTGGGGAATGCACCGGATGCTGACGGCAAGCGGCTTCAGCGCCGCTTCGCAGTCCGGCTCCCCGCACCAGGCCCCGAGCACGAATCCGCGACGGGACCGGAAGAATTGCTCCATCTCCCCCAGCGTTGTGATGTCCGAATGGATCCCTTCCCGCAATCGGATGCGCGCTTGCTGCAGCAGCCCCTCATGTACTTCGCGCAGCGCGGCAGCCATCGCGGCACGCAGGTCATCGAATCCTGCCGTGCGCAGGGCGTGGTGATCGAGGCGCACCCGGTAGGTAACCGTGCGGCTCGCCAGGTCCCGCGGTCCCACCTCGGCAATGACGGGGACGCCCTTTTTTACGTAGCTCCATCGCAGGTCGGTAGCTCGCTGCTCGCTGGTCTCCACGAGCACGCGATCCGGGTTGATCCCGTCCGGTCCGGTCAGCGCGGCGGCAACCTGATGAGCGTAGGCAAGCACCGCCCCGCTGCTCTCACCGCGCAGGATCGGCACGATAACCACCTGGGACGGGGCGATGGCCGGAGGCAGCACCAGGCCGTCATCGTCACCGTGAGTCATGATCACCGCGCCGATCAGGCGAGTGGAGATCCCGAAGGACGTCGTGTGCGCGTGCTGCCGTTCATCCTTGCGGTCGAGGAAGTCGATATCGGCGGCCCGCGCGAAATTCTGTCCGAGATAGTGCGACGTGCCCGCCTGCACGGCCCGGCCATCCTGCATCATGGCCTCGATCGTGTAACTGCTTACCGCCCCCGGGAACCGTTCGCTGGCCGACTTCTCGCCGGGCACCGTGGGTATGCAGAGGAAATCCTCCGCGAATGTCCGGTACATCTCGTGGGCATCGAGAGCGTCGGCCATCGCGGCAGCTTCCGAATCGTGGGCCGTGTGCCCTTCCTGCCACAAGAACTCGGTGGTGCGCAAGAACACGCGCGGGCGCATCTCCCAGCGCACGACGTTGCACCATTGGTTCAGTCGCATCGGCAGGTCGCGATATGAATGAATCCATTCCGACATCGACCGGCCAAAGATTGTCTCGGACGTCGGCCGCACGACCAGCGGCTCCTCAAGCGGTCCGGCCGGAACGAGAACGCCGTTGACGCTGTCCAGCCGGTGGTGCGTGACGACGGCCATCTCCTTGGCGAAACCCTCGACATGGCTGGCCTCGGACTGAAGGTAGCTGAGCGGGATGAACAGCGGAAAGTACACGTTGGAGTGGCGCCGGGCCCGGATCTGAAGATCGAGTTCTGCCTGCATGAGTTCCCACATGCGGTAACCCCACGGGCGGATGACCATGCACCCCCGGACGTGCGCCATGGTTGCCAGCTCCGCAGCCCGCACCACTTCCTGGTACCAGCCGGCGAAGTCGTCGGCCCGGGTCGGTGAGATGGCGGTTCCTGCCGATTGCGAGTGTGCTGCTGGCACCGAGAAATCCTTTCGGCACGGGAAGGGCAGGGCCGATGCGGTGAGATATACAGAGGCGAGCCTGGCAAGCGTAGATTGCCATGTCGTCGCCGGTCGACCCATTAACCCTTGTTCGAACTGGACAGCTCAGAGCTATTCTTCGCCCGCCACCTCATGTAGTCGTCTTCCCCGCCGCGCGTTCTCCCGCGCGAACCGGTAATTTTCCGGTCAGCCGCCGTAACCCCGGCCGTTGAAGCTCTCTAGCGGTGGTTTGTTAACTCGGGATGTAGAGGTGCAGGCCGTGGCCTGCCGCGAGTGAGGTCATCAGGGCCTGAAGTTGCGGGGGCGGGGGCGCTTTGGACCATGCCGGCCACCAGCGTTGCAGCGCGATCGCGGGGGTGAGCCAGGCGCGGATCGCGCGCAGTGCCCGCGGCCAGGACGGCGCCGGGGGTAAGGCGGCGCGCGGCCCCCCTCTCTCCGCGGCCAGGTGCCGGCCGCGGTGGCGCAGGGTCTT